>DASTQB010000234.1:0-8407 GCA_035761985.1 Pyrinomonadaceae bacterium
GGGACCAGTTTGGCACCTGATCGTTCGCCTCGCCCGTCGTAATCACGCGAAAATCAGTGCCGTCACTATTCATCAAACCGATACGTCGTGGTTGTTCATATCCGGAAGGTCCCGTGATAGGTGGAAACGATGGAGATTATCAGCTTTGAAGAACCTGTTTGCCGGCACTCGCGTATCTACGTTCTCGATTGTTGGGTGAAGGGGAAGGCCACAGATCATGACTGTGCTGCAGGAAACTTTCTGTCCTGGTTGCGGATTGCGGATGCCCGCGCGCACGAACAGAACTACTTCGCGCGGTTATTACAACGTGAGCGAAGAGTGCTGGGACTTGTACACTGAGGTGCTCGGGCGCGAATGCTGCGACGCCGTCGTGTTCGGCCAGGTCCATCAACTCACTGTAGATTCATACGCGGTCCAACATGCCGGTGGACCACATCCGGATAAGTCACTCGGCGTTCACTTGTATGGACTTTACCTGGCGCTGGAAAAGGGCATTCGCTCACCTTACATACCGCCATTACTTCAGCAGCTCGTCGCCGCGATCGAAGTCTGGCCTCACTACGTACCACCAACTGAACGCGCGGCGCTAACAGTCTTCGACGTCGCTTTCTGCGATACAACTGAAGATCACATCAGGGTCGTGAAAGACTGGGCACAGGCGGTGTGGGAAACCTGGTCCAAACATCATGCTGAAGTGGCAAGCCTCGTATCCCAGTCTCTAAAGATCGAATAAACCCACCGATCGCCGGACTCTCCGAAACTCCTCCGCAAAGCTCCAAGCCGAAACGTACCGCGCTCTTTGTTAACGCGTAAAAACATGCGGTGAAAGTGCGTCATCATCACGATATTTTCAAACAAAAATCTGCGGTGATGTTTCTTGACGATCGACCACTACTGAATGTGACGAACTTATAAAGGAGCTTAATCATGCAAACCGTAATTCAACAAACTCTTGATATCCCACTTCGTTGGACAGAACTCATCGCGAGAAACCCGACGCCAGTATCAACCCTCGAATCAGCCGTTGCTAAATTCAAACGCATTCTGGTCGAAGCCGATCGGCAGGCTTTGAAGAACAACGACATCGTGCCTGCCCATCTCGTTGACGACGTGGAGAACGCCTTTCGCGACTGCAACGCAAAGTTGCGTTCAATCGATAGCGAAGAGCTCGGCGCAAAAATCCAGTCTGACCTGTTGCCCTACCTGCTGCTGACGAATACCGCCGAGCGCTGGTATTCGAAACCACGCGGATACGCCGGCGACTTCTTGAGCATTCATCAGATCTATCAAAACACGCCGGCTGGGCGTGGCCGCATCGGCTCAGTACTCGATCGCTGCTTCTTGAATATAGCGGCCGCAGTAGCAGTGCGAAATCGGCGACCACTACTCGCCGAGGAGATCAACGCCGTGGTGGCTGCAAAGGGCGAAGCGCCTGCACGCATCACGAGTCTCGCTTGCGGTCCAGCCGCCGAAGTATTTGACGTCTACGAGAAACTCGACGATCCCACAAAGCTGACAGCGACGCTGATCGACATCGATCTCCAGGCGCTCGCGTTTGTTGCGGAGCGGCGGGATCGTGCTCGTTTGCAGCAACAAATGCGTCTGCTCAACTCGAACCTCGTTTACCTGATAACAGGGCGAGAACAGATCCAACTTCGGGATCAGGACCTGATCTACAGCATCGGATTGATCGATTACTTCAGCGATAAGTTTGTGATCAAGCTTTTGAACTACATTCACAAAGCTCTGCTGCCGGGAGGCAAAGTGATTCTGGGTAACTTTCACCCGCGCAACCCGGACAAACCGCTGATGGACCACTTACTCGACTGGCGTCTTATCCATCGCACCGAGGACGACATGAACCGCCTGTTTCGAGCCTCTTTGTTTCAGAGCGACTGCTCGAACATGAGATTTGAACAGCAGGGGATAAACCTGTTTGCCGAGTGCGTGAAGAAATAGGGCGAGCCGTCCAAAATTTTGAACCGGCTGAGAAGTTTCTGGATCGTTTGACATGGTCCAACAGTAGGACCGTGTAACCGGCCGTGGGGCTTCGTCGATTTTAGATTGTGTCAATCTCCAGACTGAGTCGCCCACAAGACTGACGCGCGTAGCTGAGTCTGATTATTATCCTCGCCCCGCTTTATCTCTGGCGACTCCCCCCAGAACAAGGCAAGGGTGTGCGTTGCTTTCCGTTTGCGTTGCTTTCCGTTGACGTTTGATAACCGTCACGTGGGCCGGTGAATTACGTTTTGAAAGCAAGTAGCTGGGTTTGTCCGTAGATGTGAGAGCGTCACACACTCTCAGATCTATCTCTCTCTCCAACAAGATTCGGGGTCTGAAACGATCCCAGTTCCAGTCTTAAGCCAACGGCTTAAATGGCGGTAGCCTGCGTTCTTCACGGACAACAGGGATGACAAACGACGACGTAATTCTGTCGAGGACCGTACCTTTGACTGGATTTCGCAGGCGTCATCTGCTCGTGAAGGTGGTGCCTGGTATCGTGACGTTAGGCTTTGCAGCCTGCCTCGGTCTTCTGTCTATCCTGTCGCTGACTCCACCAGCCATCAACGCAAACGCACCGGCAACCGAATTCTCTTCGGCGCGCGCAGGCGAGTATCTGAAAGCAATCGCAGCGAAGCCACGTCCGATCGGTTCACCCGCACACGCGGCAGTACGCGATTACATTTTCGCCGAGCTGGTGGAGATGGGCCTGCAGCCGCAAGTGCAGAAGACAACTGCCGTCAATCCCAACTGGGAGTTCTCTTACCGCGCGGCCACCGTCCACAACATCATCGCGAAACTCCAGGGCACTGCCAACTCGCGCGCGGTCCTGCTGGTTGCGCACTACGATGCGGCGCCGACAAGCCTCGGAGCCAGCGACAATGGCGCTGCGGTTGTGAGTTTGCTCGAAACTCTGCGCGCGCTGAAAGCAAGCGCACCTTTGCAGAACGACGTGATCTTTCTTGCGACAGACGGCGAAGAAATCGGACTACTCGGCGCTATCGCATTTGTTCAGCAGCATCCATGGGCCAAAGACGTCGGCGTGGTACTCAACTTCGAAGCACGCGGAAACCATGGCCCATCAATCATGTTTCAAACAAGCGACGAGAACGATCGGTTGATTGGCGAGCTTGCTGAAAGTGTAAGCCGGCCGGTAGCTAACTCACTCTCAGCCGATATTTACAAGTATCTTCCGAACGAAACGGACTTCACTGTCTTCCAAAAGGCCGGCATGAACGGTCTGAACTTCGCTTACATCGAAGGTGTAGCCGCTTATCATTCCAGTCTCGACAACATATCCAATCTCGATGAGCGAAGCCTGCAACATCATGGGACGTATGCACTCGCTCTTGCTCGCACGTTCGGGAATTCAGACCTGAATGCGCCGATCAGCAGGAGTAAGGCCGTGTACTTCGATCTGTTCGGAAGAACGTTGATCCATTACTCGCAAACGACAGCACTCGTGCTGACGACGCTCGTGGCGCTCGTCACTTTCGGCGTGATTGGCCTGGGGGTACGACGAGGACTATTGACGTTATCAGGTCAGGCATGGGGATTTCTCGCGTTGTTGCTGAGCATGATTGGCGCGAGCTTGCTGGTGATGTTGGCCTGGTGGATGGTCGACGCAATCGCAGGTTCACAAACGTTCTTCCAGCAGGGTGATACCTGGACCAACCATCTATATCTGACAGGCTTTGTTCTTCTGACCGTTGCGATCACTACCCTCGTCTGCGGTCTGTTCAGAAAAAAGGTGAGCGTTGAAAATCTCGCTACGGGCGCGCTCCTCTGGTTTTTGCTTTTGCTGATCGTGTCGCACATCTATTTTCCGGGTGGGAGTTATCTGCTGGCGTGGCCGCTCTTGTTTGCAACTATCGCGTGGATCCTCAGGTTCACTTTGCCGGCGGAGAAGTTGTCTCTAACTAAACTCGGTTTCATATCCGCTGTGTGCGCAGTTCCCGGCATCATCCTGATATCGCCACTGGCTTATCAGGTCTTTGTCGCTACCGGAATTAGTCTGACGACCGTCATCGTAGTGCCGGTTACGTTGTTGCTTGGATTGTTAGTAATCAATTTCGAGCTGATAGCGAGTAGTTCCAGGTGGTTATTGCCGGCCGCTTCGACGGTGGCTGCTGTTTGCTTCATCGTGGCAGCGCTTTTACAACCCCAGCAGCAGCCCAAAAGCAATGAAATCTTCTATGCGTTAAATGCCGACACCGGCAAGGCTGTGTGGGCCACTGGTGATGCACGTCCTGATGAATGGACTTCTCAATTCCTGTCGACTGACGCGACGGCGGCGCCACTGAATGATTGGCTTCCATGGCTGGACGGCGCGGTGTTTCTACAACAGCCCGCCCCGGCTACAACCGAGCCCGCGCCGGAGATCAAGGTCCTGGACGATCAAGTTCAGGAGCAAACAAGACTCATACGCATGCGCGTCAGCTCAGTTCGAGAGGCTGCCACGCTCTTTATTTATCCCGGCACTGAGTTTTCCGAAGCCTTTGTTAACGGTCAAGCATTAACTAAAGGACCAGACGCACCCGCTTTAACCAAAGGCCAGATGCTGATCTACTCAGCGCCTCCGCGAGAAGGTATCGAACTGCTTCTCAAAACTAAGTCTTTCGAGCCGCTCGTCTTGAAGGTGGTGGATCGATCGTATGAATTTCCTGAACTAACGAATCTAACAGTGAAAGCCAGGCCGAATCACATCGTGCCGTCGCCGTTCAGTTACAGCGATTCAACTTTCATCGGTAAGACTTTCTCTTTCGCGCCCGCCCCGGCCGGAAACATCACGAGCAAGTATTAAGAGCCTCAGAGCCACATCAGTAATTAAAACGATTGTTTACCCAACTTTGCACGCAGGAGTGTTGCTATATGAGTGACTTGCAGTTAATCGACGCTGTGAAGACAGGTCAGCCAGCTAAAGTTGAAGAAGCGTTGAACGCAGGCGCAGACATCCATCAGCAGGATGAGCAGGGCTGGACGCCTTTAAACTGGGCCGCCGGAAAGGGAAGCGTGGAGATCGTCAATCTGCTACTCAATCGCGGAGCCGACGTCTTTCGCACGGGCCGAGATCAACGAACGCCTTACAAGATTGCACTGGCGGCAAAGCACACGGACGTCGCGCGACTGTTGAAGCAAGCTGAGCAAGCGGTAAATGGAGCGAGCGCTGATTCAACCTCCAGAGACTATGCTCGCGCTTACTTGCTTGGCGAATTGCGGAAGTTCAGTGATTGGAGTGAGGAGACTGTTCACGCGGATGAGAATGGAAATTCGCGCGAACTCTCTGACGACGACGTGGTTTTTCTGCAGCAGGATTTCACTGTCACCGAGCTTATCTGGCCTGGTGAAAACGTGATCTTCGATCGAGTCACACCGGAATGGATAGAGTTTTGTACGCAAGAGTTGCAGTTCAAAGTTCCTGACGATTTTGACCTGATAGCCTCAACTACAGCAGCGAAAGCGGCCGAAGCCAGCTAGTCGAAACAGGTCAGATGAAGTTCGAATACAAGACCCTCGTCGAACTCCTGCGTGCGCGCGCTGAGTCACAGCCGGACAGGAATGCGTACACATTTCTGCTCGACGGTGAAACAGACGAACTCAGTGTGACTTATCGCGAGTTGGACCAGCGGGCGCGTGCGATTGCCGTGCACCTGCAACGCGCCGGGGCCGAGGGTCAACCGGTCTTACTGCTCTACCCGCCGGGTCTTGAATACATTGCTGCGTTCTTCGGTTGTTTGTATGCCGGCGCGGTAGCTGTGCCTGTTTATCCACCTACCTCACGACGGTCGCTACCGCGACTCGTGTCAATCGTCAAAGACGCGCGCCCGCATGCAGTGTTGGCGACAAGCCAGATCATCTCGAGTCTTTCGAACAGTGAACTGAAGACGCTTCAGTCGATCGCGACCGATGATCTCCATCGCACGTTGCAGCATGAGTGGAAGGACAAAGACATCGCGGCCAACTCACTGGCGTTCATTCAGTACACCTCGGGCTCAACTTCCACGCCGAAAGGTGTCGTGCTCACTCACGATAACCTTCTTCACAATCAGCGCATGATCCAGACGGCGTTCGAGCAGAGCGAGCAATCGATCATTCTGGGTTGGTTGCCGCTCTACCACGACATGGGCCTGATCGGAAACGTGCTGCAATCGATGTATTGCGGTGCGCCTTGCGTTCTGATGTCGCCGTTGAGCTTCCTGCAGAGACCTGCTCGTTGGCTGGAAGCGATCTCACGCTATCGAGCGACGACCAGCGGTGGTCCAAACTTCGCTTACGATCTATGCGTGCGCAAGGTTGGACCAGAGCAAAGAGCGGAACTGGATCTGAGTAGTTGGACAGTTGCATTCAACGGCGCCGAGCCGATCCGGCAGAGCACGATCGAGCGGTTTGTGGAAGCGTTTGGCTCATGCGGTTTCCGGCGTGAGGCTTTCTTTCCGTGCTACGGCCTGGCTGAAGCGACCCTCTTTGTTGCTGGTGGATTGAAGTCGGAGCCGCCCGTTGTGGCAGGCGCGCGTTTGGTTGGTTCGGGCCGGAGCTGGTTGGACCAGGAGATTGTGATAGTCGACCCTGTTTCTTTGTGTGAATGCCCGTCAGGATCGATCGGCGAGATCTGGGTTGCAGGCGCGAACGTCGCGCAGGGTTACTGGCGTCGTCCTGAGGAATCAGAGGCGACGTTCAAAGCCTACATTTCTGATACAGGCAAGGGACCTTTTCTGCGGACCGGAGATCTAGGATTCATCGAAGAAGGCGAACTGTTTGTCAGCGGACGCTTGAAGGATCTGATCATCATCCGCGGGCGTAATTATTATCCACACGACATCGAGTTAACAGTTGAACAGAGTCATGCGAGTTTGCGGCCGGGTGGCGGCGCGGCGTTTTCAGTCGATGTGGATGGCGAAGAGCGTCTCGTCATCGCGCATGAGGTGGATCGGAAACATGACGAAGACGTGATTGGCGCGATCCGGCAGGCGGTGAGCGAGGAGCACGAGCTACAGGTTTATGCGATCGTGTTGCTCAAGCCGGGAAGTTTGCCGAAGACGTCGAGTGGGAAGATTCAACGGTATGCGTGCAAGGCAAGGTTCTTGAATGATGAGTTCCAACCGCTCGCAACCTGGACAGCCGATACGGGAACCGCGGATGACGCAGACAAAAACACGATTAACGCGGATCAGATCGAAGAGTGGTTGATCGATGCTTTATCCGCGTGGATCCGCGTAGATCCGCGGCAAATAAACAGTAAACATCCGGTTGCTTATTACGGCGTTGATTCGTTGATGGCGGTGGAACTTACGCACGCGATTGAGACGACGCACGGTGTGAGTTTGAGTGTCGCGGACGTGCTTCAGAGTACCGTGGGGCAACTTGCGGGACTCATTTCAAGTCAGGCGCGAGAGTCGAGGGTGGCAACGGAGCGCATGGAATCGAATGAGGCTCCGCTGTCTTACGGTCAGAGAGCGTTGTGGTTTTTGCATGAGCTCGCTCCTGAAAGTGCTGCTTACCACGTCGCAGCAGCGGCGCGTATTTACTCGCCGGTCAACACGGCTGCTTTGCAACGAGCGCTGGACACACTCGTCCAGCGTCATCCGGCACTGCGCACAACGTTCCCGGTCGAGTCTGAAACTCCGGTGCAACGAGTTAATGCGCGTGTGGAGATCCGTCTCGACGAAAAGGACGGCGGCGATGTTAGTTTCGATCTTACGCGAGGCCCGCTTCTGCGTGTCAGCTTGTCGAGGCGAGCAGAAGATGAGTATGTGCTGCTCTTCGTCGCGCATCACATCATTCTCGATTTCTGGTCCATGGCCCTGCTGATCAACGAGCTGGGCTTGATCTACGAAGCTCAAACGCGCAACTCGAGCATCGATTTCCCACCACTGCCGATCGACTACCTCGAATACTCTCGATCGCAGGCAGCAATGCTCGAGGGCCCCGAAGGTGAACGCCTGTGGAACTACTGGCAAAAGCAATTGCACGGCGCGCAGACCGTCCTGAATCTGCCTGTGTCTAAACCACGGCCGCCGGTGCAGAGTTACGCCGGAGCTAACGAACGTTTTTATCTCGACGCTGAACTGACCGCGAAACTCAAACAGCTTGCGCACGACTACAACACCACGCTCTACACGACGTTGCTCGCGGCGTTTCAGGTGCTTCTGTATCGCTACACCGGACAGGAAGATCTGCTTGTCGGCTCGCCAACATCCGGACGCGGCAAGGCAGCGTTGAGCTCAGTGATCGGATACTTCGTGAATCCTGTCATTTTGCGCGCGCACATCTCTCCTGACCTCACGTTTGAAGCGTTTCACACCGAGGTGCGCAGGACGGTGCTCGAAGCGTTGGACCATCAGGAGTTTCCGTTTGGACTGCTGGTTGAGCGCCTTCAGATCGAACGCGATCCGAGTCGTGCGCCACT
>DASTQB010000235.1:0-22213 GCA_035761985.1 Pyrinomonadaceae bacterium
CGGCTTTATTTTATTATCTCCACAATGTCGAGGATCAATTACGCGGATTTACGCGGAATACTGCTGCCCGATACGACGCCGTTTGACGTGGACGGATCGATCGCGTTCTCCGACCTGCGTGCAAATCTCGAGGCGTGGAACAAGACCGGGATCCGTGGCCATGTGCTGCTTGGTTCGACGGGCGAACGAGTTCACCTGGACGATCGCGAGTATCTTGCTGTGATCGAGACTGCGCGCGCCGCAGTGCCGTCGGACCTGGCGTTCATCGCCGGGGCCGGACAACAGAGTACGACCGGCACGATCAATGAGATCAAACGCGCCGCTCAGGTGGGCGCGGATGCAGTGCTTGTCATCACGCCTTATTTCTATCGTTCCGCAATCACCCAGGACGCACTTGTCAGTTTCTACACGGCTGTTGCAGATGCGTCGCCGGTGCCGGTGTTGCTCTACAGCATGCCCGTGCTCACAGGCATCAAGATCGAAGCCGAGACGGTCGCGCAACTGAGTCAACATGCAAACATCATCGGCGTGAAAGACAGTTCAAACGATGTTGCGGGTTTGAGTAAGACGATCAGTTTGTGTCCGCCCGACTTCGCGGTGATGACAGGGAACGGGACTGTGTTACTCGATGCGCTGCGTGCTGGTGCGACTGGCGGGATTCTCGCCGTTGGTTGTGCGGCGCCGGAAGTCAGCGTCGAGATCTTTCGTGCGTTCAATGCAGGCGAAGAGGAGCACGCGGCGATGCTTCAGTCGAAACTGACACCGCTTGCCACGGCGGTGACGACGAAGTATGGAATCGGAGGCTTGAAAGCCGCACTCGACATGGCCGGTTATCGCGGCGGCGCGGTGCGCGCTCCGCTTCGGGCGCCCGACGAATCTGCCCGCGCCGAAATCGCCGCGGTCCTTGAGTCTTGTAAATTCGTTTAATCAACTGAATCCTGTAGAATGCCCGCAGGAGCCCGAATCATCTTGAGCACAGCCGAAGCCGCCTGTTACAGCACCCCGGAAGAATCAGGCCTGCGTGTCGAAACTCTCCCGTTTGATCTGATCCCGCAACAATCGCGTCTATTTCTCGACTACCTGAAAGATCCCGTTGCGTTGAGGAAGTTTTATCCCTCGGCGGTGCGGTATCACCACGAGCTGGCGCAACGCGTGCCCGAAGTGCTGGCCGCGTATCAAGTGGACCGAAATAAAGTTTGCGACGCGCTGGAGGCGATGAACGCGCGTTGGGGCGCGGGCGAAAAGACGCTCGACAACATCCGTTTGCTGCGCGAGTCAGACTGCATCGCAGTCGTTTCCGGTCAGCAGGCGGGCCTGTTCACTGGGCCACTCTACACGATTTACAAAGCACTCTCCGCGGTGAAACTCGCCGGCTGCCTGCGACAGCGCGACACGAAAGCCGTGCCCGTGTTCTGGATCGCCTCCGAGGATCACGACTTCGTCGAAGTTGCAAAAGCTGAATTGATTGGACGTGATTGTCAGCTCAAGAGTGTCGAAGTCTCCACTGGCCTGCATCATGACGGTCAGCCGGTGGGCCATGTGAAGCTGGACCAGTCGATCGACGAGGTGGTGGACCATCTCTTCGAGTTGTTGCCGAACTCAGAATTCGCGGACGATGTTAAGGCGCTCGTAAAGAAGGCCTGGCAGCCGGGTCGCGGATACGCCGAGAGCTTCGCGACGATGATGACGCTGTTGCTCGGCGAGTATGGACTGATCTTTCTCGATCCGCTCGATGCTGATTTGAAGCGACTGGCCGCGCCGCTTTATTCCGAAGCCGCGCGCCGCGCGCCGGAGATTGCTACCGCGATTGAACAGCGTAGTGCAGAGTTGGAGCGCGAGGGCTACCACGCGCAAGTGCTTGCTTCGGCGAATTCGTTTCCGCTGTTTCTACACGACGAAGAAGGCGGCCGACACGCGGTCCAGCGCGTTGAGAATGGAAAGTACCGTGCGAAAGATCTGAGTGGCGAGTACACGGCGGAAGAACTCGCGACGATGGCCCAGGAGATGCCGGAGCGGTTTAGTCCAAACGTGACGCTGCGCGCAGTCGTGCAGGATTACCTGTTACCGACGATTGCTTATTACGGTGGTGCTGCTGAGATCGCGTACTTCGCGCAGACGGCTGAGGTCTATCGCATGCTCGAGCGTCCGGCGACGCCGATTCTGCCGCGTTCGAGTTTGACGATGATCGAACGACACACCGGTCGCGTGCTGGAGCGTTATGGTTTGACGCTGGCAGATTTCTTTGAAGGACTCGAGCCGGTTATCAAGCGTGTGGTTGAGGAACATCTCGGG
The DNA here is from genome assembly GCA_035761985.1 of Pyrinomonadaceae bacterium. GTDB lineage: Bacteria > Acidobacteriota > Blastocatellia > Pyrinomonadales > Pyrinomonadaceae > PSRF01. The sequence continues at coordinate 2,293 of DASTQB010000235.1, forward strand.
GCCGACACGGCGAAGCTCTTTTCGCATTCCGAGGAGAACATCAATCACGAGCTCGATCGTTTGCGAGAGGAACTCGAGACGATCGATCCGACCCTTGCGAGCGCGCTCGACACGGGTCGCAAAAAGATCAACTACCAGCTCGACGGACTACGCACGCGTTTCGTGCGCGCCCGGATGAATCGCGACGAAGCTGCTTTGCGGCAGTTGCAGCGCGCGTTCGATCAGCTCTACCCGCATAAGGATCTACAGGAGCGCCACATCAACGTCACGTCGCTGCTGGCCCGCCACGGCACTTACGTGATCGAGTGGATCTACAACGCGATTAATCTCGGCTCGAACGAGCACCAGATCGTAAAACTATAGGTCCTATAAGACTTATAGGACGTATAGGACCTATATCGATTTCAATGTCCAAAATCCGCGTCCTCGCAGACCACGTCGCTAACCAGATCGCCGCGGGCGAAGTCGTCGAGCGCCCCGCTTCAGTCGCAAAAGAACTCGTCGAGAATTCGATCGACGCAGGGGCAACACGCATCACGATCGAGATCGAAGCCGGCGGGCGCCGCCTGTTGAAAGTTGCCGACGACGGCGAAGGCATGGTGCGTGACGATGCTGTGCTTGCTTTCGAGCGTCACGCGACGTCGAAGATTCGCGAGAGCGAGGACCTCGCTGCGATCGGCACGCTGGGTTTTCGTGGTGAAGCCCTCGCCTCGATCGCTTCGGTTGCGCGAGTGGAACTGACGACCTGTGTTGAAGACGCAAACGTCGCGAGTCGCGTCACGATCGAGGGCGGGCGCATGCGCGACGTTAAAGATGCGGCGCATCCACGCGGAACGACGATCGTCGTGCGCGATCTGTTTTTCAACATTCCCGCGCGACGAAAGTTTCTGCGTTCGGAAGCGACGGAAACCTATCACCTCACCAACCTCGTGACTCACTACGCTCTTGCGCATCCCGAGATCGCTTTCACTTTCGTAAACAACGGACGGGAGATCGTTCGCGCCGCGCAGGCGAAGGATCTGCGCGAGCGTGCTTACCAGATCTTTGGCGAGTCGTTTCTGGAGAATTTGCTGGAGGTCAATGGCGGCGACTCTCAAATCGCACGCGTCACGGGATACGTTTCCGCGCCCAAGGACCGCCGCACGTCGCGTGATTCGCAGTATTTGTTTGTAAACCGGAGGTTCGTGCGGGATCGGATGATCGGGCGAGCGTTGTCGGAAGCGTATCGGTCGATTCTGCCCTACGGCGTCTATCCCGCAGCGCTTTTATTCATCGAAACGCCACTGGAAGAAGTAGACGTCAACGTACACCCGGCAAAGACCGAAGTTCGTTTTCGCAGGCAAGCGGCAGTCTCTGACGCGGTGAGGGAAGCAGTGCGCAGCGCCCTCGCGAGCAAAAGCTACGTCCACCACGAAGAACAACCACTTCCATCGCCTCCTCCGCCTGTACAAGTTGCACCTTCACCACCGCCGACGCCTCGAATCAACTTCATCCCTGAACCCGTAGTCCGGGAAGTGTCCGGCGACGAAATCGCACGCGACATCGACACAATGCTTTATTCACGCCCCGCCCCTCCCACGCGCCCATCCGCTTTTCCATCCGCGTCATCCGCGACCTACGATTCTGCGGATAAGTTTACAAAGGTTCCTGAACCCCAATCGCTCTCAAACAACATCCGCCCCCTCGGCCAGCTCGAAGAATCCTTCATCATCGCCACCGACGACGAAGGCCTGCTTCTGATCGATCAGCACGTCGCACACGAACGCATCCTCTTCGACAAGTATCGCGCCCTCGAATCGGAGCGTCGCCCCGAATCTCAACAATTGCTCGTCCCCGAAACATTCGACCTGACGCCCGCGCAGGCCGCGGTCTTCGACGATCTCGCCCCCGAGTTAGAAAATTACGGCTTCGAACTGATGCGCCTCTCAGGACGCACGGTCGCGATCAAAGCCACGCCCGCGGATCTGCCTGGCAGTGAAGCGCGAAACATGCTGAGCGAGTTATTGGAGACTGTGGATGCGGAGAAGAAGAGCACAGCACGTGAGACGCTGCGCGATGAGATCGCTGCCTCACTTGCGTGTCATGCGGCGATCAAGGTGAACATGCCGCTCGCGCCTGAGAAGATGCGCTGGTTGATCGATCGGCTGCTGCAGACTTCTTCACCCACGACGTGTCCGCACGGCCGCCCGGTGATCCTGCGCCTCGCGATCAAGGATATTCTGAAAGGATTTCACCGGATCTAGGAAATAGGACCGATAGGACCAATAGGACCTATAACTCTTCCAGCGTCCGCAGAACCAGTTCAGGATTAGAGAGATCCGGCAGCAGCGCATCGGGCTTGGCGGCAAGAATCTCTTCCTGCAAATACATTCGACCAGTGCCGACAGCAACCGCGCGCGCGCCGAAATGACGCGCACAGTCGATATCGTTCGGCGTGTCGCCGATCACGATAAACTGCTCCGGCGCAAGGTCCACACCAAGCTGCCTGCGAATCCGATCCGCAGCCAGCGCCGGCAGATCGCGTCGATAGTGCGATTCATCGCCAAACGCGCCGGGCAACGTAAAAAACTTCTCCAGTCCCACAAGCTGCATCTTCAAATGCGCCATCGACTCGATGTTCCCAGTCAACAACGCCGACTCATATCGCGGATGTTCGTAGAGCGCCTGCAAAGTTTCACGCGCACCCGGCAACAGTTCGAAAAACTTCGTCCCATTGCCTGTAACTTTCCGCGCCTCTTCAGTCAGTCGCGCAGCCAGCACCTGCACCTGCTTCATCACATCCTCCTGCGTGAAGCCTTCGTGCATCAACGCTTCGTAAACAATCTGCAAGTCAGTCATGCCTGACACCTGCATCTCGTGAAGGCGTCCAGCCGTGCCGAAAATCTCTTCGAGCACAGGAATCGTGTAGTCCTTGTAAGCCCCCGTTCGCACCGAACGGATCAGCGTGCCGTCAATGTCCCAGAGAAGAATTCGCATGCTCACTCAACCACCGCCAGCACGTCACCCGCGTTAACCGTATCGCCGGGCTTGACGTTCATCGAAACCAGCACACCGCTACGCGGCGACTTCATCTCGTTCTGCATCTTCATCGCTTCAACAACCACGAGGCCCGCGCCTTTCTCCACCTCCGCGCCCGCTTGGATGTGTACGCGCACGACTTTCCCCGGCATCGGCGCACGAATTTCCGCCACGCCATGATGATGGTCCACGTTCTGCCCGCTTCGCAGTCGCTTCGGATCAACGATCGTGACTCCGTAACTGCGCCCGCGAATACTCACATCGAAATCGTCCTTCGCACGTTCGCTGACGCGGCACTCGTGCACGTCCGTATTCAGGAAGAAAAGAAAACTGTCAGGCTGCGGCTCGCGCACCTCGAGTTCGTAAACACGACCACCAACCTCGGCGGTAACACGCCCGTCCGAGACTTTGACGATCAACTCTTCTTCGCGATCTCCAATCAGTGCTTTTAGCTTCACGTTTTCCTCCACTTCGAGGAAAGCGTTTGTGCTGATGGCGGCCGCGAACGAACGCCTGCAGCGCGGCCTGCGAGTTTCCACCGGCTCGTCGATGTGTGCAAAGAGTTGGGAGACGAAGCCTGTCGACCTGAATAACTGAGCGCCGCCGCGATCGCCGCGAGATCGAGTTCTACCTGCGAAGGTTCTGCAACTCCGTCAGCTGCGCGACGTTCGTTGAAACGAGCGATGAAACCCGTGTCGAGCCGGCCTTCAACAAACTCCTCATCGTTAACAACTTCGCGGAAGAACGACAGCGTCGTCGTGATCCCCGAAACTTCGTACTCGTCGAGCGCACGACGCAGACGTTCGATCGCTTCACCACGCGTGCGGCCCCACACGGCGAGTTTCGCGATCATCGGATCGTAGTGAATCGAAACTTCCGACAAACGCGTCACGCCGCTGTCGATCCTGATCCCTGGACCAGACGGTTCCTGCAAGTGTGTGATGGTGCCCGGGCTCGGGAAGAAGTTGTTCGAAGGATCTTCGGCGTAGATGCGACATTCGATCGCGTGGCCCAGCCACTCGACGTCTTCCTGTTTGAACGACAACGCCGCGCCACTCGCAACCGCAAACTGTTCGCGCACGAGATCGCGACCGGTTACAAGCTCCGTCACCGGATGTTCGACCTGCAAACGCGTGTTCATCTCGAGAAAGTAGAACTCGCGCGTCGCGTCGGCCACGAGAAACTCAACCGTGCCCGCGCCCGTGTAGTTAACCTGCCGTCCGATCTTCACGGCTGCTTCACCCATCTGCCGTCGCAAGTCGGGATCGTTAATCGGCGAAGGACACTCTTCGATCACTTTCTGGTGTCGACGTTGAATCGAGCACTCACGCTCGCCGAGATGGACCACGTTGCCGTGCGTGTCGGCGAAGACCTGTATCTCGATATGTCTCGGACGTTCGACTGCCTTTTCGAGATAAAGCGAGGAGTCGCCAAAAGCCGCGGCCGCTTCGGCTTGTGCGGTTTCGAATGCTGAGCGTAGCTCGTTCGCGTCGGTAACGAGTCGCATGCCTTTGCCGCCGCCGCCCGCAGCCGCTTTCAACATCACCGGAAACCCGAACTTCTCGGCGGTCGCGCTCGCTTCTTCGAATGATTGCAATGCCTCGACTGTGCCCGGCACGATCGGAACGCCTGCTTCAACTGCCGCACGCCGCGCACTCGTCTTCGAGCCCATGATCTCCATGGCTTCGGGAGTTGGACCGATAAACGTCAGACCTGAGGAGGTGACTGCGCGCGCGAACTCGGGACTTTCGGAAAGAAACCCGTAACCGGGATGGATCGCTTGAGCTTTAACGGCGAGGGCAGCGGCCACGATCGCGTCGATCTTCAGATAGCTCTGGCTCGAGGCCGCAGGGCCAACGCAGACGGCTTCGTCAGCCATGCGCACGTGCAAACTCTCGGCGTCAGGTTCGGAATAGATCGCGACGGTCCTGATCCCCAGCTCACGGCACGTGCGAATTATGCGGATGGCGATTTCGCCGCGATTTGCGATTAAGACCTTAGTAAACATCGGATATTAGCCACAGATGAACGCGAATGAACGCAGATTATGCCATTTTCCAGTTTAATCTGCGTTCATTCGCGTTCATCTGTGGCCCTACACCACAATTGAATTCGCCGGCTGGCGCGGGTCGTAGCGCACGACGCACTGTTTTCCGGGGGCGTAGTCGATGGAGCGTTGCTGCTGCGAGTCGCTCAACGCTTGCGACGACTCGTACAGAACTCCCGCAAGCATGTATGTATAAGTCACAGACGTAATACGGCCGGAGTCGTCGGATACAGCATCGACGATCTCGCCGTCAGTCATGCGGCCTGTTTTTGAGAGACGTTCGATTCGGGAGGCTTCGTCTTCGGCTTTCTTGCGGAAACGGTCGAGGAACGACATTCGTCGCTATGGTTGCAGAGCGCCTGCCGACACCGAGTGGCCGACGCCGCCTTTCGCAGCTTCTGAAACTTTCATGATCACGCCGTCGCGGCCAATCCAGTCGTCGTCCGTGTTCAGGATCTTGTCCTCGCCGGGAAATCGCATGACGTAGTTTGTAAACGCCAGGCCCTCGGGTGTTGTGTCCTCAGTAGGGATCGAGGCGTTACGAATCACCGCGCCGCGCAACGAGCGCGACTTGGGTTCAGTTGTTACGACTGCAACATCGGCGCTGGGCTTGTAACCGCTTGGATCGAGGCTGGCGAGAGTGCCGTCAGGATCGGGCATCCGTTCGAGCAGGAGTTTGTAATCCGCGGGATACGACTGGTACTTGAGCTTGTATTCAAACATCGCGCGCTCAAATGTGTACCACTGCGAGCGAATCGTGGCTTCCTTTGCGAGTTGCCGGTGTCGCAACCGTTCGGGAACGGTCACGCCGATTAGCAGAGCAATCAGCAAAGTGACGGTCAAAGTTGCAATCAGGCCACCTCGCGCCTGCTGCATTCCGCAGAATCTTTCCGGTTGAAGACGTATGGACGAATAAAGCCTTGTTCCGAAGACGGAGGCGACCAGGAACACCGGGATCGAGAGCCACTTTAACTGCCACGCAGCCGTTTCAGCAGCGGCTACGATGGTCCAGAAGCCGAAAGATTCGGAGCGTTGCACGTAGGCCAGTGTGGTCTGGACCAGAAACACCAGGACCACAAATGCACCACCGGCGGCCAGGACCAGAGCGCGGCCATAGGATGGAAGTTCGTGCGCTGGTTTGGGGAGCGGTTCACCGACGGCGCGTGCGCCACACTGTTTACAACCACTGCTCAAGGCGCCGTGGAATTTAAAACCGCAGCACGGACAGATAGTCAAGAGTTTTCAACCTCGGGAATACAGGGCCAATTGGTCCAATAGGACCTATTTAACAACTAGGACCCTGTGAAATCAAAAAATCAACTCGGCTTGTGCACGAGCCTGGGCTCTGCTCGGCGTTCGCCGGATTTTGTATACGACGCTTCGGCGTCTACGTTCTCTGTTTTTGCTTCCGCTTTGGTCAACTCGCGCCACGTGTGATACATGCGGTGCGCAAAGGTCCAATAAGAACCGACCGCAAGTACCCACAAAACGGCCGGCATACGGTTGGCAAAGAAATTAGTCGAACCTGGATGAGTACTGAGCGCCCCAATGATAAATAGAACGATTCGCTCTGGGCGTCGCAGAAAGCCCACGTCACATTTGGGAATCAGGCTCTCCGCACGGGCGCTTGCGTAGCTTACCATAACCGAGCCCATTAGTGCCGCGCCCGCGAGAAAAACGTTAAGAGTTGAGTGAAACTCGGTGTCGCGGGCATAAAAGACCATAATGCCCACAAAAATGACCATATCCGACAGCCGGTCCAACGACGAGTCGAGAAAACCTCCGAATCGGGTCACCCGTCCCGAAAGTCGGGCCACCTGCCCGTCAAGCATGTCAAAAAGGTTGGCGATTATCAGGACGATGCCGGCGGAGAAAAATCGGCCCAACCCAAAAAGAAGACCGGATCCGACGTTCAATGAAACGCCAATCACGGTCAAAATATTCGGATTGATGTGCCCGTGGGCCAGCCAGCGCACCATGGCATCGATGATTCGCTGAGCTCCTCGCCCAATACTTGCCCCAAACATGTTGTTAGGTTCTTTTCTCCTGGAAACGTACTTTGACAGCGACAGATCACGCAGATTACACGGATCTGCGTCATCTATGTTAATGGCGGCAGTAACGTTTAGCCTTCTGCTGCCATTTCGTCATGTAGCGTACGCAGCTGCCTGATCTCAAAATTCCGTGCGCCCGCTGGCGTACGGACGACCACCTCGTCGCCCTCCTGTTTGCCCATCAGACTTCGGCCGACGGGCGACGTGGTTGATATCAATCCCTGTGCCGGATCGCTCTCTTCTGGTGTTACGAGTCGATAGGTAACTTCTTCGTCCTTCTCACTGTCGTACAAAAGCAGCGTCGAGCCATACGAGGCCTTGTCGCGCGGGACCTTGTTGGGATCGATTGAGGTTATCTCACTGATCCGCTGACGGAGTTCCACGATTCGCGCCTTCACGACGTTTTGCCGGTCGAGTGCCGCACGATACTCGGAGTTTTCACGCAAGTCGCCAAACTCGAGCGCGCGTTTGATCTCCTTTGGGAGATGGATGCGCAGTTCGGTTTCGAGCTCGTCGAGTTCGCCCTGAAGTTTGTCTTTGATTCCCTGCTGAGACATATCTATTGCTGTCTATGATAACTGGCCTCGTCCGGGGCTCCAAAAGAAATGCCCGTGTCGCGGGCGGTCCGGACCAACTGACCGTTGGGTGGAACGGTCTTTATTCCCTTGATGGCTTCGGCAAGTGGGACCGTAACGACGTCGCCCGCCTGCAATGCCACCATCACACCTGTTTTACCATCCGCTAAGGCGCGGACTGCACATGAACCGTAATTGGTTGCGAGCATCCGGTCAAATGCGTTTGGCCGTCCGCCTCGTTGCAGGTGCCCGAGCACGACGCAGCGAGTTTCCCGCCCGGTAATTTTTTCCAGATCCTGTTGCAGGTGCTGGCCGATGCCGCCGAGCCTGGGTGCACGACTTCCATCACCCTTGTCTTGATAAATTAGCTCGTGCCCGATCTCGGTCGCGCCTTCAGCGACGACGATGATACTAAAATTTGATCCGGTAATATCGCGCGCACGTATTTTTTCCGCGACGGCCTCACGGGAGAAGGGGATTTCGGGGATCAGGATCACGTCTGCACCACCTGCGATACCCGAGTGGAGTGCGATCCAGCCCGCGTGACGGCCCATCACTTCGAGAATCATCACGCGATCGTGCGACTCGGCGGTCGTGTGCAGTCGGTCGAGCGCTTCCGTGGCGATATCGAGAGCAGTGACAAAGCCAAACGTCAGTTCAGTGCACGCCAGATCGTTATCGATCGTTTTAGGCACGCCGCATAAATTAACCCCGCGCTTGTGAAACTCGTTCGCGATCGTCAGTGTGCCTTCACCGCCGAGGACCACCAGAGCGTCGATCCCCAGGATCTGCATGTTGGAAATCGCTTCCTGGAAAACGGCCTCGACGTCCATCTTCACGCCGTCCTTGTCGCGCAGAACAAACTGGCCCCGGTTGCGTGTGCCGAGAATCGTTCCACCGCGTGGCAGGAGCCCGCGTACGTCGCCGGAATTGAGGACGCGGGTTTGCGTGGCGCCGAGAAGACCTTCAAAGCCGTCCTCGATGCCGATCACGCGCATGCCGTACTCACACGTGGCTGTTTTAACCACCGCGCGTATTACTGCGTTGAGGCCGGGCGCGTCGCCGCCGCCTGTCAGGATTCCGATGCTGCCGAACATAGGGCCAAGTCTAACATTGTCGGTTGCCAATTGCCGATTGCGAATTCTTGGCGTAGCATAACAACAAAATGGAAATCGATGACGAGGCCAAAGAGATCGTTCGAGAGATCGGCACCGCGATAAACGAGTCGGTGGAGAATTCGACCAAGGTTGCCGAGGCGATCGAGCGCCTGCGCGAAGCCGGATACGAGATGGAGTTGACGCTGCGGCTCGAGATTGGTTTGCGGCCTCACGCGGGCGATGATGAGGTTGTGAGCGACGGCGCAAACCTCGAACTCACCGAGGAAGACCTTCAAGTGCTTCAGAAGATGAAGATTCGGATCGATCCTGAAAGATAAAATAGGCCACAGATTCACACGAATAAACACGGATTTCAGATCCGCGTTCATTTGTGTGAATCTGCGGCCTATGCTATCTTATCCGGCTTTTAATCCTGCCAGTTTGTTCGCCTTAATAGGTTGAAGAGGAGTTTCAAGACAGTATGTCTACGCCTAATGGAAACATGACCGCTGACGGCCATCATGTTGGCAAAGTCGTGCAGATTATCGGCCCTGTTCTCGACGTCGAGTTTCAGGGTGGCTATCTCCCGCCAATTTACCAGGCTCTGCGCGTCGTCTCCGACGGATTCGACGTGCCTACTCCGATCGACGTTATCGCCGAAGTGCAACAACACCTCGGCGAGGGACGTGTGCGCACAGTTTCAATGACGCCGACCGACGGCATGGTGCGCGGCATGCAAGCCATCGACACCGGCGGCCCGATCACGATGCCTGTCGGCGAAGGAACGCTCGGCCGCGTGCTCAACGTTATCGGCGAGCCGGTCGACACCCTCGGTCCGGTCAAACACGACAAACGTTATCCGATTCATCGTCACGCGCCGAGTTTCGAAGAGCAGTCGACCGAGTTGCAGATGTTCGAAACCGGCATCAAGGTTATCGACCTGATTCAGCCGTTTTTGCGCGGTGGCAAGATCGGGTTGTTCGGCGGCGCCGGCGTCGGCAAGACCGTTATCGTGATGGAGTTGATCAACAACATCGCGAAAGCGCGCTCGGGCTTCTCGGTGTTTGCGGGCGTTGGTGAACGCACGCGCGAAGGAAACGACCTGCTCCGCGAAATGGTTGAGTCGCAGGTTATTCAGTTTGGCGACGAGTTCAATAAGCATTTTCATGCGACCGGAGGTTTCGACCTTTCGAAAGTTGACATGAATAAGATTGGACAGTCGAAAGTGGCTTTGATTTACGGGCAGATGACTGAGCCGCCCGGAGCGCGCCTGCGGGTGGCGCTTTCCGGACTGACAGTGGCCGAGTACTTCCGCGATCAGGGGCTCGACGTGCTGCTGTTCATCGATAACATTTTCCGGTTCACGCAGGCGGGTTCTGAAGTGTCGGCGCTGCTCGGTCGCATGCCTTCCGCCGTGGGTTATCAGCCGAACCTCGCAACGGAAATGGGCGAAATGCAGGAGCGAATTACTTCGACCAAGACCGGATCAGTCACTTCGATCCAGGCGGTCTACGTGCCTGCCGACGACTACACCGATCCGGCGCCGGCGACGACCTTCGCGCACCTCGATGCAGTCACGGCGCTTTCACGACAAATCGTTGAGCTTGGAATTTACCCGGCCGTCGATCCGCTGAGTTCGTCGTCGCGCATTCTGGATCCGCGCGTCATCGGTCAGGAGCACTACGACACGGCCCAGGACGTGAAGCGCGTGTTGCAGCGTTACAAAGATCTGCAGGACATCATCGCGATTCTCGGTCTCGACGAATTGTCTGATGAAGACAAGCTGATCGTTTCGCGCGCACGCAAGATTCAGAAGTTCTTCTCGCAACCGTTCTTCGTTGCGGCGCAGTTCACCGGACTCGAAGGCAAGTACGTCAAGCTCGAAGACACCGTCAGAGGTTTCCGCGAGCTGGTTGACGGCAAGCACGACGATCTTCCGGAGCAGGCGTTCTACATGGTTGGCACGATTGAAGAGGCCATCGAAAAAGCGAAGACGATTGCCCAGTAAGGATTATGGCGGACAAGATTCAACTCGAAGTCGTCACACCGGAGCGGCGGGTTCTGGCTGAGCCGGTTGATATGGTTACGGTGCCTGGCCTGGGTGGTGAGTTGGGAATTCTCCCGGGCCACACACCTTTGATCTCGCAACTGCAAACCGGCGTGCTGACGTACGTTCAGGACGGGAAAAGTTATCCGCTGCACGTGTCGGGTGGGTTTGTGGAAGTGAGAGAGGATCACGTTTCCGTGCTGGCAGAAATTGCAGAGCGGCCGGACGAGATCGATGCGTCGCGTGCGAAGCTCGCGCGTGAGAAGTTTGAGAAACAATTGAACTCGTGGAACGGATCTGATGAAGAGCTGGAAGCGGCGCGGCTTGAATTCGATCGATCCGTGGTGCGGCTCCAGCTCGCGGGCCGCTAATCAATTTTCATCCGTGTAATCCGCGGTTAATTGTTGCCGCGGATGACACGGATCATTTCCTTCACCGCATTTCCCAATCCCACAAAGATCGCGCGGGCCACGATGTTGTGCCCGATGTTGAATTCAGTGATCTTGCTGATCCGCGCGACAGCCCCGACGTTCCTGTAAGTCAATCCGTGTCCTGCCGCGACGTTCAATCCATACTGCGTCGCGAGATCCGCGCCGTCTCTCAACCTTCGTAATTCCTGTGCAGCGTGAGCGGCGCCTTCGCCGTGAATGCCACGCGCGCCGAGCGTCGCTTCGGCGTAAGCCGCAGTGCACAACTCGATCTGCTGCGCGCCGACTTCATGCGCGGCTTCAATCTGCACTGGATCGGGATCGATGAAGAGGCTCGTCAGAATCTGACCTTGTCTCAGCTTCGCAACTGTCGCACGCACGATCGCGATGTTTGTTTTGACGTCGAGTCCGCCCTCGGTCGTGATCTCGTCAGGTTTTTCCGCGACGAGCGTGACTGCGTCCGGTTTGGTGTCGAGCGCGATTTTCAACATCTCTTCAGTCGCGGCCATCTCGACGTTTAGATAAGTCGTGACGGAACTGCGAAGGATAGAAAGATCGAGATCTTGAATATGGCGGCGGTCGCCGCGCAGGTGCACGGTGATCCCATCAGCTCCGGCTTGCTCGCAGACCATCGCCGCCGCGATCAGGCTCGGCTCCGGAGCACGACGCGCTTGCCCCACTGTAGCGACGTGATCGATGTTGACGTTGAGGCGTGCGGTCATGTGCTCATTATAGGTCTATACGACTTATAGGTCCTATATTATGCTTTTTGTTTCAGCTCGTGCACGGCGCGGATCGCGCTGTCGTAAACACCGCGGCGGGCCTGCTGGCGAATCAGGCCTACCTCGTTCAGCATTTTAAAGCTATCGCTCAAAACGTTGACCTTGCTGCCTTCGTTATGGTCCCAACGCACGGGAATTTCCTTCAAGTTCAACCCGGCGCGAAACGCTAAATACAGCAGCTCGACGTCGAAACCAAACCGGTCAACCGTTGCTGCTTCAACGAGCGGCCGGCAGATACTCATCCGAAAAGCCTTGAAACCACACTGCGTGTCCCAGAACGGCAAACCGGTCGCTAAACGAACGACGAGATTGAAGATGCGCCCGCCTTGTTCGCGCCGCCACGGCTGGTGCACGCCGATCAATTCGCGATTCAACGCGCGCGATCCAAACGTCACGTCGCACTCCCCGCTTACGATCGGATCGACCAGCTTCGGCGCTTCCGTGATCGGCGTTGAAAGATCTGCATCGGAGAAGAGCGTGACGTCGCCTCGCGCGGCGAGTAGTCCTAACCGTACAGCTCTTCCTTTGCCGAGGTTTGATTTGTAACTGATGACTGAAGTGCGCAGGTTTCCCGCATCCTGAAACGTCTCGCGGGCAAGGTCGGCAGTGCGATCGGAAGAGCCGTCGTCGACCACGATCAGTTCCGCATCGGGTTGATACTCGCGTAAATAATCAACAACGGCGCGCAGGGTGTTTCCCAGGCGGACCGCCTCGTTGTAAGCAGGAATGACGACCGACAGAGTCGCAGACATGTCTCCGTTTCGCAATATATCATTTAGCCACAGATTTACGCGGAACTTCGTACACGGATTTTTAAAAATTGTGAACGAAGATCCGTGTTATCCGTGGTTAGAGCCCTGCTGTGGTATATTTTGGCAATGGAAGTCGCCCGCCAAATAGAGCAATCGTCATCGTCTCACTTGAAGCGTGGGTGGATTACCAGCAAGTTCACGATCACTGCCGCAATCGTTATCGCCCTCGCCGCGATTTTCGGCGGCACCGTCGGCAACGGTCGAAAATTCCGTAGCTTTACGTCAGGCAGTTTCACCGGCTCGCCGCGCGTTGTCGACGAAATCGAAAAAGACTACAACGAAGCAGTCGCGACCATCACTCAGAACTACTCCGGAGACATCGATCACGAGAAGGCCACACAGGCCGCGATCCAGGGAATGCTCTCGACCCTCGATCCGCACTCCGCTTACTTTCCCTACAGCGAATTCAAGAAGCTAAAAGAGGACCAGGATTCGCGCTTCTATGGAATCGGCGTGACGATCGTGCGGCACTATGACGGCGTCTACGTTCAATCCGCGGTCGACGGAACGCCCGCGGCGAAACTCGGCTTGAGATACGGCGATCGCATTCTCGAGGTTGACGGGAAAGATGCGCGTGAATGGACCAGCGATCAGGTTTCCAAAAACGTGCGCGGTGCACTCGGCGATCCGGTCACGATCAAAGTCGAGCGCGCGGGTTCTGAAGCTCCGCTCTACTTCACAATCGTTCGCGACGCCGTTCCGCTGCCGACCATTCGCAACTCTTACATGATTCGTCCTGGCACCGGATACATCGGTTTGACCGGCGGTTTTCAACGTTCAAGTGACGAAGAGCTCTCGAAGGCGATGAAGCGTCTGCAGGAGCAGGGAATGCGCCAGCTCATTCTGGATCTGCGCAACAATCCCGGCGGGCTTCTCGATCAGGCGATCGACGTCGCGAGTGAGTTTCTGCCTCGCGGGCAAACCGTCGTTTCTGTTAAAGGACGCACTGAGTACAGCGAACCGATCGTCTATAAATCGACGGGTTCAGATCCGGCGACACTTCCGCTCGTCATTCTGATCAATCGAAACAGCGCGTCAGCGTCAGAGATCGTTGCCGGCGCGATTCAGGATCATGGTCGTGGTTTGATCGTAGGCGAGACGAGTTTTGGTAAAGGACTCGTCCAACGAATATTTCAGTTGCCGTTCCAAACGGGCCTGACCCTCACCACCGCGCGTTACTACACACCGTACGGGCGTTCATTGCAGCGCGATTACTCGAGCGGCTCGCTTTACGATTACTACACGCGACACGAGGCAGAGAACCCGCCAGCAGCGAATGCGCCGCGAAGTATCGAAACACCGTTGCCGGTTGCTTCTCCAAGTCCACAACAACCGCACTCGGGACCACCGGTCGAAACAGCAGTGGGCCGGGTGTTCTATGGCGGCGGCGGCATCACTCCCGACATCGAAGTGAAAGAAGCCGTAAACACGCCGCAACGCCTGCGCCTTGCGGAAGCAGCGTTTCAGTTTACGCGACACCTCGCGGCGGGAGTCGTTCCCGGCTTCGAATCGTATCGAATCGAAAAAGTTCAATACGGGAAGAACGCGAAGCCGACTGACTATCCGATCACCGATCGCGTAGTCGAAGCGTTTCGCAACTTCGTTCGCACCAAACCTGAGCTTCACGTTCCGATCACGCTGATTGATGAAGAGCTTGAGTTTGCGAAACTCCGCTTGCGCCAGGAGATCGTCACGGCCGCGTTTTCAAACGACGCCGGCGCTCGCGTCGCCCTCGACAGCGATGCCCAGGTGCTGCGCGCGCTCGAAGTCCTGCCCGAGGCAAAGCGTCTTGCCGACAGCACTCACAACGGCGGCATCTCCCGCGGCTAACATCCGAAAAGCAGTAGACCTCCTTCCGGTTTTAGTTGCATAAAACACGCTACTTTATTTATAGTCCGCACGTTCAATCTAGCCTTTTCTATCGGCATCGTTCTATCCCACGTAGTTTAGGAACCAATTAAGTGAAAGGACACTTTCGAATGAAAGACCGGTCGCCCTCCGTGTACCATCTCGGCCTGTTGATTGTGATCGTCATGTCGGTGGCACTCGCCACCATCACCGTCTATTCGCAAAATCAAACTCCCCAGACTCCGGCGCCCGCGGCGACCGCTGCGCAGAGCCCGAGACCGACTCCCAGCCCAACTCCGACGCCCATCAACTGGTCCAGGGATCCGGTGCTGAAGCGTTTTGTGTTTCGGAGCATCGGACCTGCGAGCATGGGCGGTCGCATCGACGACATCGCGGTTTCAGAACAGAACCCTTTTGTCATCTACATTGCGTTTGCGACCAACGGTGTGTGGAAGTCGACGAATAACGGGACGACCTTCGAACCGATCTTCGATACGTATACGACGCATTCAATCGGCGACATTGCGATTGCTCCTTCCGATCCAAACATCGTCTGGGTCGGCACGGGGGAACCAAACAATCGCCAGAGCTCGAGTTATGGCGACGGCATCTACAAGTCAGTCGATGCGGGAAAGACGTTCACGAAGATGGGACTCGAAGACTCGCAGACCATCGGGCGCATCGTCATCGATCCGAAAGATCCAAACATCGTCTACGCGGCAGTGATCGGCCACCTCTTTGGTCCAAACAAAGAACGCGGCGTGTACAAGACCACTGACGGCGGTAAGACCTGGACCAACGTGAAGTTCATCGACGAAGACACAGGCTTCACTGACATCGCGATGGACGCGTCTGACAGCAAGACTCTTTACGCCGCTTCGTACCAGCGCCGCCGGACCAACTTCGGTTTCAACGGTGGTGGACCAGGCAGCGGCATCTGGAAAACGATCGACGCTGGTAAGACGTGGAAAAAACTCGAAGGCAGTGGTTTGCCTGAAGGACTTCTGGGACGCATCGGTCTCGACGTTTCGCGTTCGAATCCGAATGTCCTTTACGCGCAGATCGAAGTCGGCGCGAGTGCGGGCACAGGCGGCCAGGAGCAAACGTTCGGCGGTCAGGTAGCTCCGAGCCCGAGTCCAAGCCCTTCAGCATCGGCAAGTCCTACGCCAGCACCGAGTCCCGCAGCATCGCCTACGCCGGCTCCGCCGGATCCGAAGAAAGCGGGAGTCTGGCGTTCTGATGACAAGGGCAAAACGTGGCGCGTCGTCAGTAACGAAAACAACCGCCCGATGTACTACAGCCAGATTCGTGTCGATCCGAAAAATCCGGAAACGGTGTATGTCGGCGGATTGAACTTCAGCAAGTCGACCGATGGCGGCAAGACTTTCAAATCGCTGCAGGCGGGAATCGCGCACGTCGACAATCACGCGATCTGGATCAACCCTGCGAACAGCGATCATATCCTGCTCGGCAACGACGGCGGTTTGAACGTCAGTTACGATCAGGGCGCGACGTGGGAGTTTATCAACACGATTCCTGCTGCACAGTTCTACGCGATTGGCGTCGATATGCGTAAGCCTTACTACGTCTACGGAGGCTTGCAGGACAACGGCTCGTGGGGTGGTCCAAGCCAGACGCGAAACCAGATCGGGATCACAAACGCCGACTGGTATCGCGTGGGCGGCGGCGACGGTTTCTACACGCAAATCGATCCGACCGATCACAACATCGTCTACTACGAATCGCAGGGCGGTGCGATGCAGCGTCTCGACATGCGTACCGGACGCAGTGTGAGCATTCGGCCGCGCGGCGTGCCGCGGCCAAGGGGAGGACCAGGCGGCAGACCTGCGGCGAGTCCGTCGCCGGGTGCGTCGCCGTCCGAGTCGCCGACTCCCGACACGCAATCACAACTCGCAGCGTTCGCTCAAGCGCAGGGATTCGGCGGATTCGGCGGCGCGAACTTGCAGTCGAACGTAGTTCCGACGCCGCCGGTAGGCGAGCAGTATCGCTTTTACTGGTCCACGCCAATCCAACTTTCACCACACAATCCACGAATGCTCTGGGCGGGCGGCAACCGTCTCTTCCGCTCGATGGATCGCGGCGACACGTGGACTGCGAGCATCGATCTGACGAAACAGATCGATCGCAACACTCTCTCAATCATGGGCGTCTCGGGCAAGGAGCCGATGGCGTCGAAGCACGACGGCTACAGTGGCTACGGCTACATCGTGTCGCTTGCTGAATCGCCGCTTGTGCCCGGCATCGTCTGGGTTGGCACTGACGACGGCAACGTGCAGGTCAGTCGTGATAACGGTGCGACCTGGACCAACGTTTCGAAGAACGTTCCGGGAATCGGCGACACGTATCACATCTCGCGTGTAGAGCCTTCGCGTTACGACGCCGGCACGTGTTATCTCGCCGTCGACGGGCACCGGCTCGACGACATGAAGCCTTACCTGTTTGTGACGAAAGACTATGGCGCAACCTGGACGTCGATCGTCAACAATCTTCCGGCGTGGGGCAATGTCAACGTCATCGAGGAGGATCCGAAGAACAAAGACCTGCTGTACGTGGGTACGGAGTTTGGACTCTTCATTTCGCTGAATGGCGGACGCGAGTGGAAGCCGTTTATGTCAGGCATGCCGACGATGCGCATCGACGATATCCTGGTCCATCCGCGTGACAACGATCTGATCGTTGGCACGCACGGTCGCGGCATCTTCATTCTCGACGACATCACGCCGCTGCAACAGTTGTCGCAGAAGGTGACAAACTCAGAAGCGCACCTGTTTGAAGTGCGACCGGGAACACTCTGGCAGAACGAGATTCGTCGTGCTCGTTACTGGGGCGGCGCGAAGATCTTTCGCGGCACGAATCCGGTGCCGGGTACGTCGATCAGTTACTACCTGAAGTCGCCGGCTTCGAGCGATGTGAAACTCACGATCACGGATTACACGGGCAAGGTGGTCCGTAACATCGCGGGTACGAATGAAGCTGGTTTGAACCGGGTGCAGTGGAACCTGCGTGGTGATCCGCCTCCGCGTCCGACGGGTGGCGGCGGTGGTTTCGGCGGTGGAGGTGGTGGCGGTCAAGGTGGTGGCGGTGGCGGAGGCGGCGGCGGCGGCGGCGGTGGTTTCGGCGGCTTCGCTCAGGGACTACCACTCGAAGCCGGCACCTACAACCTGAAACTCACGGTCGGTGGCAAGGACTACACGACGAAAGTCGTGATCGAAAACGACCCTGGAATGAATTGAGCCACAGATTTACGCGGATTACACGGATCGATCTGTGTAGTCCGCGTAATCTGCGGTCAAACCACTCTCGCAACCACGCACTTCAGGTAGTAAGTCTCAGGCACGCCCAGCAGGACGGGATGATCCGTCGCCTGCATGCGCTTCTCGATGATCTGCACGCGGCGGTGTGCGTCTATTGCGGCTTCGGCGACGATCTGGATGAAGAGATCCTCTGAGACGTGATAAGAACACGTGCACGTTATCAGCACGCCGCCGGGATTCAGCAGCTTCAACGCCCGCAAGTTAATCTCTTTATAACCGCGAACCGCAGACTTCAGACTCGCACGATTCTTCGCAAACGCCGGTGGATCAAGCACGATCACGTCGAAACGTTCACGCGCGCTTTCCATCTCGCGCAACGCATCGAACACGTTCGCTTCGACAAACTCGACGTTCGTGAGGTTGTTGATAGCTGCATTGCGCCGGGCGGCCTCGACCGCGTCCGCGGAAATGTCGATGCCTGTCACTTGTTCGCAAACTGAAGCAAGGTGAAGCGCGAATGCGCCGTTGAACGTGAAGCAGTCGAGTGCACGGTCGCGCGGGGTTTTGGAAGCAGCGGCACGAGCGGCCAAACGATTGTCGCGTTGGTCCAGGAACGATCCGGTTTTCTGTCCACCAAGAGGTTCGACGTAAAAGCGTACGCCGTGTTGCAGGATCTCGAGTTCCGCGGGAGCCTCGCCGTAGACCGTCGCGGCGATCAACGGCAGGCCTTCGAGTTCGCGAACGCGTGCGTCGTTCCGTTCGATCACGGCGCGTGGCTTGAACTCTTCGATCAGCAACTCGGTCAGCAGTGGTTTGACCGCATCCGTGCCTTGCGAGAGTGTTTGCAGCACGAGCACTTCGTCGTAGCGATCGACGATTAACGACGGCAGCAGATCGCCTTCGGAGTAGATAAGGCGGTATGCGTTGGTGTCCGCGGGAATGTGTCGCCTGTTCGCCGCCTCACGAATCCGGTCGCGCCACCAGTCGCGGTTTATGTCTTCCTTGCTTTGCGTCAGAAACCGCAGCGCGATCTGCGAAGAATCGCTGAACAGCGCCTGCCCGATGAAGTTGCCCCGTTCGTCTGTGACCGTGACGATCGAGCCGCCCTTGGCGCTAACATCGACCACGTCGCTGCGGTAGATCCACAAGTGACCGTTCCTGACGCGGTCTGCGCCACGTTTGTTTACCTTTACTGTCATATGGTGCCAATCATGTTAATCTTGTAATCCTGTCAATTACTACTGCAAACGAGGCTATGACCGACTACGAAAAGGATCTGGGAAACCCGGGCGAGTTTCCCTACACACGCGGGATTTACCCGAACATGTATCGCGGCCGGCTTTGGACCATGCGCCAGTATGCCGGTTACGCGACCGCGGAAGAATCAAACGCCCGTTATAAATATCTCCTCGCACACGGCACGACGGGTCTTTCAGTCGCCTTCGATCTACCGACGCAGATCGGTTTGGATTCCGACGATCCGCTCGCGATGGGCGAAGTTGGCAAAGTCGGCGTCGCGATCGACTCACTCGAAGACATGGAGCGTCTCTTCGCGGGCATTCCGCTCGACGAAGTGTCGACTTCGATGACGATCAACGCGACGGCGGCGATACTGCTGTCGTTGTATCTCGCGGTCGCGCGCAAGCAGAACGTGCCGTTCGACAAGGTTAGAGGCACACTGCAAAACGACATCCTGAAGGAGTACATCGCGCGCGGCACTTACATCTATCCGCCCGTGCCGTCGCTGCGTCTCGTGACTGACATCTTCGCTTTCTGCGCGCGCGAGGTGCCTAACTGGAACACGATCTCGATCAGCGGTTATCACATTCGTGAAGCGGGTTCGACCGCGGTGCAGGAAGTTGCCTTCACACTCGCAGATGGAATCACTTACGTCGAAGCAGCAGTGCAAGCCGGGCTCGAGATCGACGACTTCGCGCC
>DASTQB010000236.1:0-37889 GCA_035761985.1 Pyrinomonadaceae bacterium
TCATCGGAGGATCGATCGCCGTCATTCTGGTGGTTATTGGCATCGTCAAGTTTGGCGGCACTCCATTGAGATCAAATTCCTTCTTCGCTCAGCAAAGCTCACCAGTCGCATCGCTGCAGAAGATGATTTTCACGAAGATCCCGATCAGTAGTGCCGGTCCATCTTTCATCTCGCCTGACGGCCGGTTTATCGCTCTTATCGTGCGGGAGAAAAGTAGGAGCGCTCTGCGGTTGCGGCAGGTTTCAGGTGCTGTCGAACGAGAGATCGTCCCGCCCTTCGATGGTTTCTTCCTGGGTGGTGTGACCTTTTCTCCCGACGGAAACAACATCTACTACGTGTTTGGTGAACCTGGAAAACTTTTTCGCCGCCTGTATCGAGTGTCCGTTCTCGGCGGAGATCCTCAGAAGCTGATTGAGGATATAGATACCCCGGTCGGTGTGTCGCCTGACGGCAAGCGTCTCGCCTTCCGGCGTCATATCCCTCAAGCACGCGAAGACAAGCTCGTGGTGGCAAATGAGGATGGAACGGGCGAGCAAGTGTTAACCACGAAGCAGGCACCCACAGTTATCGGGGGAGCCAAATGGTCGCCTGACGGACAACATATTGCTTACCCGGTTTTCGACAAGGACGACGAGGGTGAGTTCACAACCATCGAAGCCATCTCCGTTTCGGATCACTCGCCGGCTACCATTACCTCCGAACGATGGCACGCCGTCAACTCGATCGAATGGTTACCGGACAAGAAGGGACTGGTCGTCACAGGTAAACCACGCTCGGCTCCGTTCGCCGATCGCTCTCAGATCTGGTATGTGCCGTTCCCTTCCGGTGAACTCCAAAAGATCACGAACGATCCAAACAGCTACTGGAACCTAACGCTCACCGCAGACGCGCGCACCGCACTGGTTGTGCAAACCGATCTTTCCTCTAACGTCTGGGTCGTACCTGCGGGAGACTTCGCGCGCGGCCGTCAAATTACAAACAACAATAGTGAGATCGGTGAAATCTGTTGGACGGCTGACGGGCGCATCATTTATTCCTCGGCGGCGACGGGAAGATTTTACGATCTATGGGTGATGAACGCCGACGGCACAAGCACCCGGCAACTGACTTTCACGGCCGATCGTCACGAGCATGAGCCCGCCCTGTCACCCGATGGACGGCAACTGGTGTTCATCACGTCTCAAGCGGGGCTAAGATCAATTTCGAAGATGAACATCGATGGTGGCGGCGTGAAGGAACTGGTCCGCAACGTTGGTATGCATTCCAACCCGCGCGTGTCGCCTGATTCACAGTGGGTGTTTTACAACTCGCGGGACGAGACAGGCAGTATAGCTTTCTGGAAAGTACCTTTTGATGGTGGACAACCGGTGAAGGTAAAAGAAAAGGGCCCATGCCGTCTTTCACCTGACGGTAACTTGTTCGTCTGCGCTTACCGGGATGATGCACTCGACGCGCCCGTGAAGCTGCTGGTTGCTTCAGCAACTAACGGTGAAGCCGTTCGCATGCTCGATTGGCCCAGGGGCACGAACGCCGTCTACTGGTCACCCGACGGAAAAGCAGTGGACTACGTCGCCGAGCGCGATGGTTTCTTCAATATCTTCCGTCTCACCCTCGACAATGGAAAAGAACAGAAGCTAACCGACTGGCAAACTGCGTCACCCTTATGGCACTTCGCATGGTCTAAAGATGCCCGGCAGCTCGCCATCACACGCGACACACGCGTCGACAAACTCGTTCTCATTCAAAACTTCCGTTGAGCACACCGGCAACCGCATTCAGCACACGGTCAACATCCTCGGCCGAAGTCTGCCAGTTACAAACACTGATGCGCATCGCGCGGCGTCCGCGCCAGGTGGTGCCGCCAAAGAATGCCTCTCCGGTGTTCAGTATCGCGGCGATTACTACTTCCGTACGCTGGTCGTGATCTGCGTCAGTCGCGCCTGGCCTCGGGTCGAGAAAGCGCACGAGTCCCTGGTTTATGAGTGGCTCGCGCAACATTTCAGCGCCGGGTAACTCGCCGATACGCAAGGTGAGTGAACGCGCGTGTTCACAACAGTCTTCGACGATGCGCGCGACTCCGCTGCGTCCTAACTGGCGCAACGCGGCGTACGTCGCAAAGCCGCGGCTTCGTCGAGACCAGTCGGGGTTCCAGTCCATCTCATCGCGCGCCACCGCGTCATGCGTCAGGTAAGCAGCGCGATGCGACATCGAACCTCGATGCGCTTCCCTATCGACGACAAACGCGTAGCCAGAATCGAACGGTACGTTGAGCCACTTGTGACCATCAGTGGCCCATGAGTCAGCGGCATCAGCACCGCGTAAGAGGTGTTCGTAACGCGGAGTCGCCGCGGCCCACAATCCGAAAGCGCCATCGATGTGGACCCATGCGTTGTAGCGCTTTGCAAGCGGGATCAACGTTTCGAAGTTGTCGAACGCGCCGATATTGATGTCGCCCGCTTGTAGAACGACGATCGTTGGGGCTGAAGGTGCTGCGCTCAGCGCGCGTTCCAACGCGTGTGGCTCGAGACGATCGTCAGCGTCGGATGAAAGATGTTCCACCTGGCTTTCGCCAAGTCCCAGCAAACGGATCGCACGTTGTAACGAACCGTGTCGTTGCTGGCTCGTCAGTATGCGGATCGGCGGCGCGCCGTAAAGGCCGCGCTGTTCGATGTCCCAATCGTGACGTGCAAGTAACGCGTGGCGGGCGGTGGCCAGGCATGTCACGTGGGCCATCTGGCAGCCGGTGACGAATGCAAAGCTGGCGTCGGCCGGAAGGTGAAGCAGGTCTTTCAACCACTCACCTGCAACTTCTTCGACCACCGCTGCCGCAGGCGACGTTGCGTAGAGTGCGGCATTCTGATCCCACGCACTGCAGAGCCAGTCTGCAGCAAGCGCGGCAGGCACAGAGCCGCCGATGACCCAGCCGAAGAAACGTCCACCGGCTGAGCCAAGCAGTCCGCCATCAACGTCTCTCGCGAGTTCTGCGACGACCTGTTCCGGCGGCGTGCCTTCGTTCGAGAGTGGTTTCTTTAGCTGTTCGCGGAGAGCGTTGACGTCAACAGTCGCCGCGACTGATCTCTGGTCCAGATTTTCGAGGTATTGAATTGCCTGATCGTGTGCTTCCTGAAGTGCTTTTCGTAAGTCGGAGCTGTTTGCGTGCATGCACCTAATTTACATCGTTAGCGCCGTTTGTGCAGTCTGCTACGCCTACTGGGGCTGCGTGTTTTCGCCGAAGTGTTTTGCCAGGGAGTTGAGGTAGGAATCGATCGTTGCGGTCTGTCCGAAAACGTAGTGTGACATGAAACGAAAGATAACGTTTGAGACTTCACCGTCTTCTCTGATCGTCACGCGTGTGCCGCCGTTCTCGGGCGTGAATAGATATGTCCACTGGCCTGAGTAACCGAGATCCGTGTCCCGAATGCGCGTCACCATCCGTTGCGCAGGAACGTCTTCGAGGAGTTCGTAATTGACGGTGCCGTGTTTTGCTTCTTCACGGAAGTACACTGGTCCACCCGGCCGTGCTTCAACCTCGATTCGTTTTAGATCCGCACGCCAGCGTGGCGCAGATTCAAAGTCGCGGATTACCGCGTAAACTTCCTGCGGCGACTGTCGCAACAGAACCGAACGAGAAGCAACGTGCGACTTCGGCAATCGTGAACCAATCAACGCGACGATTCCACCCAGCAGTGCAACGCCGGCAATAACACCAACGACAATAAAGATCAGAAGCTTCATTGTTCTCCTTTCAGTTGACGTGCGCCTTTTGCGAGTAGCGCTAAGCCGCGCACGGCTGCTTTACGCTCATCAGGCTTGAGTTTGTCGAGTACCGCTTGCACACGTTCAGCATCCAGAACCGACGTTGATGCGATCGCTTCCGCGCCGCGAGCAGTCAAACGCAACTCGCGCTTACGGCGATCGTCCTCGGCAGGCTTGCTCGTCAGATACCCGAGGTCGGAAAGACGGGCGATCGCGGCGGAAAGCGTTGAAGGCGTCACACCAAGATGGGCCGCGAGTGCGCTCGGGCTCAGTCCCGTGTCCTTGTCCAGGTGGACGAGGATCGACGCATCCTGAGACGAGATGCGCCACTGCGTTGACGACGCGCGCACGTGGTCCGTATGACAAGCGAGGTATATCTGCGGGTAGAGTCGCTGCACTTCGAAGACGTCATCGTCGGTCATGGGTGAGGATTATAGGAAGGCAAAATAGTTCGTCAAATCGAACTATTTACCGGACTGCAGGATGACCATGTAAATCGCTCAGGGATGTTTATCCAGGCACACTTCTGCCAGGCCAAGCGTGGCCATTGCGCGCTGGAATTTGTCGGTCAGAGCAGTGCTCTGGTTCATCGCGGTGTCGGCGTCGATCTTCGCCATCTCACGAAACGCACGCTCCGGATCGAGTCCCGGCATGTAAAAGCGGAGAACGTACTCGCCTTTGTACCGGCCGAACCTGCCCTTTCTCCGTGGAGTGTTTTCCAGGGCCTGGCCGTCGGTTACGAAGTTTGGAACTTCGATGCGGTTGATGTAGTTGATCGCGTCTGACAGGACGGAGATCGAGTGTCCGAAATCTATCTTGCTGTAGAGATTCGAAGCTGTAAGAAGGGCACGCGCTGCGAAGATAGTTGCACCGGCTTTCTTTGCTTCACGTATAGCTTCGTCGAGAACCTCGCGCGTATGCATCAGCATTTCGGTACGCTTCAATAGTCCTTTCGCGATTTCGACATGGAGATAAGCGCGTTGCTCCAGTCCTTCCACTTTCGAGGTGAGTCTCTCAGCCTCTTCAAACTGCCGTTGCTCGATGGCGGTCGAGGCCCGCTGAAAATAGAGCCACTCCAGAAACGATGCGCGGAGGCTGGCATCGCTGATCTTTTCAATGGCCTGGACCACGTTTGCGAGGCTTTCCTTGTCCGAACTGAAGACCGCATTCGCAATGCTTTCATCGCGCTCGTTCAGATCAGATATCTTTTGCGCGAGCTCTATCCGTTCATCAAAAGTCTTCCCCGGTGGGATCGAAGCCTCGCGACCCGGTTGCAGAAACTGCTTCTGAGTTTCGACAGAAAGCGACACGAGGATTTTCTCTCGCGCCACCGTGAGCGCCGGAAGTAGCTCGATTAACGACTGCCTCACGTGAGGTTCGAGCTTTATCAAACCGTGCAGAATATGTACGGCGCCAGGGATGACCACTCCGCTCGGATCTCGATACGCATCGCCTTCGTCGAGCGGTTCTTCCAGCACTTTTTCCGCTCTACTCAGCATAAGCTGAAGGAAGCGTCGTTGCAGGTTCTGGTTCGGTACGAATTTGGGCGGAATGTCCTCGTAGAACGAGAAGACCGGCGTGTTGAGCGTCTCGCGCCAGCCGAACGGATACGCTTGCAGGTAGAGAAACTCTCGCAGCGGTTTGTTTGCGTAAACCGTGAGCGCGCGGCCGTAAAGTTCATCTGCGGCCTGCTGGTTAATTTCGGCGAGCCGGTAGAGAAAACGAGTCAGCATGAAACTGGCCGGGTACTGCAAACTGGTATTGGCGAGTTCGAGAGCGGCGTTGATGTCCGTGTCGATCAACTTGTTCGCGGCTTCGAGCAACCTTGCCGCTCTCAATTGATCGTTGAACAGGTCTTTCGCTATTTCACGATCCTTTTTTAACATCTGGCGCGTTAGCTCTTTGGCCCATGCAGGATCGCGTTTAGCAATCGCGCGGATGACGACGTAACGCTGATCGGGAAACCGCAACCTCATCAGTAACGATCGAGGAGCGTTCTGCTCCGCTTCTTTCTCGTGCTCCGTCGCCAATTCGAATGCGTCACTGAAAGCTGTACGTGCTTTATCCTGCTGGTAGGGCCACAGGAGATCCGCTGCTCGTATTAGAACAGTTATGCGGCTCACGGAATTACTGAAAGTTTTAGTGAGATCAATCTGCTGTTTAATGATCTCGAGGGCGTTGTCACGAGTGCAAAGCTGGGACTTGGCTGGTTTAGCGGTTTTCGACTGGGCTAGGACCTGCGTATTCGGGCCGAGTACGCAGACGGCTAGCAGGACCACGCACGTTCGTGCAGATTTTTCAGCTTTGTGCCACATTGTGTCCTGACTCTTGTTAACGCCCGGGCGGGATTAACGTTCCAATTATGAAGGCTACTTTTGAGGCTGTTATCTTTGACTTCGATTACACTCTGGCTGACTCATCTCAAGGCGCGATCGAGTGCATTAACTTTGCGCTGGAGGAGATGGGATTGGACCGAGTCTCTTCGGAAGCTGCATGTCGCACCATCGGTTTATCTCTCAGCGAGACCTTTCTGACGCTGGGTGAACATCACGAGCCGCAACGATGCGAGGAGTTTCACCGGCTGTTCGTTCAGCACGCAGACAGAGTGATGGTTGGTCTGACCGAACTTTACGCGCCGGTGCCTGGAACGGTCGAGGCGCTTCGTGAACTTGATCTTAAATTAGGTATCGTCTCGACAAAGTACCGCCGCCGCATCCAAGCGGTTTTGGAGCGCGAGCAACTTCTGCATGAGTTTCAGGTTGTGATCGGCGGTGACGACGTCGCGCAGCATAAGCCGCACCCGCAAGGGCTATTCGAGGCTATGGAAAGACTCGAATGCTCGCCGTCGTCGGTGGTATATGTTGGGGATAGTGTTGTGGATGCGGAACTGGCAAAGCGAGCTGAAGTGCCGTTGATCGTCGTGCTTTCGGGTGTGACTCCGCGGGAGGATTTTGAAAATTACGGGCCGCTTGCAGTGCTGGAAAGTATTAGGGAGCTACCACAGGTTTTAGCCACAGATAACACGGATTGAAAACACGGATCAGGAAAACATGAAGATCATTCGAAACATACTGGTGGTGGGTTTCGTCGTTCTCATTGCAGGCAGCGCTTTCGGTCAGGAAAAGCCCGCGCTGCGTGAGGTTGATCGGGTACGGCTGGCCGAAGCATTCAGGTTGAGTGATCAATTGGGAGATGAGCTTTGGGCCGGCTGGAGTAAAGCACCGTTTGCAGTGTTGCTTGTTACTCCGGAGAGAGAATTTTTAGTCGGGCACCCGCGAGCTTCTGAAGATTTTACGTCGCTCGGATACGACGCACTGTTGAAGAGTGAGCTCTATTATCGTGACCGGAAGTTTCAGCCGAACCTGCTCGCAACGTTTCCAGCCGTCGGTGGAATTTCGACGATCGTCATCGGACAGGCAGAGAATACGGCTAGCAAGACGTCAACGCCATGGGTCATTACGTTGATGCACGAGCACCTCCACCAATTGCAGGATTTTCAACCCAACTTCTTCAAAGAAACTGAAGCACTGAACCTGTCTGGCGGAGATCAAACGGGGATGTGGATGCTCAACTTTCCGTTTCCATACGAGAAAGCAGATGTTAGTCGACAGGTGTCGCTCCTAACCCGGCTATTGCTTGAAGGGATGGATGCCAAAACTGACGCTCAGTTCTCTTCCAAGCTCGCGTCCTACCTCGAGGCACGCGAGGCCCTCAAGAAGATGTTGAGCAGTGACGAATACAAATACCTCTCGTTTCAATTATGGAAGGAAGGCATCGCGCGCTACACCGAAGATCGCGTTGCACACTGGGCCGCGGAAAAATACCAACCAAGTCGTGCGTTCCGGGAGTTGAAAGACTTCACAAGTTTCGCAGCCGTAGCCGCTCAGGTTCGGAAAGGCACAGTGCACGAACTCTCGACGCTAAAGCTCGAAGAATACAAACGCGTCGCCTTCTATCCCATCGGCGCCGCCGAAGGCCTGCTCCTCGATAGAGCCAACCCGAAATGGCGCACGCAGTATTTCGCTCGAAAATTCGACAACGAAAAGTACTTCCCCGCCACTCGGAACTAAGATCCGTGCTTTATCATCCGCGTTAATCCGCGACCAGCGTTGAGAGTGGCGGCGTGCTTAACCCAAAAGTTTCGGGATTCTCTCCAACGATCGCCGCGGCAAAGAAACTCGGCACGTAACCCGCTGTCTCTTTCCGAAACGCCTCGTCAAGTTTTTCCTTGTTCGCAAGCAGCGTCCAGAAATTTCTTTCGTAATTCTCCGTGCCTCTAAGTTGCCGCAACGTGTCGCGCACCCATTGAGAGCCGCGGTTGTAGCTCAGCAACACGAGCGTCACACTCTGAGCATCCTCACCGAGTTCTGCCATGTGATCGGCAACGTATTGAGCAGCGGCGGGCGTCATCTTTTCCTCGTCACACATATCTCCACGTGCGACGCCGTAATTTCGCGCCGTCTGCGGCATAAGTTGAAACAGGCCCTTCGCACCCAGATCACTCCCGGCGCAATGTTGATACGCCGATTCGATCACAGGCAAATAGATGCCGATGATGATCGGAACTTTCCGCGACCCGAATGAGCGAGCAATCAACGGCACGTGCGGTCGAGCGCGTTCGTAAACTGCTTTAGTTCCCTCACCTTGTGGTGCATCAACCCGACTGGCGTAGCGATCGACATACAACTTGATTGCACGCACTGCATCGTCATTGAGCTTCACTGGACGATCGCCCATCATCGCCGAAATGCGCTGCTCCTGAGCGGCAATGAAATCCAATTTCTCACGCTCGCTCATTTGCGAATAAAGCTTTTTCGGCACCGCCGCTGCTTCGGGCGCGGGTGACGTGTCAGGCGCCGGTGCTTGCTTATAAACAAACGCTCCGACGAGGACAGCGATCACTAACACCACCGCGCCAAGCATGGCCCATACAACACGCGACGACCGCTGGCGCTCGCCGGCTTGAGGAACGGGGTTGTTGAGTTGCTGCCTCGCGCTCTTCAAGTCTGCCAGCAGCTCACTCGCCGTGCGATAACGACCACTCACCTCTTTGCTCAAACACTTGTCGACGACCGCCTGCAACGGTGCTTGTTTCAGCGGCGCGGGTTCGCGGTCCAGTATCGCAACAACAGTGTCCGCACGTGTGTCTCCGCTGAACGGAAGTCGACCCGTAACCATTTCATAAAGCACGACGCCGAGACTCCAGATATCCGTGCGTTCATCGACGGCGAGCCCGCGCGCCTGCTCCGGCGACATGTAGTTGACCGTGCCCATCACCAACCCCATTTCGGTTTGCGTTCGGAAGCCGGCCTTCAGATCGTCAGCAGTCTCCAACAGCTTGGCGATGCCGAAGTCGAGTATCTTCACCAGCCCATCAGGGCGGCGCATGATGTTTTCCGGTTTGATGTCGCGATGAACGATGCCCGCCGCGTGTGCAACCGACAATGCTGACGCCACTTGCTCTACACAGTCCAGAACGTCTTCAACAGACAACGCCTGTTGCTTGATCAACTCACGAATCGTTTGCCCGTCGATAAACTCCGTAGCGATGAAATACTCGCCATCGCTTTCACCCACTTCATGAATCGTGAGTATGTTCGGATGATTCAACGCAGACGCCGCACGTGCTTCACTTTGAAAACGGCGTAGACGCGCGTCGTCAGAAGCGAAATACTCCGGCAGAAGTTTCAACGCGACGAGCCGGTTTAGACGCGTGTCCTGGGCCAGGTAAACTTCCGCCATTCCGCCTGCGCCGAGCCGATCGATGATCCTGTAAGGACCAATTTGCCGGCCACGGTTCCCATCCGTGTCGACGCCGAGCAACACGTGCGCATCCTGGGCCATCGCCGGTTGCTCGATAAAGCCCGCGGCCTCATCGTAAGCGGCAATCAACGATGTCGCCTCTTCTTTCAGCTGCTGGTCGCCCGCGCACGCGTGGTCCAGATACGACGCGCGCTCGACCGGCGGGCGATCGAGTGCCTCCTGCAACACTGCTTCAACCTGTTGCCAACGTTCAGGAGTCATGCTTGATCCTTCGATACAACCACGCTTTGGCGGCGCGCCAGTCGCGACGCACAGTCATCACCGAAACCTCCAACACCTCTGCTGTTTCTTCGAGGCTTAATCCACCAAAGTAACGCAGTTCTACAACCTGGCTCTTGCGTTCATCGAGTTGGGCCAACTCGCTCAGAGCTTCTTCGAGCGCGATCAACTCGTCAGCACGTTGCAACGACATCTCGGCCGCGTCTTCAATCGGAACCTGCCGCACGTCGCCACCGTGTTTCGCGTAACGACGGCGTCGCGCATGGTCGATCAGGATGTGACGCATCACCTGCGCGGTCACGGCGAAGAAGTGCGAACGGTTTTGCCAGTCGACTTTTCGCTGACCGGCAAAACGAAGATAGGCTTCATTGACGAGAGCACTCGTTTGCAACGTGTGGCCGTCGCGTTCGTGCTGGACGTAGCGATGCGCGATGCGTCGCAGCTCGTCGTAGACGAGGGGCATTAGCCGGTCGAGAGCGGCCTTGTCACCGTCACGCCATTCGACAAGCAATCCCGTCAGGTTATCGGCCGAGAGCGTTTTCATCGCGGGGAAATTCTAGCATCATTAGTGACGAAAATTTTTTCAGTCTACATGAACAGTTTCATGGTGCGTTTCTCGCTAATAAGACAGGGACGCGGATGAACGCGGAAAAAAGACACGGATTGGAGATGAACAGATGAAGATTCGAGGAGTGTTGATGCTGTGCGCCGCCATATTCTTAAATACAAACGGCGTGGGAGCGCAGACGAAGGTGTACAAAGACATGTCGAGCGCGGAGCGGCTCGAGTTTGTGGGGCAACAAGCGCGCCGGATTGCGCGAGAGATGTCGGGGAAGGATTACCAGTTTACGGCGGAGTTTGAAGGCGACATTCAAAAGGCCGTCACTCGATACGCCGAGCGCATCGGCGCTCCTGCGGGAAAGACTGATCTGCGTGTGGTCATCGAGCGTGCACAGGCCCAGGCGCCGTTGCTCAATGCCACGTTCAGAGCGCGCCATCTGTCGCCGATCTTTGGGCTCTATCTTCCGTTCATTGAGTCTGAGTACGTCAACATTCAATCGTCGAAGCCGATGGGCGCCGTAGGGATGTTTCAGTTTCTTCCTGAAACAGGAGAACGCCTCGGGCTTTCAGCGCAGGACTTGCTTGACGTTGGAAAATCCGCGGACGCCGCCGCGCGGTACATCAACGACAGTTTGGAAGTGTTCAAGGGTGATCCGATGAAGGAAGCACTCGCGATTCTCTCGTACAACCGAGGCGCGCAGAGAACATTGCGCGAGTTGAAAGTGGTCCTCAACGACCAGAACAAACAATGCAGCATCTGCGCACTTACTGCCGAGCGCAGCAAACTGGACGAGACCTTCAGATCCGAAAGCGTCTTTTACGTACCTGTCTTCTTCGCCGCCGCAATCATCGGCGAGAATCCGCAGTCGTTTGGATTGCAAATGCCGCCGCTCTCATCCCACTAAACCGAGTTACCGAGCCTTGGCCGCACGGCAAGGCTGTAGCTCAAAGTTTACGAACGTTCCGTCATTACCGACCGCGTAAATCTGATTTTGACTGACTTTGATGATGTCGACGATGGGCTGGTTCGTTTTGCTTCTATAGATCTCGAGCCAGCTTTCGCCGCCATTCATCGAGCGAAGAATAACACCCGGCAATAACCGGCCGTTGTAATGAGAACCTGACCTTTCGTGCCCTGTAAAAGCTCCACCGGCTACGACGAGCTCTTCGCGTGCGAGAGGTTCGACGTCAAACAGCGCCAGGTTGTTGATCTCGTAAGTGATCCACGAAGCCTTTCCGTCAGAAACTACCAAGTCTCCCCAAACTCCTTCCTGACTTATCGTTCCACTTAGAACAATCGTGCTCTGCTGGTAGAAACCGAGTTTTTGATAACCGGTTTGTGGTCGACTGTCGCTGAACTGAGTAACCTGTTTCCACGATGTTCCGGAATCCGAGGACGCGACAAGTTTCCCAAATCCAGTCAGAAGAGTGACATTCGCTGGAGACGTAAACGCAATGTCGACGATGTAGTCGTTCGCCTTTCCGAATTGGTTGCGAATTGCATTGTTGATTTGGGAGGAGAGATCTTTCCAAGTCACTCCGCCGTCGTTTGTGCGGCTCACAAACACCTCAGGATACGCTGGTGCATCCCTGACCATTCGGCTCCCTGCTGCGAACCCGGTTTTAGCGTTGGGGAAATGGACCACATTCAACTCCAGGTCGTCGTACGCCTGACGCTGCGTCCAGGTCTTGCCACCATCGTTAGTTACGCTAAGCCAAGACGAGTACCGGGATTCGTTTTGTGCGCTATTCGTCCCACTCACCATTGCGACCCACCCGTTTTCTGGGGAAGAAAAGAAGAACGACGCTAGCCGAGAACCCGTAGGTATCTCGACTTTGAGCGAGTCCCAGGTTTGTCCTCCGTCAAGAGTGCGAAAGATGGATTGTTGGCTCGATACCCAACCGATCTTCGAGTCGAGGAATTGAGCCTGTCGAAGATCAGTGGCATTTTGTATCCTCAACTCATTCAGGTTGCTTAAGCACGCGACGCCCTTTTCGACCATGACGCCTTTAGGTTGAAGATTGACCTTAATAGGCTCGAAACTACTCGACACACTTCTTGGTTGTTTGAACGCAAGAGTGCTGCATCCGGTCGTCAAAACGATCGTGCAGAGAATTAGGCCAATGACGTAGCGCACAAGAATACCTCCCTGAGGCGGTTTCAATAATTCTGGTTAAGGCTGCGCATTCCAGCACGTGGCGTGTTTTGCACAGTTGCATTGACGCGTCTTGGAGAAGTGAATCGCGTCCGGAATGGTGGGTTTGGCTTAGTAGAACTCGATGCTTTAGCCATGCTTACTGATGAACAGAGCGACATCAAAAGCGTGTAAGTAACAAAGAATGACATGAAGTTCCGGAATAGAGTGTTGAGCATATGCAGCCTCCGAAAGATGAGGTCGTCGGCCCTCTCACGCGGAGAGACTTTTGCGAGGAGTCTTAGTTAGAGATGGAGCCAAGAGCAGCACAATTCTAATCTCTTTGTTGGTCCATGTAAACAAAAGCGTGTGGGCGCCAAAGCATTATCACCGATTACTTTGAGATTTTGTGCTTCGCTGTTGTAAAACTTCATGGCAAAATCTTAAACCACTATGCGCCATGCCCTCTTACTTGCAATCCTTGTGATTATCTTTTTCCGCTATGTACACACGTCGGCAAACCCGCTCGCTCGCAACGTCACGATTTATCGCGATACTTATGGCGTGCCTCACGTCTTTGGCCGCACCGATGCGAGCACTGTCTTCGGCTTTGCTTACGCACAGGCCGAGGATAACTTTTGGCGCGTTGAAGAAAACTTCATTCACGCCGTCGGCCGAGCGTCTGAGTTGTACGGCGAGCGAATGCTGGATGAAGATCGACGCAATCGTGCACTCGAGATCCCGCGGCTAGCTCGCGAAGAATACGCGCGGCTCGACCGCCACATGCGTTCTTTGTGCGACGCCTTCGCCGCCGGCTTCAACTACTATCTCGAACGCCATCCGGAAGTGCGCCCGCGACTGCTGACGAAGATCGAACCGTGGTACACGCTCGCTTTCATCCGCTACAACTACTACCAGAACGGTTTCTCACGCGATCCAAGCCTGCGACGAGTCAAACTTCAAACTGCCCACATCGAGAACGATCTCAAAGAACACACTGGTTCAAATGGATGGGTGATTGGTCCATCGAGAAGCGCAACCGGCAACGCGATGCTTTTCATCAATCCTCACCTGCCGTTCTTCGGTTCCGGCCAGGTTTACGAAGGTCACGTCCATAGTGATGAAGGTTGGAACTTCACCGGCTACACGCGCTTCGGTTTTCCGTTCCCGTACGTGGGTCACAACGAAAATGGCGGCTGGGTAAGCACTGACAATGCCGCGGATCTCTCAGACGTCTACATGGAAACGTTTGACGATCCTGCGCGCCCACTCGCTTACAAGTACGGCAAAGGTTATCGACTCGCGACTGAGCGCGTCGAAGAGATTCGAGTGAAGACGGCCAATGGAATCGAGACGCGCAAGTTCACCATGCGCAAGACGCATCATGGCCCAATCCTCGGTGAGCGCGACGGCAAACTGCTCTCGATCCGCATGGCGAAGCTTGAAGCCGATGGCTGGTTACGCGAGTGGTACGACATGACGCGTGCGAAATCGCTCGCAGCTTTGAAGCGAGCGATGACGCCGCTCAACATGCTCTTTGGCAACGTGATGTATGCCGACCGCCAGGGAAACACGTGGTATCTCTACAACGGCGCAGTTCCACGTCGCGATCCGCGTTTCGATTGGACCAAGCCGGTCGACGGCAGTGACCCGGCTACGGAATGGCAGGGCTATCACACGATTGACGAGTTGCCGCAAATGACCAATCCGAAAACCGGATGGATGCAAAACTGCAACACGACTCCTTTTCTGTTGACGAGCGAAGGCAATCCCGATCCTAAACAGTTTCCGAAGTACATGGTCCAGGAGGGCGACAACCCTCGTGGCGCGATCTCGCGAGAGATCCTTGCGAGTAAATCGAAGTTCACATTCGATGAATGGACGCGGCTGGCGTTCGACACGCGAGTGATGAATGCGGGCAAACGCCTGCCCGCACTGATTGCGGCACTCAAGCAGGACCTTGAAACGAAACCAGAGTTACGCGAAGTCTACGACGAGCTAGTTCGCTGGAATCATCGCGCCACGAACGATTCCGTCGCGATGACACTCTTCAGTCTCTGGCACGACCGTCTCGATGAAAACAAGAACGAGTTGTCAGCTCTCAACGACGTTATCAACGCGCTCCAGCGTGATTTTGGGACGTGGAAAGTTGCGTGGGGCGAGCTCAATCGCCTTCAGCGTATAGACGAAAGCAAAGGCGAAGAGTTTCAGGACAGCAGGCCAGGTATTCCTGTAAGCGGCGTGAACGGCAATGACGGCGCTGTCTTCACGCTTTACGCCGCGCCTTTCCCTGGACGAAAACATCGATACGGCGTTGCGGGTGGAAGCTACGTGAGTGTTGTGGAGTTTGCGCCGAAGGTGCGTGCACTCTCTGTCCATACGTTCGGCGCGAGCGGCGATCCGAAGAGCAAACACTACATGGACCAGGCGGTCCTTTACGCGCGCGGAGAGTTCAAACCAGCCTGGCTCACACTCGAAGACATCCGCGCAAATCTCGAAGCGTCATACCATCCCGGCGAAGAGCGACGTTAATCGATAAATACTATGACAAACCCGATCGAAAACATCGTCGTACTCATGCTCGAGAATAGATCCTTCGACAACATCCTCGGGGCTCTTTACCCGCACAGCTCCCAGTTCGAAGGGCTCATGCTGGATGGGAGCATGTCCAACTCTTACAATAATCAAACGTATCCGGTTACAAACGAAACCAGCAACGATGCGTTCACCGTCCCGACACCGGATCCCGGCGAATCCTTCCAGGACATGAACCTGCAGATCTTCAGCAACACTGACGGCTCTGGAACTGCGAATATGGGAGGCTTCGTCAACGACTGGATGGCGACGACGGAAGCTTACCCGGGCATCCCGACCGATAAGGAGTGCCCGTGGTCGCCTTCATGGCCCACACTCCCTCGCGCCACGAGCCTGAGCGCGAGTGACATCATGTACTACTACACGACCTCAAGCTCGTCTCCTCAGTTGCCGGTGACGGGCCAGTTGGCCGAGTGGTTCGCGGTCTCCGACTCGTGGTTCGGCTCCAGCCCGACGCAAACCTTTCCCAATCGTTTTTTTGTTAACTGCGGGACGGCCGGAGGGTATGTTCAGGACGTTGATTATCTCTGCAATCTCGAGATCTGGCCCAGGCTTCCAAGCATTTTTGAATTGCTCGACGCCCCCGGTGGTCAAAACTGGAAGGTGTATTTTCACGACTACCCCATCGCGACGATGATCAATTACGTCCTGGAGACGCCGAAGCAGGTTTGCAACTTTGACACGTCTGATTACGGGCAGGACACAAAGACGCCGACGTTCCTCGAAGACGTCGCGAATCAAACGTTGCCACAATACTCATTTATCGAGCCTCGCTATGGCGGTATCACCGATCTGACGCCGAATTCAAACCATCCGCCGCAGAACGTCATCGATGGAGAGATCCTGATTGCGAATGTCTACAATGCGATCGCGCAAAGTGATTACTACTGGCCGCGAACGCTGCTCATCATTACTTACGACGAGCATGGCGGATGTTTTGATCACGTCGTTCCGCCTGCTGCCGTTCCGCCGGGTGGGACTGTGCTGCCAGGCGCTTCGAGTTTTTCCTTCGATCGTTATGGCCCACGCGTTCCGGCAATTCTCGTGTCGCCGTACATAGCAGCGGGCACCGTATTGCGCCCGCAGGGGTTTGCATACAACGCTGTGGCTAACGGAATCACAACCACCAACGGCGTGACTCCGTTCGATCACACTTCGATCATTAAGACAGTTACGGAGTGCTTCAACCTTCAGACGAACCTGACTGAAAGAGACTTGAATGCACCCAGCCTACTTTCTGCGTTAACCTTGACGTCGACGGATATGAACAGTCCTGGTCCTGTTGCTGTACCCGCCGCGCCGACGGCTGCTTCCGCGACGAGTACACCTAACCATCTGGCTGAGATGTACCAGGCGATGTTGAAGCGGTTCGGCAGTCAGAGTTAAGAGTGTTTTTACAAGCGGGGTTTTGCCATGGATCGTTCAGCGGGGTTGCTGGTAATAATCGGCGGAGTAGTGGTCATCGTAATCGGCTTGCTGATCTACGCAGGAGCATTCCGGTGGTTTGGTCAATTGCCGGGAGACATTCGCTACGAGAGCGGCGGTGTTCGCGTCTACGTGCCGATAGTGTCGATGCTGCTTATCTCAGTGGTGCTGACATTGCTCTTCAACCTGCTGCGCAGGTTTTTCTAATCCCCTCACGGGACGACAGTGAGCGCCTTCTGTTTGATCAGCTTGTAAATATCTTCAATTCCGGCCGGTGAAGCTGCCGTCATGTTCACCGCGCCGTCCGCTGTAACCAGCACCGTGTCTTCGAGTCGCATGTGAATCTTCTTGTCCGGAAACTCGAGTAACGGTTCCACGTTGAAGACCACACCCGCGACGAGTGGCCGGTTTCGATCACTCGGGTCAACGTCATGTACCGAAATTCCGACGGTATGCCCGATATAGCGTCCAAGTGCCTGAAACTCTTTTCCGTATCCGTGCTTCGTGTACACGCCTTCAGCGACGTCTCGTAGTTGATTGAGCGTCACTCCCGGCTTCATCGCAGCGATTATCGCGTCTCTTGCTTCGAGAACGCAGCGATACATCTTTTCCTGTTCAGGTGTGAAGCGACCTGAGATGGGCCACGTCCGTGTGATGTCGGAGGTGTAGTAGTCGTAGTCGGCGCCATAGTCCATGTAAACGACGTCGCCTTCGTTCATCTTGCTGCTGTTTTTCGAGTAGTGCAAAGTCATCGTGTTTAGTCCGGAAGCAACGATTGGACTGAACGCATCGCCTCGCGCACCGCGCTTTGTTTGCACGAATCGAGCAGCGGCCTCGATTTCATACTCGTACATTCCCGGACGCGTTCCCTTGATTGCCTCGTTCATCGCCTCCGCCGCGATCTCGGCGCTCTTTCGCATCAACGTGATCTCGTAGGGCGATTTGATCCAGCGCATGTCGTCGAGCAAGGGATTCAACGGCTGAAATGCAAGGTGCGGAAGCATCTGTTGAATCATGCCGATTGTTCGTTTCGATTCACTCAGGCCGCCGAAGATCGATTGCGACGCTTCAACGGTTTCATAGTAGTCAAGCTCCATGCGCGCGTTCTGAACGTTGCCTTGCGAACCTGTCAGCATGTAGAGCTTCTTTGCGCGCTGGCCCAGGAAAGTGAGCATGGGAAGAAACTCTTCGATCGGTTGCACTCTCGTCAGACCATAAAACTCTTCCCTCTTGTCCAGCTGCCAGATGCCTGGACCATCGGCGCGAATCGTCGCCTCCGAACGTCTTGGTGCAAACAGGATCGCACTCTTGCTTGGTCCAACCATGACAAGCACCGCGCCCGCTTCTTCGACGCCTGTCAGGTAATAGAAATCAGGCGCCTGGCGGAATTTGAGTGGGTAGTGCTGACCTTTGGCGGCGAAGAGCACCGCGATCCCGTCCGGAATTTGCTCGAACAGTTTCGCTCGTCGCGCTACAAACTCTTCTTTGTTGAAGGGGCTTTGGGCAAACGTTGAGACGGCCAGGACCAAAAGCAGGAGTGGAGTGATGAGCAATTTACGCATGACGGCACAGTCCTTATGTCCAGATTTCTGCGAGGATTTACGGTAGCTAACGCGTAAAACCGCCGCTTGAAGTATCATCCCGCTAGAATAAATATGTCAGAGCTGATTGAGATTAGGGAAGAGCGTCCTGAAGACGTCGCCGCTATTCGTGAAGTAAACAAGCGTGGGTTCGGGCAGGAGCAGGAAGGCAAGCTCGTCGATGCGTTGCGATCGAATGGAGCAGCGGTCTTGTCACTTGTTGCCACACTGAACGGACGTGTCGTGGGTCACATCATGTACAGTCCGATCACTGTGGGCGACGTGACTGGAGCTGCACTCGCTCCGATGGCCGTGCTGCCGGAGCACCAGCGACTCGGTATCGGCAGTAAGCTGGTCGAAGCTGGAACACAGAAACTCAAAGATGCGGGTTGGCCGTTCATCATCGTGCTCGGGCATGTTGAGTTTTATCCGCGGTTCGGCTTCAGGCCGGCGAGTACGCAGGGGATTACGTGCGAGTGGAACGTGCCGGATGAGGCGTTCATGGTGTTGGTTCTGGATCAGGACAAAATGCAGAACGTTTCCGAGAACATCATGCGCGGCACCACGCGTCAAACCAAACGCACTTACTACTTCAAACGCCCCTCGTAACCGCGGATAAACGCAGATCAATCGCGGATTGATCCGCGTTCATCACTGGTTATACGATCAGCTGAGTGATGTCGACTGTCGAAGCAGATTTTGATCGTTTGGCCCTACTCGACGATGAGGGGTGGACGGCGAATAACCAGTATCACAAGTTCCTGCTGAAACATGTTCCTCACAATTGTGAAAACGCGCTCGAGATTGGTTGCGGTACCGGCGCCCTTGCGCGACTGCTCGCGAAGCGTTCCAGGCGAGTGGTGGCGCTCGATCTGTCGTCCGAGATGATTCGCGTCGCCCGTGCCCGTTCAGGCCGGTTTGATAATCTCGAATTCCATTTAGCCGACGCGATGACGTGGGACTTCCCGAAAGCCCAGTTCGACTTCATCTGTTCCATTGCCACACTTCATCACCTGGACCAGCGCACGTTGTTAGTGAAGATGAAACAGGCACTCAAGCCCGGCGGTGTTTTGGTTGTTGTGGATCTGGTCCAGTCGGAGGGGTTGGTTGAACGAGTGTTTGATGTTGTCGGAGTAGGTATAAGCGGCAGTCTGCGGCTACTTCACAATGGGCGACTCAAACCACCGCCCGAGGTCCGCAAAGCGTGGGAGCAACACGGCAAACACGATTCTTACTCGACCACGAAACAGATGCGCGCACTTGCGGGCGAGCTTTTTCCAGGAGCGAGTGTAAAGCGATGTCTGTTGTGGCGTTACTCGCTCGTCTACTCGCACAGATAAACACGGATTGATCCGTGTTCATCCGCGCGAATCCGCGGCTTAAGAACCGCCGAAGATGTTGCCAACCTTAGCTACTGCGTCGCCGAGTTTGTCAGTCATACCGCCGGCGCCACTCAGCACATTGTCAACCTGTCCCGCAATCGGAGCGGGCAGCTTCTCTTTCAGAAATCCTGATACGGTGTTCACTGCAGAGCGCGCCTGCTCTTCTGAAATTCCAGTCTTCTCGGTTATGCGTTTGATGAGTTCGTCCATTTCCCTTCTCCTTTCTTCGAGCTTTCCTGAGTCACTATTACAACACTACCCGGTCGTCCGTGGCGACTCGCGCAGCAACGACTCGAGCTCTTTAGTCGCCTTATCAACCGCGCGCTTCGCCTCTTCCGCCGTCTTCGCTACCTCGCCCAGCTCATGAGCAATGCCTTGAGCGCGTCGAGCAGCCTCCTCCGATGCGGCAGTGGCCTTCTCCAAACGCTGCTCTGCTTCCCGCCGAAGCTTCTCGGTTTCCTTCACTTCTGCCTGCGCTTTTTTCTGCGCTGCTTCGAGATTCTGTGCCCTCGATCGTGCGTCGGCGAGCGATTTCTTCGCATCCTGCAAGGAGATCTTCGCGGCAGTGATCTTCGCTTTGCGAAACTCTTCAAGCCGTCGCACATTGTCAGTCGCCTTCGAGGCAGACTTCCGTGCGGGCACGATGTCGGCTTCCTCGATCTTAGCTGGCGCTGACATCAACGACGCCAGTGAATCAAAACTGGGCGGATCGAGATCCTGGGTGAGGCGCCCGGGAGTCGGGCCGCCGGGCAACAACGCGTACGCCGACATCGCCTCGAGCGTGGTCACGATGCGACGTATCGTGTCCTGCCCCGGATTGTGACCCGCTTCGCGCAACACAGCCGTCGCAAGATCTGACAGCTCGATCAATATCTCGCGGCGCGCGTCGAGCGAGTCGCGCATGCCTGCGGCTTTCCTGGCGACACGAGCCGGACCAAAGCGTTTACCAGTCGCGATTAACTGATCGAACGCTTCGCGGTGGTTCCAGTAAAGCTGGTTGACTGTCCACGCAGAGATCGGCGGCTTCGACAGTAACTTCACGCGCTCGGCGTCATTCGTGCGTCGTTCCTGTTTCAATCGCGATGCGAGGGTGTTGCGAGCGCCGGTGAATTCTGCCAGCGGCAGCCGGAACAACGCATCAATCTCATCTTCTAGTTTGTCTTTCGCTGCCATGTCATTCACCATCCGCGACGTACGTGATTGATCTGTGTCTATTACGTGAGATGCGCGGCTAATAGTATTTTTTTAACGTACGCCATCGCACCGATCTAGTAACGTTCACCTGTTAGGCTCCTCACACAAAAAATTCACGAACAGCGGCGGAGAGATCCGCCTTCTCAAGGAGGGTATGTAATGAGGCGCCAGCAGTTTGTCAAACCTGCACACATCTGGATGGTAACAGTGCTTATTGCCTGCGGGCTCTGGGTGATCGCTGGAGAGGCTGGTATCACAATCCAGGGCCAGCAGAATTCCAACCAGAACAGCAATAGCGGCAACCAGAACCAGAACCAGAACCAGAACCAGAACACGAACGGGAACACCAACACAGGCCAGAACACCAACACGAACACAGGCCAAAACACCAACACCAACACCAACACGGGTCAAAACACTAACGCGAACACGACCGGCAATCGCAACACAGGCAACGCTAACGCTTCGGGCGAACAGGCCGGCATGGCCAACATGACTTCGCGCGACCGCGATTTCATCATGGACGCAGCAATGAGCAGCATGCTGGAAGTTGAACTCGGTCGTCTCGCGGCGCAACAGGGCGCAAGCGATGCCGTGAAACAGTTTGGTCAAATGATGGTCGACCATCATCAGAAAGCCAACGAGGAACTCATGACCCTGGCGTCGGGTAAGGGGATCACGCTGCCCACGGCTCTCGACCAAAAACATCAACAACAGATCACGAAGCTCCAGGGCATGTCAGGCGCAGAATTCGATCGCGCCTATTCGAAACTGATGGTTCGTCAACACCGCGACGACGTCAACGATTTCGAAAAACACAGTTCGAGAGGTACCGATCCGGACATCAGAGGCTTCGCTGGTAAGGCACTCCCAACTCTCCAGGAACATCTCCGGATGGCAAGAGCGCTGGAAGACCAGCACGGCGGCGGCAACCGAAATGCAAACAGCAACACCGGCGGCAATAGAAACAGCAATACCGGTGGCAACAGAAACAACAACGGCAACAACAATAACAATTCAAACCGCCCATAGTTTGCGCTAGTTCCTTGCAGCCGCTGATGACACGGATTTAAAATCCCGATTTTCCATCCGTGTTATCTGCGGTTAGCGAGGAGCCAAGTGACTGTCAAAGCGCTTCACTCAGATGAAGAGTTTCACCGCTACGTCTCATTTGCCGAGGAAGTTTACGAACAAAACCCGTACTGGGTGCCTCCAGATGCAGAACATCTCATCAGCCTTCTGAATGGCACATCACCCGTTTGCGCAAACGCCACGGTCCAACCTTTCTGGGTTGAAGACGACGGCAAGATCGCCGGCACACTGACCG
Organism: Pyrinomonadaceae bacterium; assembly: GCA_035761985.1. Classification (GTDB taxonomy): domain Bacteria; phylum Acidobacteriota; class Blastocatellia; order Pyrinomonadales; family Pyrinomonadaceae; genus PSRF01. The sequence goes on from DASTQB010000236.1 coordinate 21,998, forward strand.
CCGTTATAGAAGACACCTATAACCTCCGCTGGAATGAACAGATGGGCCATCTTCTGTTCTTCGAAGCGCTGCCTGAACGTCAGGATGCTGTCTTTGAACTCTTCAGCACTGCTTGCCAGTGGCTCAAAGAACACGGCTGTAACTCCGTGCGTTCGACGATGTTGATTAGCTGGCAACTGCCGATGATCATCGACGCCTACGACGTCGTTCCAACTCTCTTTCACACGTTCAATCCACCTTACTACCACAGCTACGTGAAGAATGCAGGGTTCAGAACTGAAAAGGGCGCGGTCCAGTATGAGATGAAATTCACGCCTGCCCTCGCAGACACCTACCGGCAGATGATCGAACAAGCTGCGGCTTCAGGCATTACATTGCGATCGCTGGATCTCGACAGGCTCGAGGAAGAGACAGTCGCCTTTACAGAGATCTGCAACGACACTTTTTCAGAGCACTGGGGAATGCAACCAACGAACGTACCAGCAATGCGAGGATTGACGTTCGGTTTGAAAGACTTTCTTATTCCTGAGTTCGTCGTGTTTGCAGAAGCTGATGGTCAGACAGCAGGCGCAGTTTATTCGTTGCCGGACCTGAACCAGGTACTTCACAAAATGCGCGGCAAGGATTTAGAGACTAACCTGGAGGAGTTTCTGCAACTGTTTCAGCAGATAGACCATGGCGCACTCATCATCATCGGAGTGAGAAAACAATACCGCGGGCGCGGCGTTAACCTGGCATTGGCGGCCAAAAGTTATCTGGCGATGATCGAACGTGGTTACAAGACAGGCAGCTACTCGATCGTCCTGGACGATAACCGTCGATCACGCCGGACCGCGGAGAAGCTGGGCGGCAGAGTCACGAGAAACTCTATAATCTATCGCCGGGAACTAACCTGAGCTACAAACATGAAGCAAATCTTCATTCTTTCGGTGTTTTTGTTTCTTGGTCTTTGTTCTCAAACAGCTCACGCTTGCAGTTGTGGGCCGCCTCCGAGCAAAGAGCAGCAGCAAAAGGCCCTCGATGCGCCGGTCGATCCAACGCTCAAAGAGTTTTGGGCTGAGCAATTCAATGGCGTTGTTTTCATTGGGACGGTAATCAAGATTGAGAAGATAACGGTTAAAGAGTTCGATGAACCCCGCCGGATCAAGAAAGTTACAGTCGACGTCGACCGGGCCTGGGTGGGCGAAACCGGTGAAACTTTCGTCATCTACACCAGCCTGGGGAAAGGTGGAGATTGTGGTGTGCCTTATGCAAAGGGCCAAAAATATTTCTTCAGGGCAGAGGTCATAGGCGGACGGCACTGGACCAACATTTGTTCACCCTGGGATCCGGATACTTACCTGGTGAAGATATTCGACAAAATGTTTGAGCAGAAACCCCGCCCGCAGTAGTTGCAGAACTGCGCTTCCAGAGCCGTGTGTGGTAAGTTACAGCACACGGAAAACCAGATGAAGCAATACAGATACGTGGTGGCGGGGGCTCTCGCATGTTTGTTATCGCTGTCAGCCTCTGCGCAACAGGCTGAACCTCCAGGTCCGGTTGTGGTCCAACCCGGCGCGCCCGGCCAGCCGACACGCACACTGCCGCCATCCACCCGAGCTACATTGCCGCCGTCTTCACCAGCAGACGTGAAGTTTATGCAGGGTATGATCATGCACCATGCCCAGGCTGTCGAGATGACGGCGCTGATCGAGTCGCATACCCACAACAAGGAACTCCGCTCGCTTGGAGCGCGGATCAGCAGTTCACAATCAGACGAGATAAGTTTTATGAAACGCTGGTTGGCCGCGCGAGGCGAACCAGCCACTCCCGAAATGTCGCACGGCATGCATACGCCGGATCATCACATGCTCATGCCCGGAATGCTGAACGCAAAGCAGATGCAGGCTTTAAAGAAAGCAAGGGGTAAAGAGTTTGACCGTCTATTTTTGAAAGGCATGATCCAGCACCACGAGGGCGCCTTGAGTATGGTGAAGGAGTTGTTTGACACTGCGGGCGCCGGGCAGGATGCTGAACTGTTTAATTTCGCGTCAGACGTCGACAGCGGCCAACGCGCTGAGATCAGAGTGATGCAAACGATGCTGGGTGAAAAATTAGAATAGGAAATACGTTATGAAACAAGTAAACAATATCGCTTTCCGCTTACTCTTAACCTCCCTTCTCTCCTTATGTTTTGCGGCCAGTGCGCTCGCACAAACGTCATCGCCTTCGCCCGAACCCGATAAGAAGGCCGGCGATAAGAAGTCGACAAAGAAGGATGAGAAAGGCAGTCCATTCGCGCCTGAGAAAGCGCCGCCGCTGCCGAAGGGGATGACTGGTTCGAACACAAACGATCCGCGAACCAACTTGAAACCGGGATTGGACGATGCGGGTGAAGCGGCAATGGGCATCAAGCACATCAGGCTGGTCAAAAAGCCAGACGCGTTTCAGCTCGGCTCCGACGATCCGAACGATCCGAAGGTGAACAAGATCCTGGGCCAGATCGGCACCAGCGCGAGCGAAATGGCTAAGATGAAAAAGGCTGAGCAGTTGGTTCTTGCACAGCTCGCGTTTGCAAACTCCGATTTTGCGTTCCAGGGCAATCACCTGTTTCTCGGAAACTTCTACGGCATGAGCATCTACGACATCTCAAACCCGGAGAAACCGAGTTTGTTGACGACGATGGTGTGTCCCGGTGGACAGGGCGATCCATCGGTTTACAAAAATTTACTTTTCATGTCGGTGGAAATGCCGAACGGACGGCTCGACTGCGGCACGCAGGGATTTCCGCCACCGCCGGCCGCGCCTTCGAAGCCGAATGGAAAGGACGACGACGATAACGATGACGACAGGCCGCCACCGCCGGCTCAGAAAGAGCGATTCCGCGGCGTGCGAATCTTTGACATCAGCGACATCCGTAACCCCAGGCAAGTTGCAGCGGTCCAAACATGCCGCGGCTCGCATACGCACACGCTCGTCGTCGATCCGAAGGATAAAGACAACGTTTACATCTACGTCTCGGGAACTTCTTTTGTCCGCCAACCGGAAGAGTTAGCCGGGTGCTCAGGTGAGAAGCCTGAGAAGGATCCGAATACGGCGCTGTTTCGCATTGACGTGATCAAGGTGCCGCTGGCGAGTCCGCAGGATGCGAAGGTCGTGTCGAGTCCGCGACTGTTTATGGATCCGCAGAGCGGCACTCTGAACAGTCTGAGTAGCGGCGCGATTCATGGCGGGCTTGGTCACGGCAAAGAGAAACCTTCGAAACCGAGGCAAACGAATCAGTGTCACGACATCACCGTCTATTCAGAGCTCGGACTCGCGGCCGGCGCGTGTGACGGAAACGGAATCCTGCTCGACATCAGCGATCCGGCCAATCCAAAGCGCCTCGACGCGGTGAACGATCCGAATTACGCGTACTGGCACTCTGCGTCCTTCTCGAATGACGGCAAGAAAGTGGTGTTCACTGACGAGTGGGGTGGCGGAATGGCTGCGCGTTGCCGCGCGACTGACCCGAACACGTGGGGCGCTAATGCGATCTTCAACGTGCAGGACAACAAACTGAAGTTAGGGAGTTACTACAAGTTGCCTGCAGCGCAGGGCGACACTGAAAATTGCGTGGCCCACAACGGTTCGCTTATTCCGATCCCCGGACGCGATATCAAAGTACAAGCATGGTACCAGGGTGGGATCTCGGTTATGGATTTCACGGATGCGGCGAAACCGGTTGAGATTGCGTACTTTGATCGGGGGCCGATCTATCCGGACATGCTCGTGCTCGGCGGTCACTGGTCGGCGTACTGGTACAACGGGCGTATTTACGCCTCCGAGATCGCGCGCGGGCTGGATATTTTTGAGCTGACGCCGACGAAGTTTCTCACGCAGAACGAGATCGATGCGGCGAAACTCGTTCAGCTCAGTGAGATGAATGTGCAGAACCAGCAGAAGATGGTGTGGCCACGGAAGCTCGTCGTGGCGAAGGCTTACCTGGACCAGCTCGAGCGGGCGCAAGGACTACCGGCGGATCAGATCATGAAGCTGCGCCTGGCAATCCGGGGGGCTGAGGGTTTGAACATGAATCCGACTGAGCTGGCGAATCTGAGGAACCTCGCGCCGGAGTTGGACGCCAGGGCGCGGGCGAAGACCGGCGCTGACGAAACTCGGCTGAAGGGCCTCGCGGAGATACTGCGAAACCCCGAGAACTGAAGCCGCGGATGCACGCGGATAAACACGGATCAGAATATGTCTTTCTGATCCGTGTTTTTTTTGCGTAAATCCGCGGCTATTCACTGTGCCGGGACTGAGTACTTCACCACGTGGTTGCGGGCCACGACGAAGAGTTCATTCTTCTCGTTGAAGACCATCCCAAATGCGACGCCTTTGCCATCGATCACCGTCAGGTATCGCCCGTTGCTGTCAAAAACCTGTATCCCCTTGATATCCCCAACGTAAACACGGCCGTACCCGTCGACGGCGATTGAGTACGGAGCACGTAACTGTCCCGGCTGATCTCCACCGCTGCCGAAACGATTAATAAACTTCCCATCGCGGCCAAACTTAAAGACGCCATTATTAAATTTACCCAGCGCGTAAATGTTGCCCGCGCCATCAACCGCAACGCGGGTATTCAACTCGGAATCACCACTCGCGCCGCTGATCGCAGCGGTGATTGTCCGCAACACCTTGCCATTCGCATCAAACGCAACGATATCGTCGCGATTAGTTTGCCACGCAGCCACGAGTCCGCCATCCGCTGTCGTCGTCACGTCGTCAAAGCCCGACCGTTCATACTCGACCTGACCCAACTTCTCTCCCGTTTCGCCTCGATAACGCTCGATACGTCCGCCGTGTACCGCATAGACTGTGCCCTTGCGATCGGCCGCGAGCCCGCGAAGTATCGTCTTCCGATCTCCAATGCTCCACTGATTAACAAACTTGCCCGCCGCATCGAACACCTGAATCCGACCGCCCTGGTATTCACCTACATAGATCCGTCCTTCAGCGTCGACACCAATACTGCGCGCGTCGGTAAACATCCCCGGACCGATGCCTTCGCTCCCAAACGTGAGCAAGGTAGTCGCAAAGCTGTTGCCACTTTCCTTCGTGCTACGGACCTTGCCGCCGGCGATCGGATTACCGTCTTCTTTAACTTTCTCGCTCACCGAGTAAAATGTCGGCGCGAGTACGCCGGCTACAATGAGGCCGCCAACAACCACAATGAAAAGCGGGATCACCAGCAGCAACCAGAGCGACTTCGGAAACTTGCCTCCAGCAAGTCCAAGCTTGATGTGGACCACCTGCGCCGGACGGCCCGCAACTTCATCCGGCGCGATGAGCTGGCTGTGACAATAATCACAGCGTGCAGTCGATTTCCTGTTGGCAGGATCTGCGGAAGGCTCGAACGTCACCGGCGCTCCGCATTTCGGACAGTCAAAAGTTTTAGGCATGGTTTAAGGGATCGTAGAGTTGATTATGCGTAAATTGAAGATAGTTGTAATTGCAGTATTTCTACAGGTGCACATCGCTGCCGGTTATGTTTTGGCCCAAACCAACGTCACTCGTCAAGAAACACTTCGCGGTTCCGTAACGCCCGAGCGTGAATGGTGGGACCTGCTGCACTACCATCTCAAAGTCGAGTTCCTGCCTCAGACGAGACGTCTGAAAGGTTCGAATATCATAACCTTCAAGACTCTGAAACCCGGAAACAAAATGCAGATCGATTTGCAGCCGCCGCTGGCGATCACAAAGATTACTCACGGCGCCGCGCAACTCAAGTTCGAACGTGAAGGAAACGTGTTCTGGGTGATGTTTGGAAAGGATCTTTCGGCAGGAGTGGAAGATAAGATCGAAGTCTTCTATGAAGGCGTTCCGGTTGTGAGTAAGAACCCGCCGTGGGTCGGCGGCATAACATGGGGACGAGACGATCTCGGAGAGCATTTCATCGTGACCACCGCTCAGGGAATCGGTGCAAGCATCTGGTGGCCCAACAAGGATCACGGCTCCGACGAACCCGATCGCGGAATGATCACCAGTGTAACTGTCCCGGAAACGCTGGTTGCGGTTTCGAATGGTCGTTTGAAAAAGACCGACCATGATGTTGCCGGCAAAAAGAAGACGTTTCACTGGGAAGTCCTGAATCCGATCAACAACTACGGCGTGAACGTTAATATCGGCAATTACGTGAACTTCTCTGAAAAGTACCGCGGGAAAAACGGCGTGCTGGATGTCGACTACTGGGTGCTGGCCCATCAGAAGGAAGCGGCGATGAAGCACTTCAAGGAAGTTCCTCGCACGCTCGAGGCGTTTGAACACTGGTTCGGGAAATATCCGTTCCGGGAAGACAGCTTCAAGCTGGTCACAGTTTCATATCCCGGAATGGAGCACCAGAGTTCAGTGACTTACGGTAACTGGTTTCGGAATGGCTACCTCGAACGGGATCTGTGCGGCTGCGGTGTGGGCTTGAAATTCGACTTCATCATCGTTCACGAAGCGGCGCATGAATGGTGGGGCAATAACATCTCGATGAAAGACGCAGCCGACATGTGGATTCACGAAGGCTTTGCCAATTACTCGGAGAACCTTTTTGTCGAATACCATTTTGGGAAGAAAGATGCTGAAGATTACGTGATCGGCAGTCGCCGCGGTATCGCAAACGACCGTCCGATCATTGGCGTTTATGGGACCAACCGGCAGGGATCGGGAGACATGTATCCGAAAGGCGGAAACATGCTTCACACCATTCGCCACATCATCAACGACGATGCAAAGTGGCTCTCGATCCTGCGTGGGCTCAATGCTGATTTCTGGCATCAAACGGTCACGACCGAACAGATCGAGTCGTACATCAGCACGAAGGCCGGCATCGATCTCAGCAAGGTATTCGATCAATACCTGCGAACCACAAACATTCCGCTGTTGAGATACGGTGTGAATGGAAAGACAGTTACGTTTGCGTATGACAGAGTGGTCAAAGGCTTCGCAATGCCGCTTCGCGTTAGTATCAACGGCAAGGAAACCGTGATCACGCCGACCGAAACAAACCAGACGCTCGACTTCCCTGACGAGATCAAAACCTTTGAGGTCAATCGAAACTTCTACATTGAGTCTGCGAAAAATGGTTCGTAATCGATAATCATGCCTGGAGGCCTGAATAATCCTGTTCTTGGCTACGTCGCTTTCACCACCGTCAAATTCGGCGGTTACACTCTTGCCGCGTGGCGTTTGAATCAGAGCTATCCCGAGCATGCGAGGAATGTGGCGGCTGTGGGTGGCGCTCGCACCGGCATCGGAATGATTGCGGGCGCTGCGCTCGGATTTCTCCTCTTCCCGCTGATGTTGATCAACGAATTCGGCTTGCTCGCGTACTACGTGGCGTTTATTCCTGTCCGACTGGTTGAGTGGTGGATCATCATTCTCCTCTTTTACGATCGCCACCTTCAAACGAAGGCAAAAGACTGGCGAAACGCCGGGCTCGGAACGATTTGGTCATATGTTTTGGATGTGCCGGCGTTGATCGGTTTGTTAGCGACTGGCGGTTTATGGATCTGCTGACCGCGCCTTAGACAGGATTTCAGGATTAGCAGGATGAACAGGAGTAAATCTTGTTCATCTTGAGAATCCTGAAATCCTGTCTAACCAACCTACCGCAAGTGCTTGTTGAAGAACTCGAGCGTGCGTGACCACGCGAGTTTTGCGGCTTCTTCGTCGTAACGTGGTGTCGTGTCGTTGTGGAAGCCGTGCTGTTTACCGTCGTACATGTGACTCTCGTAGACCTTGTTGTTAGCCTTCAGCGCCTCTTCATACGCAGCAATGCCCTCGTTGATCCGCTGGTCATTGCCCGCATACTGGAACAACAGCGGCGCTGAAATCTTCGGCACATCAGCCACGGGCGCCTGCCGCCCATAGAACGCAACGCCCGCATTCAAATCCTTGCCCAAGCGAACAGCCAGTTGATTCACCATTCCGCCGCCAAAACAAAAACCAACCGCACCGAGCTTGCCCGTTGAATCGGAACGCGCCTTCAGCCATTTCGCCGCCGCGACGAAATCTTCCGTCATCTTCTTTGTGTCAACCTGGCGAAATGACTGCGCGCCTTTCTCATCACTTCCCGGATAACCACCGACAGAAGTCAGACCATCCGGCGCGAAAGCTATGAAGTTTTCAGTCGCAAGTCGCCGCGCAACGTCCTCGATGTAAGGATTGAGTCCACGATTCTCATGTATGACGAGCACCACCGGATGCTTTCCACTCTTCGCCGGGCGCGCGAGATAACCTTTGATCGAGCCGTTCCCTTCCGGCGACTGCACGGTCTCGTAACCGACCTTGATGCGCTTGTCGTCCGGCGCGATCTGCTGCGCCCACGCGTAGTTGGGCGTGAGGCTCTCGAAAATCGCCGTGACGGTGAGTCCACCAACCGCAAACTTGCCGGCGCGATCGAGGAAAGTGCGCCGGTTGATGTCGCCGTGCTGGTATTCGTGAAAGAGGTCTAACAGCTCCTGCGGGTAATCGCTTGCTACTTTACGTTCCATTCGTCTCCTCCGGAATTGTTCATGAATGCGTCAACTCATACCACGACAGTAGCGATTTTGACTATCACTGGCGGTCTCTAATCAACTCACGAACAAACGTTGCGAACCCGGCAAAGTTCTCGGCGTAAAACTCCGACGGAAATCTTTCGCGGAAAAGACGATCGCGAAACGCTTCGCCGCCAATGACGACAGATATGCCCAGCTTCCCTGTTATCTTCCGGAGCTGATTGTACTCTGCAGTCGCGCGGCCCAGGTCGAGTATGCTTCGACCTGATATACAAACGAGGTGCGGCCGCTGGCGGGCGACCATTTCACTTAGCGAAAAGAGGGGCGTGTTTGGTCCAAGACTCTGCGTCTCCCAACCTTCCGACTCGAGGATGATCCTTGCAAGCTGAACAGGCAGCTCGTGCAGGTCGCCTTCGATGCCACAACAGATCGCTTTCAGGCCCGTGGACTCAACCGGCATCATGACGCCGCTCAATGTCTGAAGCGCGCTGAACACAACTCGTGTTGCAAGGTGCTCGTCTGCAACCGTGATGCTTCCCTTGAACCATAAGTCGCCGATCTGATGCATCGCCTCGGTGATCGTCTGATCAAAGAGTGTGGTGAGCGGCGCGCCATTCAAGTAAGCCTGCGTCAACAGCGCGCCCGCCTCCTTTTCATCTCCGCGCAACAGCGTGTATGAAAACTGCGCGGCTGAAGGCAGGTTGACTTTGGCGCTCTTGGGCGACAGTGCCATGTCGGAGCCTGGGCTGATGCCGAGTTCCCGGCGCAGGTGTGCAACGGCATTCAGGCTGAAACGACGATGCCCTCCAACTGTCTTGTCCGATTGCAGTAGCCCGTTGTCGGCCCAACGCTTCACCGTGGCTTCGCTCACACGCAGCAACTTGGCCACCGCTTTAGTAGTCAGACTGTCCGTCATCCAAACCTACCACCTCCGCCCGCTAAGGTATCACGTAATCGCTCAAATCGCACTATACAGCCCAATTTTCTTTTGCCACTTGACACCCGCCCAACTCGCCTGTATTGTAAACCGCTCAAACCGCTCATTCCTCGGCAACGAGAACCGGGAGGAAAGCAGGTTGGGACTGTACGAAACTGAAAGCAGAGGCTAACGCTAAATCAAGGGAGAAACATTTTCAATGAAGCTGAACAAATTAGTGGGAAAGAAAATCGTAGCGCTCGGCGCGATGCTGAGCTTGATCGCAATCGTCATGAGCACACCGGTAAACGCACGCGTCGCCAGCAACGAGACAAATGACATCGTCGACACTGCCGTCGCCGCAGGCCAGTTCAAAACGCTCGCCGCAGCGCTTGAAGCTGCCGAATTGATCGACGCACTAAAGGGCAACGGACCATTCACGGTGTTTGCGCCGACCGATGAAGCCTTCGCAAAGCTTCCGGCGGGCACAGTCGAATCGCTCCTCAAGCCTGAAAACAAAGAGAAGCTGAAGGCTGTTCTTTTGTACCACGTGGTGCCGGGCAGTGTGACCGCCGACAAGGTTACGAAGTTGAACGGACGGTCGGTGAAGACGCTTCAGGGCAACTCGATCAAAGTGAAAACTTCGCACGGCGTGCAAGTGGATAATGCCAAAGTCACGAAGACTGACATCAAAGCTTCCAACGGCGTGATTCATGTGATCGACACAGTACTGATGCCGAGCATGTGAACTCTTAACCACGGATGACACGGATTAACGATCGGATTTTTCATTCCGTGTCATCCGCGGTTACCGCATGCCAGGGAGCGAGGGGGAATTGGACAGAAATGATAACGAATCTTATTGTTATGAGCGTGTTAGCGACGACCTTGTTCGCGGGGATCGCAGTGGCGGACCGCAAGAGTGAGCTCGAGGTCGTTAGTGCCGTTGATTTGTCGCGATACACGGGCCAGTGGTACGAGATCGCGCGGCTGCCGAATCGATTTGAAAAGAAGTGTGCGGATTCGGTGACTGCTACTTACAATTTGCGGTCTGACGGCAGGATCGACGTCGTCAATCGTTGTCGAAAAGCCAACGGCGAGTACACAACCGCCAAGGGTAAGGCTAAGATTGTCGACAAGAAGACTAATGCCAAACTGAAGGTGACGTTCTTCTGGCCCTTCTATGGCGATTACTGGATCCTTGATCTTGGACAAAACTACGAGTATGCGGTTGTTGGTGCTCCGGATCGGGATTATCTGTGGATACTGAGCCGCACGCCGCAATTCGACGAGCAGCTTTACCAACAGTTGCTCGCGAAGATGGCGGCGCGGGGTTTCGACACACAGAAGATGATTCGAACGTCGCACCCAACTGAATCGGGAGGTGAGTGAGTATTCCGTACCTGCTGAAAATAGCGTGCCTGTTGTGTTTCTGTGCGGCGACGATGAACGCTCAGGGCCCAACTTCACGCGCGGTTGCCAGTGATGATCAGTTGAAGGTCTTCCTCGGCAAGAAGATGCTGCTGCAGAACGACCGCGATGGTTATATGTCCGTGCACCGCATTGTTTACTCGCCTAACGGTAAAAACTTCGTGGTGATCGGCTGCGGGTTTGAATGCACTGACAACATCGGATTTCTCTTTCGTGCCGACGGCACTCGTAAACGTAAGTTCACCGCGCGATGGGACGTGATACTCGACGACAAGTTGGAATGGTCCACTGACGGCACGAAGATCTACTACTTCCGGATCAACTCCACCGGCGCTGATCCGCCGAAAACTGCGCCTCCCGAAGGTTGGGTCGTCGTCGACGTAGCCACCGGCAGGAAAGGACCGGCAACCACTCGACGTCTCGATCAACGTGCAAGCTATTCGGTGTTCAATACTGGTGACGGTCTCGCAGTGCGCGCAGCGCCCGGAGTCAACGCAAAAGAAGTCGGACGTTTACCTTCCGATGCAAAAGGTGTCCGCATCACTGGCCCAGGTCGACTGAGCGGACGCGCGCTCTGGGTTCCGATCAAACACAACGCACTCTCCGGCTGGGTCAACCAAAACTTTCTCTTCAGAGACGAAGCACCCCAGGCGAGGAATCTTGACTCGATCGCCGGAATCGATTGGGTTTTGCGAGCATGGAAAACCGATGAGCCTGCACCTGCGTCACCTGAAGTCACTCTCAAATTCGAGAATGGCAAATTCGTCGGACGAAGCGGCTGCAATCGATACTCGAGTCCGGTGACGGAAGGACCTGCGAGCGGTTCAATCAAGGTTGGACCAACGATCTCGACACGGATGGCCTGTGCTGAACCGGCGATGGCCGTCGAGAACCGGTTTCTGAAACAACTCGAAGCCGTGACGAAGTTTGAATTGTCGTCAGACCAGCTCGCACTCACTTACGAGCTCGAGGGCGCCGTCGAAGTGATGTTATTCGAGAAGAAGTAAGCGCGGTTCCAAACGATCAGGAACGCAATCAGCGCGGTTATTAACAGCAGCACTGTGAGAATTGCATACATGACACCGGGCGTGAACATCATGTCGAGTGCCTCCGGCCTGGTGACTGATAGACCACGCGCTCTCCGGCCTACTACATAAGCCTGCCTTACTCCCGACAAGTCAGTTACCGCCAAACTCACCGACACGACGCTTTGTATGAGCGAGAGACCCAGCGCTGAAAGAGCGATGTAAAAGCCCGCGGGTCGTGGGCTGAAAAGAAACCACACCGTTGCGGCATCGAGCAGGAACACGGTGATAGCAAAAAAGAAGAGGAGCGGCGCGAGGTTGTTCGAGGAAAAGATATAAAAGTCAGTGGTCGCCGTCGGGCGAATTAAAGCGTTTAGATCTGTGCCTGTCGACCAGATAAACCACACGATTAGAATGATGATGGTGGCTGTCTTCTTCTTCTTCATTCGCCTCGCTCCAGTAAAATCGTGGCCCCGGAGCATTCGCGCTCCTTTAGCTCAATGGTTAAGTCCTGGATTTTGGAAAGATCTAAAGGTCCGTAGTGAACCACTCCCATCAACCTGAAGCCGCTGGGAATGTCAGGGTGGAGCACGTACTTTCCCGGCGGTGCTCCATAAAGTTCAAACATGCCATCGGGACCGGTAACAACCTCATACTGTTTTTCTTCGCTGGTAATTCTGATTCTCAAACCGGCAAGTCGCTCGGCTTTTCCTGCCGGCTCTTCTGCATCGGGTAGATAGCGCAATACGGCGCCGGCGATTCGCGACTGGTTCGCGTGTTCGGGCCGACCTTCGAGATACCGCAGATCATCCTGCGCATAGCGGGCCATAATCGTTCGCCCGCAGCGCCTGACTTCCCACTTCTTCGTCTGTCGATCGAGATTGGCATAGAAGAGATAACTGCTATTCAAGACCAGCTTCGGACTACTTTTCCGGCCACGCTGGTGGAACACGATACGCTTGCGAGCAGTCCCTTTGTAGACCTTTTCGACTACGACGGTTGCTATCTGATCGTAGTCGCCGTCCCTTTGCCACATCTCGATCGTTTCAGGCGTGATCCGGAAAACCTTCCCCGTGAATATTGCATCGGCTTGCGCATACGCTTCACACGGACTCGGGCCGAAATCGCACGTCACGGGCTGAGCATGGATCGTCTTTCCGGCGGTAAGGAGGATGAAGACCACCGCAGTCGCTAATCTCATGTGCCTTTAATAACACAGATTACGCGGATTTTGTCGCACCCGTAGAACTGTTTCAGTGGCGAGATGTCCCTTTGATGATTAAGATCAGGGTATGGACTACGACGCCACCGATATTCCCCTCGTCTATGACCGCGGGCGCGATCATGGACCTGAGGTTCTACAGCTCTGGATGAACGTCGTCGCGTCATGCGTCGGAAAACAACGTCTGCATACGATCCTCGACCTGGGTTGCGGCACCGGACGTTTCTCTGAAGGCCTCGCCGCTCAGTTCGATGCTGAAGTCATCGGCATCGATCCGTCCAAGAAGATGTTGGACCAGGCGCAGAAAAAGCTGCGCGACGAGCGCGTCAGTTACCGAACAGGCTACGGAGAAGCAATACCTCTCCCGGACAACTCTGTAGATCTGATCTTCACGTCGATGACTTTCCATCACTTCAACGATCCGGCGCTCGTGGCGCGCGAGTGCCGGCGCGTACTTCGCGACGGGGCCGCCGTCTTTATGCGCACTGGCACTCGCGAACGAATTCGCTCCTATCCTTACGTCGACTTCTTCCCGCAGTGCCTTCCTGTTCTGCAAGAAAGGCTTCCAGGCGAGAACTTGGTGCGCGAGGTTTTTGAGTCGGCAGGATTTCGCATCGTTAGCTCCCAAATTGTGATCCAACAGATCGCTCCTAACGCAGCGACGTACGCGGAGAAACTATCAGCAGGCGCTGACTCCGTACTCGCTCGATTGTCACAGGCCGAGTTCCAGGCCGGCCTGGACGCGATTCGTGCCGATGCAAACGGCGACAAGCCAGTCACCGAGCCAATCGACGTCTTTGTTTTTCGTAAGTAATCAGGGCTCAACCTCCCTTCCCGTGACTGTGTGGCACTGTCACGGTCACATTCTGGCGGGAAAGGTTACCGTGAACGTCCTCGGCAATTATCGTGATCGTGTAGAGCCGCGCCCGTGATCGCGCCGTCCTCTTTGCGCGCAGTCTCACGCGGTGAGCATCCAACACCTCCCAATCCGCGGCATCGGGGTCGTTACTGCTGACGATGAGCTTCGTTCCGAGCACGCCGCAGTTGTCTGCAGCCTGATAGTTCACTGTTACGTCAACCATTTCACCGTTTGGCGGCCAGAGCGTCGAGGGGCTCGCGACTGGATTGGAAATGACTGGTGACGTGTTGTCTATAACAGTCACGGACTGTGTGACAGATGTTTCGTTGCCAGCGTTGTCGGTTGCAGTGTAGGTGATGAGCGTCTGGCCAACCGGGAAAACGTTATTCGCAGGGACGCCACTCCGGCTGATGGTGACAGCCATACAGTCGTCTATGGCCATGATTGCGGGAACAGGAACGCTCGTGGCAGGCACGGGGCCATTCGGCGCCCGATCAGCCGGCTGCGAGTTAACCATCCAAATGCCGACGCCGTAGTTCACGAGGCCGTTATCTCGGCCGAGCATGGCGAGCGGCACGGTAATCGAAAATGAATTGCTGGTAAACACAATGGGAACTATACCTACGGGTGAATCATCCGCGGCAGTCCCATCCCGTCTCATTGCTAGCTCTACAAAACCGGGCCGCGACAGCTCACTAAAGAGGTTGATTTGAAAATCGGGCCCCAGGTTCATGTCGGGTGGGCCCATACTATTGAGAGCCAATGGCCACCCAGTTGCGGGATTCTGGTCAGTATCGATCTCGATGAAGCCCATAAGTGAGCGCTGATCATGGGAGGAAGGAGGATAGATCGTGTCCGCGAACCTGACATTAAACGTGAGCGATTCTCGATCGAACGTGGCGCTTGTCGAGATGATGTCGTTTCGGACCGGAGATGATGGGTTGTACACATCGCCTGTTGGATCAAGCACCACCGGATTCGCACCCGGGCTCGTGGCTCCGAGGCGGCTATCCTCGACGACCACTCCGCAAGACGTAGCCTCCGGGCCAGTGTTTACAGTGACAGGTGGCGGAACGTTGACAAAGATTGGCGGCTCCTCATCAATGACCGTCACAACCTGCTGACAAGTGGATGTTTGATTTTCGCTGTTCGTAACGGTCCACGTAACAACCGTCTGACCGCACTGGTAAGGAGCGTACCATTGCTGGCCGTCGCTGCGGGTTGAGACGGGACTGAATTCAAGGTCGCACGCGTCGGCCGCAGTGGGCGGTGTAAGCCAAACCCACTGCAAACATGTACCCGGACGTCTCGCAACAGTTATATTTCCACTGCAGGTGATGGCCGGAGGTGGAGAAGACTGCATACCGGGCTTTGTCACTGGCCCACCCCACGTCCACGCCTCAGGCGTGATTCCCAGTCTGCGCAGCGGCTGGTCGACCGTCGCGACGGTCCCTGAATAGTAGTCGTGTGTGAACCCCGATTCGTTGTTGTATATGGAGTTCGGGATTGGGTTCGCGTCCGTCTCATCAACCCACAGGTAGTTCTCACCGGTGGGCCAATGGACATACTGGCCGCTCGTGGTGTGATTGCTTACAGTCGGCTTAGGGGATACGCCTATTGCTTCAAAGTAAGACAGGATCGAGTGTCCCCACTCGTGCTTGAAGACGTTGCGGTGGCCGTAGCCAGTTGCCTCGATGATGATCGCCACATACGCCTGCCCTGAAGACCTGTTTGGCGCGAGGCCCGCTGCAGTGCCAATCCATTGGCGCGTTCCGGTGTACTCGTCTACTACTCTCGGATCCCAGATCACAATTACGGAGTCGAAGGCCAGGTCGCGATCAGCCCTCGTACTATGAGGGGAAGGCCACCACCCTCCGCCTGTCTGTTCGAGCTCCGATAACGGGTGATCCAGCTGTCTTATCGTCAACT
>DASTQB010000237.1:0-20268 GCA_035761985.1 Pyrinomonadaceae bacterium
GCGGAAGTCGAGAAGCTGATCGATTCGCACAAGCGAGCTGAGTCGGGAAACTTCATGGGCGGAGCTGCTGTTGAACAAGTCGCGCCGTTGCTGGCCGGTGGAAATGAAGCGAAGTCGACTGAGAGAGCTCTTAATAAAGGACAGCAACTCGGGTCTTACGTCGTTCTGGATCGGCTCGGCGCGGGTGGCATGGGCGAAGTTTATCTCGCGAGAGATTCGCGACTCGACCGCACAGTCGCGTTGAAAGTGCTCTCGCAGGACGTCGCTTCAGACAAACGGCGCATGCAGCGTTTCCGGCAGGAAGCGAAAGTCGCGTCGTCGTTGAACCAGCCAAACATCCTCACGATCTTCGAGTTCGGCGAATTAGACGGGCTGACGTTTCTTGCGACCGAATACATCGACGGCGAAACTCTGCGTCACAACCTGCACGGCAAAAAACTGAAGCTCGCCGAGGCACTGGACATCGCGATCCAGGTCCTCGCCGCACTCGACGCCGCTCACGATGCACACATCGCGCATCGCGACATAAAACCGGAAAACGTAATGATCCGCCGCCGCGATGGGGTTGTGAAAGTGCTCGATTTCGGTCTGGCGAAAGCCACCGAGAAACGACAGACACAGGCCGCCGGTGTGTCAGACGAAGCGGCAACAGAGGTCAAAACCGCGCCGGGAATGATCATGGGTACGGTCAACTACATGTCGCCCGAGCAGGCAACCGCGAAAACGGTCGACGAACGCAGCGACATCTGGAGCATGGGTGTCATGCTCTACGAGATGTTGACTGGTGAGTTGCCGTTCACTGGTGCGACGAGCAGCCATACGATCGTGCAGATCCTCGAGAAGGAACCTGTGCCGCCGTCGAAGCGCGCGGCCGTGCCGGCCGAGTTGGAACGCATCGTTTTGAAGTCGATGGCGAAGAATCCGAACGAGCGTTATCAAACTGCGAAAGACATGCTGATCGATCTGCGGAGTTTGAAGAAGCGGTTGGATCTGCAGGCTGCAATCGTTCAGGACACAGATGACGCGGATAAAAAATCCGATAAGAAGCGAGTGCTGGTGATTGCGTTAATCGTCATGGGTGTCGTGACGGCGGGGATCTTCGCGGTGAATGTTTGGCGGTCGCGCGTGCGTACCGCGAGCGCTCCGGCACCAGCACCGGCAGCAGTCGTGGCTGAGCGGACGCTAACGTACTGGATCACGGTGCAGAAGTACCGAGATGGCCGTCCGTACCAGCCGCCGTTTACACAGCCTGGCGAGATGATCTTTGAGAAGGACTACCAGATCCGTGTTCACATACGGAGTCCGCAGGACGGATTCTTGTACATTTTCAATGAAGGCCCGCCGGAAGAAGGAACTGGACCGCCCGAGTACGTCGTTGTTTTTCCATCTCCGACTGCAAACAAGGGTTTGTCGGAAGTGTTAGCGGAGCAGGAGGTCCAAATTCCGGAAAAGTCGATGCTGGAGTTTGACGCACAGCAGGGGACCGAAAAACTGTGGCTCGTTTTCAGCGATCAGCCGCTGCCCGTGCTGGAGGCCGCGAAGGGGTATGCGAGTGAGCGCACAAAGATGCTCATAAAAATCCCGTCGGTAAACAGAGACGTGCAAAACTTCCTGAATGATGGCTCGTTACCCCGGACCACCTCGGCGCGCGGCGACAAACAGACGACGCTGAAAGCACCCGGGAAAGTGCTGGTGTATCCGATAAAACTCGAACACCACTGACGAATGGCAGCTTAAGACCATTGACGAATCGGCCTGGGAAGCCCACAATCTCACTCAAATCTTTACCAGTTCATCTAATCGGCCCCCGATGGGCTTCGTGTCTAAGCTTGGTGGTTTTCCCGGGAAGTTCTCGCGTTAATAGTTGAAACGAACTGAATAGAGCGCGGCGCAGGCGACGTCTGCTGAAGACGATCGCGAGTCCGCACGCGAGAGCACCAACCTGACGGGTTGTGTTAACCCGACCACATCCGAAGAGGAGGACCATTATGAGTGCACTACCAATACTAATTAAGAAGGTCAGTAACAGCAGTGGCGATGCCTTGAAAGGCTGTTACTTTGTGATCGGCCCGACTGTGATTGAGTTCTACGACAAGAACCCTACCGTCGTCGGTGCGTTAGACGGCGACGTGAGACTGAACACCGAATTTAACCTTGTGCTCAAAGACGATCCAGGCAACATTTGGAAGCTCAAGGTAACATCGATTGCACCCAGGGAGATCGAAGGAAGGTTTAGTTGCACCAATGCTCTTGTGGCGGACCCCGCGGACGTCCCTGGTTCCGGCACTTTCCACGCTCAGGCCAGCGGGACTGGTGCAGCTTCAGCCCTCGATTCGGCTGTAGCCAAAGGCAAGGCAGTCTGAGCAGCGGTGGTGATTTTCCTAAGAAGTTCTCGCGTAAGTAATTGACGAGTAGAGGCGGGCGACACGACGTTTTGCCGAAGACGATCGTGCGTCCGCCAGCCCAGAGCACAAGCCTCGCGGTTTGTGTAAACCCACAGCATCCTAGAAGGAGAACGACAATGGCCAAAAAGATAAAGATCAACACCGTCACCGGACCCAGCGACGGCGCCGCGCTGGAGAACTATTATTTTGAGGAGTCAGGAGAGGGCTACAATTTCTATGCTCCGGGCGGAGGAAATCCATTAAACACGCAGCTCATTACCCCTACAAATGCTACTTTTCACTTTAACGTAGCTGGCTATACCAATCCGTTTTACCTCACGGTCAGCACGTTTCCCGTGATGGCAATGAGTGGAAGCTGGACGGACAATCCACAACAGCTCAAGGACGTTCCCGGATCGGGAACTTTCCAGGCGCAGGCCAGCGGAACCGGTCCTATAGCAGAAGAGGCCGCCGCAGCCAACGCGAAGTGATTAATCAGTAAATTCTGTGAATCCTGTAATCCTGTCAAACTGGTGACAGGATTGCAGGATCATCAGTCTGTGCATGAGATGGCAAAGAATCTGTTACAACTCGCGGTCTTGTTATCGGCTCTGCTGTCGATCACTGTCCTCCCAGCACCGGCACAAATACCCAAAGATCTTCCAACCCTGTCGGATGTCCAACGAGAAATAAAAGGTGGTGAAACACATTCATTCCGTATCCAGCTAACCGCAAACCAGTTTGTGTACGCCCTGGTCCAGCAGGATGACGTTGACGTGGCTACTTCGATCTACACGCCTGACGGCAAGCAGCTTACCGAGAGCGACAGCCCTAACGACCGCTGGGGCACGGAGCCAATCGTGTTTGTCGCTGCGGTGCCCGGTGAATATCGCGTGCAAGTGAAATCGTGGGAAGGCCAGGATCTTCGCCGTTATCAAATCAGGGTGATCGCTTTGCGCGAAGCCACCGGGATCGACAAGGGCCATGCCGTGGCCCAACTTTCATTCGACGAGGCGACGAAGCTGGCGCAGAAACAGACGGCTGAAGCGACCCGCGCTGCTATTCCGAAGTTTGAAGAAGCAGTGCCGCTTTTCAAAGCGGCGGGCGACACATACCGACAAGCCCTTACATTGTTGTCCATCGGTTCGGCCTATTACTCGTCGAATGAATATCGAAAGGCCCTCGACTATTTCAATGAGACGTTGGCTCTGGCAGTTGCTCTCAAAGATCAAAAGCTCGAGGCAAGTACTCAGACTTACGTTGGTGGCATGCTCGATATTCTCGGCGATGTCAGCCGGGCATTGGACCACCAGCAGCGGGCGCTGGCTCTGGCACGCCAGGGTAGCAATCGCCTGGCAGAAGCAAGCGCGCTCAGCAACATAGGCAAGATTTACAACGACGTTGCCGATTGGCAGAAAGCATTGGAGTTTTATGCGCAGGCGCTTCCGATTTTCAGGTCGCTTGGCCTGAAGCCAAACGAGGCCGTCACGCTCCACAACATCGGCATCGCACATTTCCAGGCGGGCGAACACCAAAAGGCCCTGGACTATCTACAGCAATCGCTGCCGCTGGTTCGTGAAGCCGGAAACAAGATTTCCGAAGCAAACACACTCGTCAACATCGCTCGCATTTATCGTCGATCAGGTGACAACAAAAAAGCCTTTGACTATTTGAATCAGGCGCACGCGATGCAAAAACAGGCGGGTAACAAGGCGCAGGAAGGCGAAACGCTCGATGAGATCGGACTGACCTGGTTAGCAGAGAGACAACCTACGAAAGCGCTTGACTATCACCTTCAAGCTGTAGAGATCCAGCGCGCAGTGGGAAGTATGCGTCGGGAAGCGGTTGCACTCATCAACGTGGGCGAGGCGTACACCGATTTAAACCAGCCTGAGAAGGCATTGGAGCCTTTGAACAATGCGGTCGCAATGCTGCGCAGCATCAGCGACTTGAGTAATGTGGCAATCGCAATGGCGCGGCTCGCGCGCGCGGAGCAGAAACGCAACAACCTGGATGCAGCGCACAAGTACATCACGGAATCGCTGGCAGCGATCGAAACAGTGAGGTCTCGTGCGATTAGCCTGCAAATGCGCGCGTCTTACCGTGCTCTGGCGGAAGAATCTTACGAGTTTTACATCGACGTCCTAATGCAGCAGCACGCGCAGAATCCTTCGCACGGATTTGCTGTGCGAGCGTTTGAGGCAAGTGAGCGTGGGCGGGCGCGGAGTTTTCTCGAGCGATTAAACGAACGGCGTGTTGACATTCGTCAGGGCGTCGATGCGGCGTTGATTGAAAAAGAGCGCAATCTTGCGCAAGTGCTCAACGCGAAGGCACAACGCGAGATGCAACTCAAAGCGCGCAAGGGCAACAAGGAAGAGATTGCGACGCTGCAGCGGGAGATCAGTGCGCACGAAGATGAGTATCAGCAGGTACAGGCTGCGATTCGCACGAGCAGTCCGCAGTATTCGGCGTTGACGCAGCCCCAGCCACTCGGTCTGAAAGAGATCCAGCCGCATCTGGATGCGGATACAGTTTTGCTCGAATACTCGCTCGGGGAAACACGCAGCTATTTGTGGGCTGTGACAAACGATTCGCTGAAGAGTTACGAGCTTCCGAAGCAGGATGTGATCGATAAGGCAGCGCGAGATGTGTACGCGTCGCTGACTGCGCGAAGCGTAGTGAAGTCGCTGGAAGCGCCCGAGGCGAGGAAGGCGCGAATCGCACTCGCTGATCAGAAGTTTCAAAAAGCGGCGGCGGAGTTGGGGCGGATCATCCTTGCGCCCGCTGCGGCTGATCTGCGTGGCAAGCGGCTGGTGATCGTGGCGGATGGAGCGTTGCAATATGTGCCGTTTGCGGCGTTGTCTGTATCTGACAACCGGCCGTTGATACTCGATCACGAGTTGATCAGTCTTCCTTCAGCGTCAGCATTCGCAATTCATCGCCAGAATCTTGCGAATCGAACTGCGGCGCCGAAGGCTGTTGCTGTGATCGCGGATCCGGTGTTCTCGACGAACGATGCGCGACTGCGTGGGAATGCCCGCACCGCAGCGCCGCGCGAGCAGGTTGCAACGCGAATCATCGAACACACAGAAGGTGGTCCAGGCGGTCAAATGTCGATATCGCGCCTGCCGTTTACGAGATCTGAGGCGGACCAGATCGTCGCGGTTGCCCCGGCTGCATCGAGCATGAAGGCGCTGGACTTTCGCGCGAGCCGCGAGATTGCGACGAGTGATGAGTTGAGCAAGTACCGTTACGTGCATTTCGCGACGCACGGTTATCTCGACACGAGTCGCGCCGGGCTTTCTGCAATCGTGCTTTCGCTCGTCGACGAGCAGGGCAAGCCGCAGGACGGTTTTCTGCGGACTCACGATATTTACAACTTGAAACTGCCGGCGGAGCTGGTGGTGCTGAGTGCGTGTGAAACCGGACTCGGAAAAGATCTCGAAGGTGAGGGAATTGACGGGCTAACTCGCGCGTTTATGTATGCAGGTGCACGTCGCGTGGTCGTCAGCCTGTGGAATGTTAACGACAAGGCAACAGCCTCGCTGATGCAGCGTTTGTACGCGGGGATGTTGCGGAGCAACAAGTCGCCGGCAGCGGCGCTGCGCGCCGCGCAGATCGAGATGCTGCGGACCAGGCAATGGCAATCGCCGTACTTCTGGGCGGCGTTCGTAATGCAGGGCGAATGGCGACAGGATTTACATGATTGATCAGGATTAACAGGAATCCTGTAAATCCTGCTAATCCTGCAATCCTGTCAAAGGTTTGAGGAGGGGTTATGAGGACTGTAGTGATTTTGGTGCTGCTGGCATTGGTCGCCGGCATCATGGCGCAAACGCCGGACGAAGCAACACGAAAGCTTTGGGACACGGCTTTTACCGCGTCTTCCACGAAGAAGAAGACGGCGCACAAGCGTCGGTCTGCCTATCGGCTCGCAACACCAAACGTGCCCGTCGATAACGTCTCCCCAGACACAGTTGTAGGCGTAACGATCTGGCGTCTTCGTCCTGCAACCCGCTCCGACTCAGGCGAACGCTTGATCGTTCACGACGACAGCTCGACGCAGGAGTGGCTGCCCGAACGCATCTCCCCCAACACACGACTCGCCGCGGGCGACCGGCTTCGCATCAGCGTGGAAGCAGCACGCACAGGCTACCTCTACGTCATCGATCGCGAACAGTACGCCGACGGCACGCTCGGCGATCCCTATCTCATCTTCCCCACAACGCGAACGTTGAGCGGGGACAATAAAGTCGCCGTCGGCAAGCTCGCAGAGATCCCGGCACTCGACGACGCTCCCCCATTTTTCAGGATCCGGAAGAGCCGTCCGGATCACGTAGCTGAAGTGTTAAGTGTGTTGGTGACGCCCGAGCCGCTCGAAGGTATTCAGATAACCGAAAAAGCCCAGAAGCTCACGAATGAGCAGGTGGCGAGTTGGGAAAAGCAATGGAGCACGAGCGTCGGACGTCTGGAGATGTCCACCACGGGCCAGGCTTGGACTAAAGCCGAGAAGGACTCAGCTACCCGGGCACTAACTGCAAGCGCACCAGCCCCGCAGCTACTTTTCTACCGCCCAAGCGTAAAGCCCAGCGAACCCCTGCTGGTCAAACTCCGCTTGCAGTATCGGCGCTAATCGTTCTTACGATCCGCGGTTAGTTGTCGTAGAACCTCCAGTTCGTCACGAAATCTTTCGTGAGTCTCTGGTTCGTGATCGCCGCGCGCAACATCTCGATCGGGATCCGGTTCTCTTTCAGCAACGCATCGTTATAAGCCTTGATGTTCATCTTCCCGGATTTCACCAGTTCCTTGTACATCGCGTACTGCTGCAGTCCTCCAATCAAGTATGCGATTTGATAAAGTGGTCCATAACTGCCGTCAAACGAACGTCTGACTTCAGCAGTCGCGTTATCACGCTCGTGGCCCACTTTGTTGACCAGCAGATCGATACACTGTTGCGGGGTCATCTTCTCGAGATGGAAGTTGAGTGAGAAGATGATGCGCGCACAGCGGTGCATGCGCCAGAAAAGCATGCCGATGCGATTCTCCGGCGACTTCGCGAAGTTCAAGTCCCACAGCAGCAATTCCCAGTAAAGCGCGTTGCCCTCGGTCCAGAACGGCGTCCCAAACACGCCGCGATACGGCTTGTGACGCGCAGCCATGAAGCCCTGCAGATGATGGCCGGGAATCAGCTCGTGATGGACGGTCGCACGCGAGAAGTGGATGTTGTTCCCACGCATGCTCATCATCTTTTGCTCGTGGGCCATCGTGTTGGTCGGAAACGAGACCTGGATCACTTCGCCGCCGAGGAAGAACGGGCTGACGAGTTGTCGTTCCGGACTCAGCATCTCCATGCGCCAGCTCTCGCGCGCAAGTTCAGGCACCGTGACGAGATTGTTGTCTTCGACAAACTTGATTGCTTCGAGCGCGAGGTCGCGGATCATCTCCGGCTGTTTGCCGGGTTCGACGTAAAGATTTTTGACGTGTTCGAGTGCCTTGTGCCAGTCGTCGCCGTAGCCGAGCTCGCGCGACGCCTTTTTCATCTCGTTCTCACACCACGCCATCTCCTTCTCGCCGATGGCGATCAGCTCTTCAGGTGTGTAGGGAATCATCTCGGAGCGGAGTTCGCTGAGTAGAGCTTCGCGACCGATCGGATCGCCGACGATGTCGCTTGCGTCGCCGGCGCGTGCGTTACTCGGCGGCCGCTGGAAGCCCTGCCCACCGCCTGGTCCACCGCCGCCCGGACCGCCTCCGCCTGGTCCACCGCCGCCGCGATTTGGTCCGGCCTGACTCTGGCCGCCTTCAGTGCGAATACCGACAACTCGTTCAGTCAGAAAACCCGCGTAACCGGTCATCGCCTGTTCAAGCGAGCGGTACGGTTCTTCGTTCCACCACGTAAACACCGGATCGTAGCCGTGGTAGAACGTGTACCAGTTGCGGAGATTGTTGCGCAGACCGTTGATCGCAAGTACAGCGCGGTTCGCGACGGTTTTCTTCACGCGCAACGGTTCGACAGCGGCGTTCGTGTCGCCTCCGCGCTCCGGTCGCAAGCCGATCTCGATCGCGCGGCGACGTTCGTCAACCTGTTTTCTCAAATCCGTCAGCGTTGCAGCCGCTTTCGCGGAGTTGATCGGCTCCATGCGACGCCGTGCTTCCTCGAGCTCGATGATCTTGCCCGCGAACGGAAGAAGCGGCTCGATTTCCTTCACTTGTTGCGCCTGAATCTCGAGCTGTCGCAGTTCATACTCGAGATGGTTTTTGAAAAGTATGTAATCGACCTTGCCGTCCTGGCTCATCGCGTCGAAGTTAAGATTTTGCAGCGACGTGAACCACTCGCGGTAGAACTTCCTGAACCGCTCGCGCCGGTTTGGCGAAACTGCGACCGGGTAGGAGCGTGCGAGACTGCCACGATCGACGGTATAACGTTCGATGTGGCTGCGCATCTCGCTCGCGGCCGGGGTTCTGGCGCCGTTTTGTGCAATGACGTTGATGGACAGGCAGACTAATAGCGCAAGGGTAGTCAGGGTTCGGGTTCGCATGTGGCGGATAATGCCACAGATTACACGGATTTTCACCAGATTCTGTAACTCTGAACTTGCACCAACGAACAGGGCTTTGCTAGAATCCGGCGTCGTTTCTAACTTTTGGTAGGATGCTCCGGAAGACCTTCGCATGAATCGAACATTCACTCGATTCTTAACCTTTTAATTGCCGACCCGCAACCACGCGGGCGCGCGGCGAAGGCGCTCCTATCGAATCCGATCGACTGAAGTACAAAATTAGTGAATCGCAAATCGTAGGGAATCGTCTTCGGCCCTGGACTCAGGTCTTAGCTGGTCTGTGCGCCTTCGTTTTCGGCGGCTGGAGACAAGGAAATGAGCGAGATTAACGTACAACTAAAGAACGGCGAACCCGTGCCGGTGCCCGATTCGGCCACGGTCGCTGAAGCTCTGAAGAAACTGGATCGCGATGTGGCGAAACAGGCGCTTGCCGCGAAAGTCGGCGGGCGTGAGGTCGATCTCACCGCGCCACTCGGCACGCTGCGTGAAAACGGCGAGGCAGTCCAGATCGAACCGATCGTGCCGCAGACGCGCGACGGTCTCGAAGTGTTGCGCCACTCGACCGCGCACCTGCTCGCAGCGGCTGTTCTCGATCTGTTTCCCGGAACCAAGCTCGGCATCGGACCAGCCCTGCTCGACGATCCGCGTTACGGCTTCTTCTACGACGTGATCACGCCAAGACCGCTGACGGAAGCCGATCTATCCGCGATCGAAAAACGGATGAAGCAGATCGCGAGTAAGAACCTGGTTTATCGGCGCGAAGAGATTCCCAAGCACGAAGCGTTGCGTGTGTTTGGCGAACGCGACGAGCCGTTGAAGTGTGAACTAATCGACGAAAAGGCCGGCGACTTCGTGAGCGTCTACTACATTGAAGGTTCGCCGTTCATCGACTTCTGTCTTGGTCCACACGTTCCCAACACGAACAAGCTGCGCGCGTTCAAACTGCTGTCGCTCGCAGGCGCTTACTGGAAAGGCGACGCGTCGCAACCGCAGATGCAGCGCATCTACGGCACGGCTTTTTTCACGCAGGAAGAACTCGACGCGTGGCTGAAGCAACGTGAAGAAGCTGAGAAGCGGGATCATCGTCGTTTGGGACGCGAACTCGACTTGTTTTCCATTCAGGAAGAGTACGGGCAGGGATTGATCTTCTGGCATCCGAAAGGCGGCGCGATCCGCAAGGAGATGGAAGACTACCTGCGCGAGGAACTCCTGCGCCGTGGTTATGGCCTGGTGTTCACGCCGCACATTGCGAAACGCGAGCTGTGGTTCACGAGCGGGCACGAAGTGAACTACGCCGATTCGATGTTCTCTCCGATGGAATTCGAAGGGCAGGAGTTTCGGATAAAGCCGATGAACTGCCCTTTCCATATCGGCATTTACAAATCGTCGCAGCACTCGTATCGTGATCTCCCGCTCCGTTACGCGGAACTCGGTACGTGCTATCGCGCGGAACTCTCCGGAACGCTTCACGGTCTGACGCGCGTGCGTGGATTCACGCAGGACGACGCACACATCTTCTGCACGAAGGAAAACGTGCGCTCGGAAATCGTCGGCTGTATCGACTTTGCTTTCAACGTGTACGAGGTGTTTGGCTTCAAGGAGTTCAAAGTCGAACTTTCAGTCAGGGGCAACGATCCGAACGCACATTACCTCGGTTCAGACGAAGACTGGGAAAGCGCCGAAGCGGCACTCGTCGATGCGTTGAATGCGCGTGGGATTCCGTACCAGCGCGTCGAGGGCGAAGCAGTTTTCTATGGACCAAAGATCGACATTCGAGTCGAGGACGCGATCGGGCGTACGTGGCAGTTGACGACGGTCCAGTTTGACTTCAATTTGCCGCAGCGTTTTCAGCTCGAGTACATCGGCGAAGACAACAAGCCCCACCAGCCGGTGATGATCCATCGCGCACTGTTTGGCTCGGTGGAACGTTTCTTCGGTGTTTTGATCGAGCACTATGCGGGGGCGTTTCCGATGTGGCTGGCGCCGGTGCAGATCGCGGTGTTGCCGATCACGGATCGGGTTAACGAGTATGCGGACGAGCTGGCGCGCGAGCTTCGCGCGGAAGGTTTCCGCGTCGAGGCAAACCTGCGCAGCGAAAAAATAGGCGCTAAGATTCGCGATGCGCAGTTACAGAAAGTGCCGTTTATGCTCGTGCTCGGCGATCGAGAGATGGAGCAGAGAACGGTGGCCGTGCGAGAACGTGCGAAGGGTGACGTCGGCGTGATGCCGGTCGCTGAGTTTAAGGAGATGGCGCGCAGGTTGGTTGAAACGCGCGCTTTGACGCATAACTAGTGGAGGGCGATAGGTCGGATAGGACGGATAGGACCTATAAGACCTATTCTCAAAGCTAAAACCTAGGAGGTGGAGAATAGCTACAGGCTTTCGAGGTCGCGGTCAGCGTCCTGACAACCGGCGCCTGCCGCCGGTTCGGGTGAATGAAAGAATTCGCGTGCCTGAGGTGCGCGTGATTGGCGAAGAAGGAGAGCAGCTCGGCGTGATGGACGTGCGCGACGCTGTTCGCGCGGCGCGCGAGAAAGGGTTGGATCTCGTCGAGGTCGCCCCTAACGCCGATCCGCCAGTTTGCCGGATCATCGACTTCGGAAAGTATCAGTACGAAGCGAAGAAGAAGGCAAACGAGGCCAAGAAGAAACAGGCGACGATCACGGTCAAGGAAGTGAAATTCCGGCCGGGTACCGACGACCACGACTACGATTACCGGATGAAACATGCACGAGAGTGGCTGCAGGAAGGCGACAAAGTTAAAGCCACCATCTTCTTCCGCGGCCGCGAGATGACCCATCGTGAACTGGGTGCGCGCATTCTGGAGAAGCTGGAAAAAGATCTCGTGGATGTTGGTGAAGTTGAAGCAAGACCGAGGATGGAAGGGAACCAGATGTTCATCATCTTCGGGCCGAAGAGACATAAAGGCGGCGGCGGGAAGCCTGAAGCTCCCGCGCCCCCGCAGAATCACTAGAAGGGAATAATTCATGCCAAAACTTAAAACGCACAAAGGTGCAGCGAAGCGCGTGCGTCTGACGGCCACCGGAAAGATCAAGCGTGGTCATTCACATGCGCGCCACATACTGACCAAAAAAACTAATAAGAGAAAACGTCACCTTGATATCGACGTGCTCGTCTCCAAGGCAGACCACGACCGCGTGATGTCGATGCTGCCGTACGGAAGAGACTAATTATTGCCGATTGGCAATTGCCAAATTCGATTTAGATCAAATTGGCAATTGGCAATCGGAAATCGGCAATCAAATTTATTTTAATCAAAGGAGGTTTCATATATGCCGAGAGCAAAACGTGGCAACAAGCGTCTCGAACGGCGCAAGAAAATATTAAAACTGGCTAAGGGCTATCGTGGCACGAAGTCGAAGCTGTACCGGTCTGCGAAGGAATCAGTCGAGCGCGGGTTGAATTTTGCCTACACCGGACGGAAGTTGAAGAAGCGTGATTTCCGCAGCTTGTGGATCGTGCGCATCGGAGCTGCCGCACGGCTGAATGGTTTGAACTATTCGCAACTCATGCACGGGTTGAAGCTCGCCAACATCGAGCTCGATCGAAAAGTGCTTGCCGACCTCGCGGTCCATCAGCCGGAGTCGTTTGCAGCCGTTGTGGCGCAGGCGAAGGGCGCACTCGAAAATGAACAGGCAAACAAAGCGGCTTAGTCTGCGAAAGGATAGACCATGAAATACAAACTTAGCTTACTGACACTCACGTTTCTCCTCGGCAGTATCGTTGCTTTTGCGCAGGGATCTCAGGATATCTCGGGTAGATACGAGGGCATGGTGAAGAGGCCGGGAGCCACCGCCGAAGAAAAAGTCGCGCTCGAGGTGAAAAGCGAAGCCGGGAAAATCTCCGGGCGTGCGATCCACGGTGATAAAACCATAGAGAGTACTCAGGGAAAGTTTGAAAACGGGACGCTCACGCTTGATTTCGGCAATAACCGCTCGTTTGTCGGCAAGTTCGACGGCGACAAGCTTACGGGCGAAGTCATGGATGGAACGGCGAAAATCCCGCTCGACCTGAAGAAAGCTACAGCTGCTGCCAGTGCTTCTGCTCCTGCCGCTCCTGCTGCTGCTCCGGCTGCTTTCAATCTAAGCGGCCAGTGGGACGCGGTTGCGGATGCGAATGGACAGCCGTTCCCGTTCCTGCTGACGTTGAAAGTCGACGGCGAGAACGTTACCGGTAACAGCAGTTCGCAGCTCGGCGAGGCGCCCATCAAAACAGGTACATGGAAAGACGGGCGTTTGTCGATTGAGGTTGAGGGGGGTCAGGGCACCATCGTTATGAGTGCGACAGTTATCGAAGGAAAGCTGTCGGGCGAGTTTGATTTCGCCGGGCAGTTGTCGGGCAAGTGGGTGGCTGTTAAGAAAAATTAGACTGTCAGATGACATCTCCGGAAACAATCAACAAAGCGTTCGAGCTGGACATCGAACGCTTTCGTTTTATTCTAGACCCGGCCGCGCTCGCAAGACTTGATCTCGACTCAGCGAACGATCAAAAGCGGGCGCTCGCCGATCTGCGCACGCAGTATCTCGGCAAGAAAAGCGAACTGGCCGCCAGCAAGAAGCGTATCGGCCAGGTCCCGCCCGAAGAGCGCGCGAGTTTTGGCCAGCTAGTCCAGTCGATCGAGGAAAACATCAGGACGATGCTCGATCAAGTCGAGCAAGCTCTTGACGACCACATCGCTCAGGCGCGGATCGCCCGTGAAAGCATCGACGTCACTTTGCCGGGCCGCCGGCCGCGCTCAGGTCATCGCCATCCGATTACTCTGCTGCGCGAGCGTCTCGAAGACATCTTCGTCGCCCTCGGTTACGCAATCGAAGACGATCGCGAGATGGAGACCGATTTCTACAACTTCGACGCGCTCAACATCCCTTTAAATCACCCGGCGCGCGCGTGGCAGGACACGTTCTACACCACTGACGGGTTCGCGCTTCGTTCGCAAACGTCAACGGTCCAGATACATGCGATGCAGCGTCGTGGCGTGCCTGTGCGCATGATCGCGCCCGGCCGCGTGTTTCGACGTGACACTCCCGATCCGACGCACAATCCGATGTTCTACCAGGTTGAAGGGCTCTGCGTCGATCGCGGGATCACGATGGCCCATTTGAAGGGAACGGTGGCGGAGTTTCTGCGCCGCATGTTCGGGCCTGACACTGTTACACGCTTCCGGCCCTCGTACTTTCCATTTACCGAGCCGAGTGCGGAGTTTGACTTCAGTTGTTTCAAGTGCAAAGGCTCGGGATGCCGAATTTGTAAGAACTCGGGTTGGATCGAACTTGGCGGGTCGGGGATGGTCCATCCGAACGTCTTGCGTGCGGTTGGCGTCGATCCACAGGAGTTTTCCGGGTTTGCGTTCGGGCTGGGGATCGACCGCATGTGCGCGTTGATGTTCGAGCTCGACGATATACGGCTGCTGTTCGAGAACGACGTGCGGTTTTTGGGAATGTTCGAGTAGAGCCGCGGATTCACGCGGATAAACGCGGATCATGTTCATTAGTTACGAGTGGCTTAACGATTTTATCAAGACCGGGCTCAGCGCGGATGAGTTGCGTGAGCGGCTGACTATGGTTGGTCTGGCCATCGATGCCGTTGAGACGCACCACGGCGATGCTGTGCTCGACGTGGAAGTGCCTTCGAACCGTCCTGACTGCCTGTCGCACGTCGGGATCGCGCGTGAAGTGGCGGTGATCGAGAAGGGCGAGCTTCAGTCGGTGCCCTCGCAGCAGTTGAAGACAGAAGGCCGAGCGGCGGATCTCACGTCAGTGGAGATCAAAGATCCGGATCTGTGTCCGAGGTACGCCGCCCGCCTGATCCGCGACGTAAAAATTGGTCCATCGCCTGATTGGTTGGTGAAGAGACTCGAGGCGATCGGACAGCGGCCTATAAACAACGTCGCCGACATCACAAACTACGTCCTGCACGAGTTGGGCCAGCCTCTGCATGCGTTCGACTTCGAAAAGCTCGGCGGCCATCGCATCGTCGTCCGTCGCGCAACGCCCGGCGAGAAGCTAACGACGCTCGACGGCATCGAACGAACTCTCACCGCCGACATGCTCGTCATCGCAGACGCTGAAAAACCCGTGGCCCTGGCCGGCATCATGGGCGGCGAAGACTCCGAGATCTCAACTGCCACAAAAGCCGTCCTGATCGAGAGTGCATACTTCAACCCACACTCAGTCAGGCAAACTGCGCGTCAACTCGGTATGGACACGGAAGCATCACGCAGGTTCGAGCGTGGCGCAGATCCCGAGGGCGTGCTGCGTGCGCAGCAACGTTGCGTAGAGTTGATCTGCGAGCTTGCAGGAGGTGTTGCAACTGAAGACGCGATCGACGTCTATCCGCAGCCGTTCGAACAACGTGTGGTGAGTTTCCGTCCGGATCGTGTTGAAGGTCTTACATCGCTGTCAGTCGAGTCAGGCGAGATGGTCCGAATCCTTACCGGGCTCGGATTCGAGCGCGCGGGCGATTCAGACGGCCGTATGAGTTTCAAAGTTCCATCGTGGCGCATCGACGTCGAACAGGAAGAAGATCTCGTCGAGGAAGTCGCGCGTCACACCGGCTACGAAAAGATCAGATCCGAACTGCCGCCGTCGAACATGTCGGGCGAGTATCAGCCCAGCGAGATGAAGCAACGTTCTTTGCGTCGCGCGTTGAATGCTTTCGGCTTCGACGAGGCGATCAATTTCAGTTTCATTCCGCAGGAAGCGCGCTTCGATCTGATTCCGTCGATCGCCGGAAAGGGCGATACTCAAAAGCAGCTCGCGAATCCGATCATCGAAGACGCCGCGTGGATGCGTTCGACTCTTTTGCCCGGCTTGCTCGCTTCGCTGCGTCACAACTTCAACCACGGCATTCGTGACGTGCGTTTGTTCGAAATAGGCCGGATTTTCTCAGGTTCTGAGGCTCAGGAACTTCCCGAGGAAATGATGGCACTCGGCATGGTCGCGACTGGCGGCGCCCTCGAAGAGAATCGCGCGCAGCCCGAGCGCGAGCTCGATTTCTTCGATCTCAAAGGCGCGCTTGAAGCCGCTGTCGACTGGATGAACCTGAGTCCACTTCGGTTCACGGAAGCCAGTGCGCGGCATTTACGCGAAGGGCAGGCGGCCGGCATTCAACTCGCCGACGGAACTGCAATCGGCACGATCGGCAGGCTCGCCGAGAACATCGCTGCGTCGTACAAGTTTCGCCAGCCTGTTTATGTTTTGGAGTTGGACCTCACAACGCTCCTCAATAGTCAGGCAAAAGGAATTCAGTATTCACCTTTGCCTCGATACCCGTCAGTGGTCCGTGATCTTTCTTTGCTCGTGAACCGGAACGTCGCGCTCGAAGAGATCTTTCAAGCGGTGAACGATCAGCGTGTGGCAGATTGTCGCAGCGTGAAGCTGGTCGGCACTTTCGAAGGTGGGAACATTGACCCTTTCAAACGATCTGTGACGCTTCGACTCGAGTATCGCTCTGACGAACGCACGTTGCGCGATGAAGAAGTTGAAGAGCGTCACTCGCGTTTGACTTCCGTATTGCTCGAAACATTCGCAGCCGAACAGCGCTGAAGGAAAATAAATCGCGCATCATGTCACAATGAGTCTTGCGCTCTCACGCGTGAAGGCGGATAATCGCTGTCGATTTTCAGTCTAGCCAAAACGTCGGGAGACAAATGATGGTAGGTCTGTCAGGCTTGGAAAAGTTTTCTCACTTAGAAGATAAGATCTATCGGACCATCGAACTCACCAAAACGCTCCGCCAGGAAAAAGAGAACTTGGAGAAGGAGCTTGCGCTCATGCATCGCGACATGGGCAGCGTCCTCAACGAAAAAGAGCGACTCGAGAATCAGGTCGAGAAGCTGCTCGCCGAACGTGAGACTATTCGCATGAAAGTCGAAGCCATGCTCGACGCTGTTGCCGCTCTCGATCCCGAGATGGTAGAGGAGTTCAAATGAGCTCCGGAATCGGTCGAATGATTAATAAAGGCAGTATGGAAGCAGGTACCAGCAGCAGTCCTACTATTCGCGTCGAGATCTACAATCAGACGTACAACATTCGATCCGACGGCGATACGGAATACATCATTCAGCTCGCAGAATTTGTCGACAGCAGGATGAGAGAGATTTCGTCAGGCACGCTCACAGTCGATTCACTCAAGGTCGCAATCCTCGCGGCGCTGCACATCGCAGACGAACTCCACCGGCTCAAGAACATGCACGAACAGGCGGACGCGCAACTCGGAGCGCGCAGCGCCGAGTGTGCAGAAATGCTCGATCGACTGTTGAAAGTCAGAAACACTCTCGAGCACGAGCAGGGCGGTGCGGGCAAGTTGACGCTCGGCTAAACGCCCAAAATTTCCCGGTTTCAAAGACACAAAGAACACGAATTTTTCTCAGGGGCGTTTTGTGATTTTTCAGGGGCTCTTGTGTTAGTATTCGCACGGCGGAGGGAAACGTTCTGCGGTGTTCGTCACCGAGTTACGATGATTGAGCCAACGCCGTTGATTAGGGAGACCGAGGTCGTTTAGCCAGTGCATTTCTTCATCGTTAAGAACTGCCAGAGGCTGCGGCATTAAGAGGTCACCCACCTGTCATTGCAGGTTCAATTACGGCTTCGGAACGGCAAATGCGGATCTCCCTCCTGCCAGAAACCGCAAGTCGTGAATCGCGAATCGTGATGTCACTACTTCACGATTAACGATCCAGGATTTGCGGTCTTTTCATGTTCCCAGTCCCCACTTTGTCTAACACTATGAAAGTCCTCATGATCGGAGATGTAGTTTCCAAGCCCGGGCGCATCGCTGTGCTCGAACGCATCCAGGATTTGCGCGAGCAGCACCAGATCGACCTCGCGATAATGAACGCCGAGAACCTCGCCGGTGGATTTTCCGTCACGCCGCAGTTGTGCGAGCAGTTGTTCTCCACCGGCATCGACGTGATGACTTCCGGAAATCATATCTTCGACAAGAAAGAGGCGGTTGAGTACATTCGCAAACAACCGCGACTGCTGCGTCCGGCTAACTATCCGCCCAACACGCCGGGCAGCGGTTACTGGGTTGGCGATGTGAACGGGACGAAAGTCGCGGTGATGAACGTGATGGGACGTGTGTTTATGCCGCCTTCTGACGATCCGTTTCGAGTGATCGATGGTGTGCTGGAATCGCTGCCGGCGGAAACTACGGTGCGGCTGGTTGATGTGCATGCTGAGGCGACGTCGGAGAAGGTCGCGATGGGATGGCATCTTGATGGGCGTGTTTCAGCGGTTGTGGGCACGCACACTCACGTGCAGACCGCGGATGAAAGAATCCTGCCGGGTGGCACTGCGTACCTGACGGATCTCGGGATGACTGGAAGCTATGCTGGCGTGATCGGGATGGACAAGGCCGACGTGATCGCGCGGTTTACTTCGGTGACCGCTCGGCGTGCTGACCACTCGAGCGGCGATGTGCGGATCTGCGGCGCGGTGATCGAGATCGATGAGAGCACCGGCAGGGCGAATGCGATCCACCGGGTGAATTTGCCACACGAGCAATAGGACGAATAGGGACCTATAGGACCGATAGGACAAATAGGACCGATAGGACAAATAGGACCGATACGACCTATAAATATAGGTCCTATTCGTCCTATAGGTCCTATAGGTCCTATCGCTATTCGTCCTATACGACCTATCGGTCCTATTCCTTCACGCCCGTGCGCCGCAAGTGCCTCGCGAGCTCAGTCCGCGAATCAAGTTCCTCTTTCAGCTCAGGCTTCAATCGCAGGCATTCATCAAAGTCTTTCTGCGCCTTACTCTCGTCGCCCAGCAACACCCAGATCAAACCTCGATTGAAGAACGCCCACGCCAGTTTGGGCTCCAGTTCGATCGCACGACTGAAGTCGTCCATCGCAGGCTTCAGCTCCGCCTTCTGCATCCGTGCGGTGCCTCGCCCGTGATATGCCCAGGCCATCTCCGGCGCGAGTTTGATCGCGCGTTCAAAGTCTGCGATGGCTTTGTCAAACTCTTTCATCGCGAGATACGTGTAGCCGCGCTGGTAAAACGGTTCGGCAATTCTATCTTCGTTGAGTTCGATCGCGCGGTTAAGATCTGCCAGCGCTGCTTTGTGGTCGCCCAGATCCAGGTAAAGACTGCCGCGGTTGTTGTAGGCTTCGAGGAAATCTTTCTTGAGCGCGATCGCGCGGTTGAGATCGTTTAGAGCCGCCTGCGGATCGCCACTCGCGCGGTGAGCGGCTGCGCGATTGAGATAAGCGTTCTGAAGAAGCGGCCGGATGCGGAGTGCCGCATTGTAATCGGCGATCGCGCCGAGGTAATCGCCCTTCTGAAAACGCGCGAGCCCGCGATTCGTGTAAGCATTTGCGGTAAACGGATCTACGACGGTGATTTCTTCAGTAGAAGATTCATCAATCTTGAAGGAGTTACCCGATCGCTTGCGCGTGTCGAAGCGGGAGCTGAGCGTGATGGCGCGCGAGTAGTCTTCAATGGCGCCATCCAGATC
The DNA here is from genome assembly GCA_035761985.1 of Pyrinomonadaceae bacterium. Taxonomy (GTDB): domain Bacteria; phylum Acidobacteriota; class Blastocatellia; order Pyrinomonadales; family Pyrinomonadaceae; genus PSRF01. The sequence continues at coordinate 19,433 of DASTQB010000237.1, forward strand.
ACCATTGGTAGTCTTCTTTAAAGCGTTCTTAAAATGGTTGAGTGCTGCCTCGGGCGTTGGTGTTTGGGAGAACACAGTTGCCGGCAGTACGAGGAAGACGACTGCAAACAGCATCGCAAAGCGGCGCATGGAAGACCCTCCTTGGTTGAAGCTCTTCCACCTGGTGCGCTAAGATGCGGGCGTCGATGATGCAGCTTGCGCCGCAAGGCGATTGAGCTTGTGTTGTCATCCAAGCCTTGTTGCTATCGCAAGTAGCAATGAGGCTTTAAACTTCTGGGCGGGAGAAAAACTCCTCGAAGTTAAAACGACCGAAGTTGGAAAAAGTTACAAAGATTCTGGGGCCTCAGATCTGAAACACCGTCAAGCGAAGAGTTGTGGCAGGGAATAGGTCGAATAGGACCTATAGGTCGAATAGGACCTATAAGACCTATAAGACCTATAAGACCTATAAGAATAGGTCCTATATGTCCTATATGACCTATAGGTCCTATTAGATCATTCAGGTGCGGTCTCGCTTGGCACCATTGCGCCGGGATGCGTGGGTTTGCTGAGTGGCGGAGCGAGCAATCGCTGCGCGTAACCTTCCGGAAACGAGCGCACGCGGCCGTTTGAATCCGTGACTACATGCCCCGTTTCACCTTCCGCAACAATCTGCCCGTTCGAGGCGCGCACGATTTCGTATCCAAAACGGAGTGAGCGTTTACGTAATTCCGTAATGTGTGTACGAACTATCAGTTCGTCGTCATAATAAGCCGGAGCTTTGTAGCGGCAATAGGCCTCCGCTACAACCAGGAAGGCATCCTCGCTCTCTTCCATGTCGCGGTAGGAAAATACAC
>DASTQB010000238.1:0-13203 GCA_035761985.1 Pyrinomonadaceae bacterium
TCACATCTCTCCGTTCGTATCTTACCGTACTTCTCCATCAAGTAATCGTCACCACCCCGCGCCCCTCACATCCTACAGAGTAGACCAAGCGTTTCATCCACAACGCTCAGACGCCGCATGGCTGACATAGGACCCTCCTAGTCACACGTTCGCTACAATCCAGCGACTTCAAATTCGAAAAAAATAAAAGGTGCTGCGCACCTGATTAAATCAGACACGACACCCCCGCTCGGGGCTGTTGCGTTTATGCAATGTGTTAACAACTCGCGTTTTTTCCCTGTATCTTCTTTGATTGCTTGTGCTTAGACGTTTACAAAAAAAGTTACCGTTTAATTTTTCCGTTTATCTCTTTAGTTACTAATAACTTACGGTTTAAATTTCCTGTATTATTTGTTAACAATCTGCGCTGATCTTTCCTGTAATCAATGATTTACGTCGTAACCTCAATCGTTAAATATTTTAAATCGTTACTTTCGCATTCGTTTGGACCACCCAGGTCGCGGGAAGCCCTCGACGTTGCGCTGGTGTGTCTCTGTTTGTGAAGCCCCGTACTCAAGCCAAAACCTTCGAGTGAGAAAAAATCCATCAGTAGTAGACAATCGTAGACACTTGACTGATGAAAAATTCATCGGTCTATTTGCGAGTAGAGCTTTCGTTGCAGGGTAAAACCACCTGATTGCGAATCATCACCAGCAGGGTAATTAACCCTGTGGTTTCCCCCTTTCTTGCATTCTATGTCGGCAGCCCGCCCGCACAACTCTCGCTGCGCTCCGAGTCCTTCACTTTCGTTTCGGCCTCCGGTGTGCGGTCAAGCACCCAGCCGACAAGAGATCCTGCAATAAGGGGAAAACCCAAAACTGGAAACCCTTAGACTTGTTTCCACGCTCCGAATTTACTGTTAAAACCGACGGGATTCTTTCGGTGCGAAAGAATAACGTACAACTTAGATCGTCCCTCACTGGTCCAACCTACCGCAAGAAAAACGGACAGCTATTAATTTGCTAGAGATTTGTGAGTTCCAAATAGCAGTGAAGCGAAAACACGACTTTGGCATAACCGTTGCTCCGCAATTTCATCAAGAGAACGCGGCCTAATCAGTCGCACGATGTTTTCATGACTGAATCGATCATCAATGGCCCAACCTTGGGCCATTAGATTCATCAAAGATCGGGGCTTCGAGTCGTAAGAATTGACTCCGATCCAGATCACGCGAGCGCGTTAGTTTTGCCCCCTCTGTTTCTCACCCTCGCGTCACCAAAAGACGAATAACTGAAATGCGTCAACCTCGTTCGAGGAAGACCGGGAGAAGTGTGTCTCGTGAGATTAGAGCACCGCTTTTACCAGCGGAACGATCACGCTCGCGAACGCAAAACGAAAACAAAACAGCGACGCCGACAAGCTCGCCCAGACCTTAAGGAGTTTGAATTTATGTTGACTATTAGTAGAGCAATTTCCGCAGGGAAGGCGCTCGAATATTACAAGCAGGAATTCACCAATTCAAAGGACAATTACTACAGCGAAGCAGGCGAAGTTAAAGGCCATTGGTGTGGCACCCTGGCCGAGGAATGGAACCTTAAAGGCGAGGTCACTAGCGAGCAGTACGAGCGCTTAGTTAACGGTCAAGATCCGCACACTGGCGAGCAACTTATTCGCTCCGTTTCCGCCCGCGAAATCGTTGACGATTTCGGGAAAGAAAAGACCACGAGCGAGCATCGCGCCGCTTTTGACTTGACCTTTAGCGCCCCTAAATCCGCTTCCTTAGCCGCGCTGGTCGGAAAGGATGAACGCGTCATAGAAGCGCACATCGAGAGCGGCAACGAGGCCCGGAAAGAGGTTGAGAAATATCTGCAAGCGCGGGGCGGCGGCGACAACCCAGCTATCACCACGGGCAAGATGATAGCGGCCCAATTTGTGCACACATCATCACGCCCCGATCGCGAGAACGGTTACGCCGCGCCGCAACTTCACACGCACTTTGTCGTCTTCAACATGACCCAAACCGAGGACGGAAAAGTGCGTTCTGTGCAGCCCCTTGAGTTGTACCGCAGTCAGCAATTTGGGACCGCCATTTACCGCGCCACTTTTGCCGACAAACTGCAAGCACTTGGTTACGAGATTCGGGTTGATCCACGCACCGGCGCTCCCGAAATCGAAGGCTTCACAGAAGAATACTTGCAGGACAGTAGCCCCCGCCGCAAAGAGGTTTTGAAGGAAGAAAAACAAATGAAAGAGCGCATCGAGCGCGAAGGAAAAACCGTCTCCGATAACGCGAGATTAAAACAAGCCGCCGCCCGGAATAATCGCCGAAGCAAAAAGTTCGATCCCGACCTAATGCACTCACGCGCCCTCGAAATGGACGTAAGACACGGCTACCAAGCCCAACGTCTCGTAGCCCAGGCGCGCGACCGATTGCCATTCCAATTGACACCCTATGAGATTGCCGTACGCGCTCGGGAAGCAGTGATTTTTGCCCGCAATAAGGCCGTCGAAAACGAGGCCGTGGCGGACATACGCAAAGTGATCGGCGACGCGCTGCGGCGCAATCTCGGTCTGACAACTTGTGAGGCTGTCATGACCGAATTGCAGCAACAGATGAAGACACGCGGCGCGTTCATAAAGATCCTGCGCCAGCAGCGCCCACCCGAGACAACTACCGAGCGCATGTTGACGATGGAAAAGGAAAATATTCAGACCATGATCGACGGCAAAGGCAGCCGTCCGGCGATGGTCGAACCGGAGCGCGTCAATGAAGTTGTGACCGCCACAGCCGAGCGCCAACAGCGACGATTAAATGCGAAACAGCAAGCTGCGATTGAAGCAATTCTATCCAGCAGAGATCAGGTTATTGGTCTGCAAGGTGGAGCAGGAACTGGCAAGACAACTGCGCTTTCCGTACTGCGCGAAGCAGCCGAAAAAGAAGGGTATCAAGTGCGTGGCTTTGCACCCTCCACACGCGCCGCGCAGCAGCTTGGCGAGAGCGGTATTGAAACCGAAACCATCCAGAAGTTTTTGCGCCGGCGACAGCAGCCTGCCACCACCAGCCGCCTGTTTGTTTTGGATGAAAGCTCCCTCGCCAGCACTAAGCATATACACAAACTTTTTGCCCGCCTCGAAGCCGAAGGCAAGGTGCTTTTGGTCGGCGACGTGCGCCAGCATCAAGCCGTCGAAGCAGGCCGCCCGTTTGAGCAACTGCAACAGCATGGAATGACCACGGCGCAACTGACTGAGATCGTCAGACAACCCGATCCAGAACAGAAACAAACGGTTCAGAAATTAGCAGCTCGCAACGTACCCGAGGCCGTCACCGAACTGCACAGCCGAGGCAAGGTGATCGAGATCGTTAACGAGCGCGAGCGCTTCGAGGCCATCGCCCAGGACTACTGCAAAGATCCCACCGATACGTTAGTCATTTCGCCCGCCAATCGCGAACGAGTGCAACTCAATTTCCTGATCCATCGCCAACTGCAACGTCAGGGAAATGTCAGCGAAAACGAGTACCAGATGAAGGTCTATGTCACTCGTTCGGATATGACCGGAGCAGAGCGTACTTTTGCCAATTCCTACCGACCCGGCGAGGACATTATTCGCTACAACCGCAACAGCAATAAAGCCAAAATCGGCGAGTACGCACAGGTGATAAAGACTGACCATGAGAGGAACGAAATCACTGTTCGTTTCGATAATGGCCGCACCCTCACCTACAACCCCGAGCGTCTTTCCGGCGTGAGCGTCTATTACGAATCCGAGCGCGCCTTTGCCGAAGGTGATCGCGTTCAGTTTCGCGCTCCCGATACGCAGAAACGAATTGCTAATGGCGAGCTAGGTACGATCACTAAAATCGAACCCGGCAAAATACTCTTAAACCTCGATAGCGGACGCGAGATTAGTATTGACCCGCGCAAATTTCGTCACCTCGATTACGGCTACGCCGTCACCAGCCACTCCGCCCAGGGACTAACTTGTGATCGTGTTTTAGTCAACGCCGACACGCGAGAATCGTTGCGCCTGCTCAACGACCGTATGGCCTATGTCGCCATTTCCCGAGCAAGGTACGATGCGGTGATCTATACCGAGTCCGCGCAGAATCTAGGCGTATCCCTCGACCGTAGTACGAACAAAGAAAGCGCGCTTGAAGCGACTCAGCAGCAACTACCATTCAACCACCACGCAGAGCAAAGTCCCACCCATCCTGAGCCAGCACCAACAAGAGCCGCCGAGCTTACCCCCGAAATCCCAATTGACATTTCCAGAGCTAGGAATGAGGTTCCGATCCCTAGCGCCGAGCACAATGTAAGTGACACTCTCAACCGCGCCACAAGCAACGGTAACGGCCATGAAGTCACATTGGACGACGAGCGCGAGGGGAAAAAAGATCGCAACAAACTGAGTCAAGATTCTCTGGCCTCGCAGCAGCAACGACCGTCCGAGCACAGCTTAACCCAAACCCCAACTCACACCGCTCCATCGCCACAAGCCGCCGAGCTTGAGATTGAAGCCCCGGAACTCGATCTCGGCGGACTGATTCGTTAACAAAACTATTTACCCCGATGAGGTTTTAGCAATGACTACAGAATATGCGTCACCACCATCTACAACGATCTGGAATAGCGTGGAAGCCGCTGAATATCTCCGCATTCATCCCCGTACCCTAAAGCGGATGGCTCGGAACGGTGAGATCCCATCTATTCAGATCGGCAGACTCTGGAGATTTCGTCAGAGTGACCTCGATGCATGGTTGACGCGTAAGGTAAACTCAGGGGCGCTATCCATGCCGCCTCAACAGTAGGAGACGATGATGAGGCGAGCACGCTACCAAAGAGGCAGTCTAAGACTCAGAGGGCGCAGCGACGGGCCTAAAGTTTGGGAATACCGATGGCGAGAAATTCAAACAGACGGAACTCGAAAACGGCGAGCGGTAATCGTCGGGTCTGTTGAGGAATATCCGACCGAATCGGATGCTCAAGCTGCGGCAGATCGCTTGCGCTTAAACATCAACGATCCCACTCGTCGAGGAGCCAACAAGGATATTACGGTGGAGGCTTTGGTTAATCACTATTCCGAACATGAACTGCCGGACATCTTTCATAAGAACGATCCGGCGGCCCAGGTTTCGGATGATGAACAACGAAAGACTTATTCCACACAACACACCTATGATGGTTACTTGAGGAAGTGGATTTTACCTCGCTGGCGATCTTACAAGTTGTCGGAAGTCAAAGCCGTCGAAGTCGAACAATGGCTGAAACGACTTTGCTTCGAGGACGGAGATCCGTTGGCGAAAGGCAGTAAGGCGAAGATCAGAAATATCATGAGCGCGCTTTACTCTCACGCGATCCGTTGGGAGTGGATCACGAGCAATCCGATCACGAGTGTTAGGCAAAGCGCGAAGCGACAAAAGATTCCTGAAATTTTGACAGTTGACGAACTCGTGAGCTTACTGGACGCCATTCCAGAACCGTTTCGAACGGCTGTGTTTCTGGATGGCGCTAGTGGTTTGCGGGTCGGCGAATTGTTAGGTCTCAAGTGGGAAGATGTAGATTTCGAGCGCAACCTGATCCACATCAAACGCTCGATCGTCAAACAGAGGATTGGCCCGCCCAAGACCGAAGCCTCGCAAAAGCCAATTCCATTGAATGCGGAACTGGCAAAGTCGCTTCGGCTCTGGAAGATGAAAACAACCTACAATCGGCCCGACGATTGGGTCTATGCCAGTACCAAGATGAACGGTACGCAACCCTATTGGCCGAACTCAATTTTCCGCGTCTATATCAAACCAGCCGCGAAGAAGATTGGGCTAACCAAGCGTATCGGCTGGCATACGTTTCGTCACACGTTCGGCACGATCTTGAACGCAAACGGCGAGAACCCGAAAGTCATTCAGGAATTGCTGCGTCATGCAAACCTTCGAGTCACAATGGACACATACGTTCAAGCTATGAGTGATGAGAAGCGCAAGGCGCAGAGCAAAGTTGTCGAGATGATTATGCCTGGTATTCGCAAGGCAGCGCATTAGCTTAATGGACGCTTATTGGACGCACGGTGAAAACGGGATTTCTTGTAAGTGATTGATAGCTTTGGCGTCCCGTACGGGAATCGAACCCGTGTCGCCGCCGTGAAAGGGCGGTGTCCTAGGCCGCTAGACGAACGGGACGCATGGTGAGTTGTTTGCCCTCTAGCGCAAGCGCGTTACGTTAACGTAACCGGTTTGTGGCTGTCAAACGCGCGCTGAGATCGCGCGTAAATGCAGGCAATATGCAATCGACTGCGCGAGGGCAGTGCAACTTCCGGGTCACATCAGCTAAGCATCCCAACAGCCCGTCTCTTCATCACAGTTGCCGATTAAAGTCTCCTCAAACGCGTCACCTTTTCACTGGTTTCGGTAACAAGACTTAGAGGCTCCCCGCGCCGGCGCACCACCGGCGTTAACCGTTTCTGTAAGCAACATCCGATTAGACCACCTGGCAAGCCTAAAGCTTGTCAGCAGCCGTAGGTCTGCTTGCAACCGAAAGAGGTTTGACGATGAATACAGCCCATCACTACCAGCCCACAATCATTGAGAGTGCACTGCTTTTCAAGAGACTCACGATCCAGTTTGCGTTTCTCAAAAATGAACTCAAACGAAGCTGGCCTCAGTTCACAAAAGAGTTCAAAAACGATCCTGTCAATTTCACAAAACATTTGGCGCACCGCTTTGCTCGAGTTCTGAAGAATACTGCCACCCGGGGTTACGCACTGGCCGCATCCGCGAGTGCCGTGACTGCACTCGCATTCATGCTAACCATCGTGTGGCTCGTCAACAGCAGCACGCCAAAACTCAACAATGCTGCTGACGGTCCATCTTTGCAAGTAACGCTGCTCGAATTCGCAGCACCGCCAGACATCAAGATCGACGATGACAATAAAGGCACCGGCCGCCTGCAAAAGAGCTCCCTGGGCGGCGGAGGAAATCGCGACCCGTTGCCGCCTCAGCACGGCGAGTTGCCACCACCCTCACCCATTCCTGCTGCAATACCGATCACTCCGCCGCTGTATAAACAGAGTCTTCCCGTCGCCGGCATCGATATCGATCCCACACAATGGCAAGACGTCAAGGCCGTGGTCTACGGCGATCCGAATTCAACGTCGACAATTCCATCTGCTGGTCCAGGCAGTGATAATGGAATCGGAACCGGCAAGGGCCCCGGGATCGGATCGGGCTCTGAGTCCGGATACGGTTGCAACGGTGGCGATCTCGAAAGTGGCTGGGGGCGCGCGGCCTGCGGTCACGGCAGAGATCAAACTTACAAAGGAAGCGAAGTCGAACAGAGAGCACGACTGTTGCAGAAACCGGAACCGCAGTACACAGAGGAAGCACGCAAGAACCAGATCACCGGCACAGTTATGTTGCGTGCTGTTTTCTCGAGCGGAGGTGAGGTGGTCCAAATACAGGCTATTCGATCGCTTCCATTCGGACTCACTGAACGAGCGATCGCTGCCGCACGACAGATCAAGTTTGTGCCGGCGATGAAAGACGGACGACCTGTGTCGGTGTTCATGCAACTCGAATACAATTTCAACCTTTATTAGCCGCGGATTTACGCGGATTGAAAACACGGATCAGAAGGAAATTTCTTTTGCATTGTGTGTTCGTCCGTGTAATCTGTGGCTAATGTCGATTGTGATGAAGTTTGGCGGGACGTCAGTCGCTGACGCTCCCGCCTTCGAGAATGTTGCGCGCGTCGTTGGTGCGCAACGTGACGCTTCACCGGTCGTGGTGGTTTCCGCGATGAGTGGAGTCACTGACCGTCTGCTCGCGGCCGCCACGATTGCAAGCGAACGCAACGCGCATGAAGCCATTTCGTCGCTCGAGGATCTATTCGATCGTCACAAGCGTGAGGCGAAGCAACTGCTCGCCGCCTCCGAAGCAGATGCGTTTTCCGGGCGCGTCAACGATGCCGCAACGCATGTTGCCGAACTGCTGCGAAAGATCGAACACAATCCATCTGAATTCAAACCTCTTCAGGACGGCGTAGTCTCAACCGGTGAAACGCTTTCAAGCACGCTACTCGCCGAAGTACTCAAACACCTCGGAATCACAGCACGCCAGGTCGATGCGCGACGCTGCATCATCACTGATGAGGAGTACACGTCTGCTTCGCCGTTGATGGACCACACGTTCTCCGCCACGCAGGAAGAGTTGCGTCCACTGCTGGAGAATAAGATCGTTCCAGTGCTCGGCGGCTTCATCGCTTCAACGACGACGGGTGCAACGACCACTCTCGGCCGTGGCGGTTCTGATTACACCGCCGCACTGATCGGCGCCGCTCTAAACGCAGACGAGATACAGATCTGGACTGACGTTACAGGCGTGCTGACAGCCGATCCGCGCGTGGTCCCCGAAGCGCAGACGGTCGAGCGGCTGTCGTACAGCGAAGCAGCAGAGCTTGCGTATTTCGGAGCAAAAGTGCTGCATCCGAAAACGATCCAGCCGGCGATCGAGAGCTACATCCCCGTGCGCATCTGCAACTCGCGCGCGCCTCAGGAGCGTGGGACCTTAGTTGGACCACAGACGGAAACGTCTCCGCGCACTCTGAAAGCAATCGCACACAAGACAGGAGTCACGACCGTTCAGATCACTTCCGCGCGCATGCTCGGCGCATACGGTTTCCTGCGCGCGTTGTTCGAGGTTTTTGAACGACACCGCACGGTGGTTGATGTGGTGACGACTTCCGAGGTCAGCGTTTCGCTTTCACTCGACGACGACAGCACGCTGCCGGAAATTGTTGAGGAACTGCGGAAACTCGGGAACGTGAGCGTCGAGAAAGGATTTGCGATCATTTGCGTGGTTGGAGAAGGGTTGCAGGGACAGCCGGGCATCGCTGCGAAGGTGTTCAGCACGATCAGCGATATCAACGTCACGCTCATCTCGCAAGGCGCGTCGCGGATCAATTTTACGTTTGCGATCGAAGAGGGAAAGGTGAAGGAAGCCGTGAGGAGATTGCATGAGGCGTTCTTCTCCGCAAAAGAAGGCCACGGATAAAACGGATGGAATTATTTGGATTGACGCAGAAGTTGATCGACATTCCGTCGGTGACAGGTGATGAGGGCGCCGTGGGTGCGTTTCTGGCGGAGTGTCTCGAAGGGCTGGCGTATCGGGTTGAAAAACAGACATTGGCCCAGGGGCGGTTCAATGTGATTGCTACGACTGAAGAACCGCCGCACGTTGTGTTCTCGACGCACATGGATACGGTGCCGCCGTTCATCGCGTCGAGCGAGGATGATGAGTTTATTCATGGGCGTGGATCGTGCGATGCGAAAGGGATTATGGCGGCGCAGATCTTTGCCGCCGAACGTTTGCGAGCTGAGGGTGTGAATGACATCGGTTTGCTTTTCACCGTTGATGAAGAGCTCGGCAGCGCAGGCGCGCAACTCGCAAACGATCATCCGTTCGCGCGCGAGTGTCGCTATCTAATTAACGGCGAGCCGACCGATAGTCGACTCGCAACCGGAACGAAAGGATCTGTGCGAGTGGTGATCACTACTGAAGGCCGCGCCGCGCACTCGGCGTATCCTGAGGCCGGTGAATCCGCGATCGAGAAACTGCTCGACATACTTCAAAACATTCGTGCGGTTGAATGGCCCGAAGATAGTTTCTTTGGCACGACCACGTGCAACATCGGCGTGCTGAACGGCGGCACGCGGCCGAACGTGATCCCGGACAAAGCGCGCGCGGAATTGCAATTCCGGCTCGGGATCGATATAGAGCAGGTTAAAAAAGTTCTGGACGATGCGGCGGGCGGACGCGGCCACATCGAGTATGCGACGGCGCATGATCCCGTGCGACTCCATTCGGTTCCTGGTTTTGAGCAATGTGTGGTGCGGTTCACGACAGACATTCCGTACCTGTCAAACTGGGGGCAGGCGCTGTTGCTTGGACCGGGATCGATTCTCGTCGCGCACACTGAGCACGAGCGGATCTCGAAACGCGAATTAACCGACGCAGTCGGGATTTATGTGAAACTGGCGCGGATGTTGACACGATGAAACTTGCTTTGATCGGAAATGGTGCGATGGGCCAACTCGTTGCCGCCGAGGCGCGGAAGGCGGGCGACGAGATTGGGGCTGTGATCACGAGCAAGGACGCAGATCTAAGTGTTGACGATCTAATAAAGAGATTAAGCGGGCATGATGCGGCAATCGATTTCTCGGTCGGCGATGCGGTGTTGAAGAACGTCGAAGCGTGCGCGCGCGCAAAGGTTGGCCTGGTTGAAGGCACGACCGGATGGAAACAACACGAAGCAGCCGCAAGACAACTCGTGACCAATCATTCAGCCGCGATGGTCTATGGCGCAAACTTCTCGATCGGCGTCAACCTCTTCTATCGCATCGTTCAGCATGCGTCAGAGTTGTTTGCAACTGTCGAAGGTTACGCGCCCTTTATCGAGGAAGCACATCACAATCGCAAACGTGATGCTCCCTCGGGAACTGCACTCAAACTCCGCGACCTGATGTCGGAACATCTTGGACCAGACATCCCGACATCATCCACGCGCGCAGGTCACATTCCCGGTACGCACCGCGTCGGATTCGACTCCGAAGCCGATCAGGTTTTGTTAACACACACAGCACGTTCGCGACAGGGTTTTGCGAGTGGAGCTTTACTCGCCGCACACTGGATCGCCGGACGAACCGGCGTGTTTGAGTTTACCGAAGTTATGGACGAAATTATCAACGAACGGAGGTCGCGATGACACTACAACTCGACTGGCTGCGCGGTTGTGCGACGGCCCTTGTCACTCCTTTCACCGCCGACGGCGCGGTCGACGAAAAACGTTTGCGCGACCTGATCGAATACCAGATCGCGGGCAACGTTCGCGTTCTCGTTCCGTGTGGCACCACCGGCGAGAGCGTGACGATGAACGACGAAGAGAATCGTCTCGTCATTCGCACCACAGTCGAACTCTCTCGTGGCCGCGCAAAAGTGATCGCAGGCACCGGAAGTAATTCGACGGCGGTTACGATCGAACGTTCGAAAGCCGCGCGTGAAATTGGCGTCGACGGAGTGCTGACAGTCGCTCCTTATTACAACAAGCCCACGCAGGAAGGACTGTACGCGCACTTTCGCGCAATCGCAGAAGCGGTCGGTGACTTGCCCGTCGTTATCTACAACGTTCCCGGACGGACGTCTTCAAACATCACGGCCGAGACCACTTTGCGTCTCGCGCGCGACTGCGAAAACATCGTCGCGGTTAAAGAGGCTTCAGGAAATCTCTCGCAAATCATGGAAATACTGCGCGGGCGTCCGGAAGGCTTTCGCGTGATTTCAGGTGACGATGCGTTGACGTTGCCGATGATCGCGCTCGGTGCGGATGGTTTGATCTCAGTCGCTTCAAACGAAGCGCCCGAGTTGATGTCGCGCATGAATGATCTCGCACTCACAGGCAACTGGGACGAGGCACGCGCACTCCACTATCGACTCCTGCCGCTCATGGAAGGCAACTTCATCGAGTCGAGTCCTGGACCAGTGAAAGCAGCAATGGCGTTGATGGGTCTCCTGGAAGAGAACCTGCGTCTGCCGCTTGTTCCCGTTCAGGAAAAAACGCGCGCGCGCATGCGCGAGATTCTGACCGAGCTTGGGTTGTTGAAGGAGTCGCATGTCGTTGCGTGAACAGATCGAGTCGATCGCGTCGCGCGAAACGGGCGAGTTTACGAGCGACGACCGGGCTGTGTTCGCTGAGTTCAAACGCGCACTCAATCGTGGTGAAGTGCGCGCGGCAGAGCGAACCGAAGACGGCAAGTGGCTTGTCAACACGTGGGTGAAGCGAGGCATCCTGCTCGGTTTTCGCATGGGCGCGATCACCGACATGTCAACGGGCGCGAGTTTTAAGTTTTTCGATAAAGATACTTATCCGGTTCGCCCGACGACGATTGACGAAAACGTTCGCATCGTTCCCGGTGGTTCGACGATCAGAGATGGCGCTTACATCGCACCGTCAGTGGTTTGCATGCCGCCGATGTTTGTAAACGCCGGAGCGTACGTTGACCAGGGCACGATGATCGATAGTCACGCGCTTGTCGGATCATGTGCGCAGATCGGAAAACGCGTTCACATCTCGGCGGCGGCGCAGATTGGCGGCGTGCTCGAGCCTGTCGGAGCAGTGCCGGTGATCGTGGAAGACGACGTGCTGGTCGGCGGCAACTGCGGTGTTTACGAAGGCACGATCGTTCGCGAGCGCGCCGTGCTTGCATCGGGAACTATCCTCACCGGCTCGACGCCTGTTTACGATCTTGTGCGCGGCGAGATCTACCAGCGCGCCAAGGATGGACCACTCGAGATTCCCGCGGGCGCCGTTGTCGTACCCGGCGCGCGTGCAGTCACAACTGAACGCGGCCGCGAGTGGGGACTGTCGCTTTACGCGGCGATCATCGTTAAGTATCGCGACGAAAAGACTGACACCGCCGTGCGATTAGAGGATTATTTGCGTTGAGTAAGTTTGCGCTACCGCGGAGATTGCAGGGGATTCAGAAGAGCGTCATCCGCCAGGTCTTCGATCGCGCGCGTCCCGGCAGCATCAATCTCGGACTCGGCGAGCCCGATCTGATGACGCCCGACGTGATCCGGCGCGAAGCGGTGAAGGCGATCACGACGGAGCAGAATGGTTACACGTCGCACGCCGGTCTTCCGTCGCTGCGTGAGAAAGTCGCCGCCGATTATCCGTATATCGAAAACAAACTCGAGCGCGTGATGATCACGGCGGGTTCGCAGGAGGCGATGTATCTTGCGATGCTCGCGCTGATCGATGAAGGCGACGAAGTGTTGCTGCCGAATCCGGGATTCGTTGCGTATCCAACGATCGTGCGGATGGCTGGAGGAACGGCAAAGTTTTATCGTTTGCCGCGTGAAAAAGGTTTTGCGTTTGACGTGGACGAGTTTCGACGTGCGTTGACGCCGCGAACAAAGGTTGTCGTCTGCATCAGTCCCTCGAATCCCACGGGCCGGGTTATCTCGGACGATGACCTGGCAAGTATCGCCGGCGCATTGCGCGATCAGGGCGCTTACTTGATCAGCGACGAGATCTACCGAGACCTTTATTACACGGCTGAACGACCGGGTTCGTTATCGTCGTTTTACGATCGGACGATCGTAATCGGTGGTCTTTCCAAATCCATGAGTATGACTGGATGGCGTTTGGGCAGGATGTGTGGTGAAGAGGACGTGGTCCA
>DASTQB010000239.1:0-4123 GCA_035761985.1 Pyrinomonadaceae bacterium
GCAATCGCCGCTGCGGGAAAGGCGGTTGAGCTGTCACAGAGAACGCCGGGCGCGCTCGGAATTCTCGGTTTGGCTTACGGTCTGGCTGGTCGCAAGGCGGAAGCAAACCAGATCCTAAACGAGCTGCTGAAACTGAGCGAGAGTCGATACGTCACACCCGCGGCACTGGTAAACGTTTACATCGGTCTCGGCGACAAGGACCAGGCGTTCGCATGGTTGGAGAAGGCTTACCAGGAAAAGTCGAACTACGTCGCATTTCTCAAAGTTTTTCCCATCCTCGACCCAATCCGCTCCGATCCGCGTTTCACCGATCTCGTCAGACGCATCGGCCTTCCCGAATGAACCTGCGGAACCTTTATCCCTCCTCTCCTGGGGCTCACGCGCGAGGCTTTACGCTTTCGTCCGCTTCGCGGACTAAGACGCGCCTTAGGGAGTCGTACGTTGACAGACGAGCATCTTACGTTTTTTAATTGGACACCCCCTTTTGCAGCTAACCATTTTCCCGTAGCCATCGGTTAATGCCGACTGACTCCACCGCCGAAAAACGATCCCGACAACCCGACGCATCCGACCTGAGTTTTCTTAGCGGGGGTGGCGAGATGGGCGAACGCATGCGTGCGTTCGACTGGTACACGAGTCCCGTCGGACCACCAGCCGAATGGCCGCAAAGTCTGAAGACTGCGGTTTCGATCTGCATCGGCTCGCGCTATCCAATCGTGCTCTGGTGGGGCCGTCCTGCCTACACCATGTTCTACAACGATGGTTATATTCCGGTCCTGGGAGTCACGAAGCATCCCGGATGGCTGGGGAGATCCGGTCGTGATTGTTGGAAAGAGATCTGGTCGACGGTTGGTCCGATGCTCGAAAGCGTGTTTGAGACTGGAGTTGCAACCTGGTCTGAAGATCTGCTCCTCGTGATGGAGCGCAACCTCCCACGTGAGGAGGTGTATTTCACTTTTTCTTACAGTCCGATTCACGGCGACGGCGGCAGCATCGACGGGATCTTTTGCGCCTGTTATGAAACTACCGGACGCGTAATCGGCGAGCGTCGCCTGCAAACACTGCGAGATCTCGGCCGGACTGTGATCGAAGTTAAGTCGGCTGAAGACGCATGCGAAGTCGCGGCGCGAACTCTCGAAAGCAACCCGCACGACGTGCCGTTTGCACTCATCTACCTCGTTGATGATCAAGCTCAGCAGGCGCGTTTGGTGGCTGCGACCGGGTTCGAAATGGGCAGTGCCGCTGCGCCGAAAGTCATCGCGCTTGATGGTTCGACTACGGCCGAGTGGCCGTTGTCACGTGTGTTTGAAACTAGCGCGAGTGAAATGGTTTTCGATCTCTCATCGCGCTTTGATCTTTTGCCAGGCGGTGCATGGCCCGAGTCGCCCGAAAGGGCGCTGATTGTGCCGATTGCTGCTCCCGGTTACACGAAGCCGACTGGATTCCTCGTCGCTGGTTTTAGTCCGCGACGAGTGGTCGACAGCGAGTATCGCAGTTTCTTCGAGTTGATCGTGGGCCATGTCGGTACAGCAATCGCAAACGCCCGCGCTTACCAGGAGGAACGAAAACGGGCCGAGGCGCTCGCCGAGATCGATCGCGCGAAAACTGAATTCTTCTCAAACGTCAGCCACGAGTTTCGCACGCCGCTCACGCTGATGCTTGGCCCGCTCGAAGATATGCTCGCCGAACGCGGGTTATCAAACCGCATGTACGAGCGGCTCGACGTTGCTTATCGCAACAGTGTGCGCCTGCTGAAACTCGTCAATACGTTGCTTGACTTCTCTCGGCTCGAAGCCGGACGCACTGAGGCAGTTTACGAGGAAGTTGATCTTGCTGCGTTGACTGTTGAGCTTGCGAGTGTGTTTCGCTCTGCGATTGAGGAGACTGGTCTTAAGTTTGTGATCGACTGTCAACCACACGCAGGCAAGGTCTTCGTCGATCGCGAGATGTGGGAGAAGATCGTTTTCAACCTGCTTTCCAATGCTTTCAAGTTTACGTTTGAGGGCGAGATCCGAGTCACGCTGAAAGAGACAGACGGGAACGTCGAGCTCCAGGTGAGCGATACGGGAACCGGCATCCCGGATTCGGAGTTGCCACACCTGTTCGAACGTTTTCATCGCGTCAAAGGCGCGCGCGGCCGCAGTTATGAAGGTTCTGGTATCGGACTGGCGCTGGTCCAGGAGCTTGTAAAACTGCACGGCGGTGATGTTGGAGTTACAAGCGAAGTCGATCGCGGCAGCACATTCACTGTCAGTCTCCCGATTGGTTCTGCACATTTACCGTCTGAGCGTATCGGCGGCCAGCGAAAGCTTGCATCTACGGGTTTGAGTGGCGAAGCATACGTTGAAGAAGCGTTGAAGTGGATACCTGAAGGCATTGCTCTGGACACGCCGGCACCTGTTGCGCCTGCTTCAACTCCAGCGATCGTCGCCGACGAGCAGGAGCAACCGCGTCCTCGCATTCTGCTTGCAGACGACAATGCAGACATGCGCGAGTACCTGCGACGTCTGCTTGCTTCGAGATATGAAGTTGAAGCTGCCGCTGATGGTGAGGCAGCCCTGGGCCTCGCGCGTTTGCAACGCTACGACCTTGTATTGTCAGACGTGATGATGCCGAAGCTTGACGGTTTTGGTTTGCTGAGAGCATTGCGCGGCGACGATCGCACGCAGTCGATCCCGGTAATCCTGTTGTCTGCTCGTGCCGGCGAGGAGTCGCGCGTGGAAGGAATGGGTGCAGGCGCCGATGATTATCTAGTGAAGCCGTTCTCGGCACGCGAACTGCTGGCCCGCGTGGAAGCGCATTTGAATTTGCATCGCGTGCGTCAGGACGCGGAACGGTCGTTGATGCAGTTGATGGTGGCCGAGCAGAATGCGCGCGCGAATGCGGAGATGGCAAACCGCGTCAAAGACGAGTTTCTTGCGATGCTTTCGCACGAGTTGCGCACGCCGCTGAATGCCATCATCGGCTGGAGCCACTTGCTGAAGAAGGGCCAGCTCAACGAGAGGGATCGCGAGCATGGCATCAGCGTGATCGATCGTAACGCCGAAGCCCAACGCGCGATCATCGACGAGTTGCTCGACGTTTCGCGCATCGTCACCGGTAAGTTGAAGCTGGAGAAGCAACCGGTCGATATTGCGACGACGATCAGTACCGCAATCGATTCGCTGCGTCCGTCGGCGGAGTCGAAAAATATCGAGATCGTCACTTCGATCGATAGCGAGGCTGGGCCAGTCAGCGGCGAGCCAGTGCGTTTGCAACAGGTGATCTGGAACCTGCTTTCGAATGCAATCAAGTTTACTCCAGCGGGTGGGCGCGTCACGGTGGAATTGAACGTCGTAAATAGGTTTGTGGAAGTGACGATCAGCGACAATGGCGAAGGTATCGAGCCGGAGTTTCTGCCTTCGATCTTTGAGCGTTTCAGGCAGGCTGATAGTTCCACGCGTCGCATGCACGGTGGTCTGGGGCTGGGATTGTCGATCGTTCGCAGCCTGGTTGAAATGCACGGTGGTGAGATCCATGCAGCGAGTGAGGGGAAAGGGAAGGGCACAACTTTCACTGTGACACTGCCGGTGCTGGACGTGGAAGTGCCAAGTGCTGCAACTCGCGAAGCACATGCACAGCTTTTTAATCTAACGTGGAAACAGCCGCACAAGTCAGAGAACGGCGATGCGGTTGATCTCAAACCTGATTTGTTGAGGGGCGTGCGAGTGCTGACGGTTGACGATCAGCCTGATACGCGCGAGTTGATCATTCTCGCGCTGGGACGTTATGGCGCTGAAGTGAGGGCGAGCGACTCAGCTTCGAGGGCGCTCGAGATGATCAAGGAGTGGCGACCTCACGTGGTTATTTCCGACATCGGCCTGCCGGAAATGGACGGTTACGATTTCATGCGCCGGCTCCGCGAACTCGAACGCGACGGCGAACGCATCCCCGCCATTGCTGTTACCGGTTATGCCGGAGCAGTTGACGAATCAAAGGCGCTCGACGCCGGCTACGCGCTTCACCTTTCGAAACCGATCCAACTAAGTGAGCTGGCTTCCGCCATCGCCAAAGTCTCCGGCCGCACTTGACCACAATTGACACTGGACCGCATTGAAATCATTGTAGGGGTGGCCCTCCGTGG
>DASTQB010000240.1:0-13610 GCA_035761985.1 Pyrinomonadaceae bacterium
CCACGGAGGGCCACCCCTACAAATTAAGCAAGGAGGGAGAAGTGTCTTTTACCCGCCTGCGAGAGTATGCGACCGGCAGCCGAGGAGGCAGAGATGTCGAAAATTCGAGTTAGCCTGGTGGATCAAGGCGTGTGGAAAATGAGCACCGTCTCGATGCCGCTGTCCCTTGGGTACATCAAGGCTACGGCCTGCGCCGATCCGGGAATCCGTTCCGCAGCAGACATCGAAATCTGCTCGTTCCGCGGCAGCACAACTGCCTCTGAAATCATCCACTCGCTACTCACTAACGATCCGCCCGACATCCTTGCCTTCTCAGTCTTCGGCTGGAATCTCTATCGCTTCGCCGCGGTCGCCGAGGTCTACCGTCAAGTAAAACCGGACGGCTGGATAGTCTTCGGTGGTCCACACGTCGCCAACCAGGCAGAGCGACTGTGCCGGCTGTATCCGGCACTCGACATCGTCGCAAATGGCGAAGGTGAGTTTATCTTTCGCGACATACTTCAAGCCTATCTCGGTGGACTCAACAAGAACGAACTGGACCACATCGACGGTATCTCTTTCCAGCGCGACGGACGCGTGATCACGACACCCGAGCGCGCGCGTATCGCCAATCTTGACGACATTCCATCTCCATTTCTCGAAGGCGTTCTTCCGTTTCGCGACAAGCACGGTAAGGCGATCTACGGCGTCGCGCTTCTCGAGACCAATCGCGGCTGTCCCTATAAGTGTGCTTTCTGTTACTGGGGCGGCGCCATCGGTCAGAAGGTCCGCGCGTTCTCGCGCGAACGTCTGCGTGAGGAACTCAAGCTGTTCGCGCGCGAAGGCGTGGAGAGCATCGCGCTGTGTGACGCGAACCTCGGAATGCTTCCCGGAGACGAAGTGTTTGTCGACGACGTGATACGAACGAAAGAGCGCTACGGCTACCCGCTGAACATCGAGGCTTCGTGGGCCAAGAACAAAGGCGAGCGCTTTTACAGGATCGTCAGGAAGATGAAACGCGCGGGACTGAAGAGTTCCTTCACCCTCGCGCTCCAAAGCCTCGACGACAAGGCGTTGGAGAACATGCACCGGCAGAACATGAAGTTGAACGAGTTTGAGGATCTCGCACGCGACATGCGCGCCGAAGGCCTCGACACCTACGCCGAGCTGATCTGGGGACTTCCCGGAGAAACTTCCGAAAGCTTTATCGCGGGTTATGATCGCGTCACGGAGTTTGTTTCGAGGATCGCGATCTATCCGCACCTGGTCCTTCCAAACACCGACTTCGATCGCAACCGCAAACGCTATGGCCTCGTTACGATGCGGCGCGAAGACTGCGACTTCGAGTACGTCATCAGCCATCCTGACATGACGATCGAAGACAACGCGCGCATGCATCAGTTCCTCTTCTGGGCGCGCGTGTTCGCCGAAAACATGATCTTCCGCAGTATCTGGATTCCACTTCGCAAACTCGCGTCGATCAAGCAGTCGCAAGTGTTGAAATCTCTCGACGAGTGGGCCGGACGGCAGGCTGACGATGCGGTCCGCGGGATCTGGGAGTGCCGGCAGGAGATGGTGCGGACGATGGACAGTTCGAATCCTCACCAGGGCACTCGATACTTCTTTTACGAGCACGCACTCACGACGAGGCTTCAAAGCTGGTGGCGCGAGGAGATTCTTCCCGAGTTGCCGTTGCACCTGCGGCCGTTCTTTGCGGAGCTCTTTCGCTACGAGATGTTGACACTCCCGATCCCCGAAGACTCCGAGCTCGCTTCCGAGTTGAAGACCGTTTACCTCGACGACAAGGAATACTTCGAACGCGAGGTTGGGGAGTTTCACTTCGACATACCCGCTGTCCTGCGTTCGATCGAGGCAGGAGAGCTATGCGACCTGGCGGAAGGACCGCCGAGGTCTGAGACGTTTTATTACCGCGTAGGTTTCGCCGACTACATCGACAGCCACGAGTTCGTTGCACTCTACAGCGGCAGGTCCATGACTGACCTGCTGAATGAGAAAGCTCTGGCGGAGATGGCAGTTGCCGGCGAAGACGCACCGTACTTCGAGGCCTATGACCGGCTTTTCGAGGAACAGGACCACCGGCTCATGTTGCCGGTTATCCAGTGATTGAATCCGCAAGCTCGGAGAAGATCGACTTTCGGGCGCTACCTATACTGCAAATCCGAACTTCTACACTAGGCTGACGGTTCAATCGCAACTCAACCGCAGGAATGGAGGCAATTTCATGACACGAAAGCTCATCAGCATACGGGGCGGGATCAGTCTATCGCTGGCCCTTTTAGCGGCAACGTCGCTGCTTTGGATCGCCACCAGCGCCAGCAGTAACGGCACGGCGAGAGACACAGTGCAGTGGGACGACAAAGCATCGAAAGAGTTGGCCGCTGCGCTCCACTACACGCACGAAGTGGCAAACGCGGGCGACATCAAAGCTCTGAAGCAGCTAATGATCGGCGACGACGCGCTTGTGACCTTTGAATTAGCTTCAGACCAGAGGACGCCGGTTCCGCTGAGAGGTAAGAAAGAAATCGACAATCACCTTGATGCAGTAAACCAGGGCGTGAGCGCCGCGGGCACTTTGTCGCTCGACATGCCGAAGATGAACTGCCGCGCGACGGCGACGTTCGGAGTCTGCACGGAAGAGTGCACGGTCCGCCTCAAGAAGCCCGACGGCACTGAACAGATCGATCACTTCTTCGGAACAGGCACTGCCGTCAAGCTCAA
Source organism: Pyrinomonadaceae bacterium (assembly GCA_035761985.1). Taxonomy (GTDB): domain Bacteria; phylum Acidobacteriota; class Blastocatellia; order Pyrinomonadales; family Pyrinomonadaceae; genus PSRF01. Next base: position 2,719 of record DASTQB010000240.1, read on the forward strand.
TGGCGAATGGAAATGGGTGCACTGGCACATGTCCGTCGGTGGTGAGCGCGAGCTCAAGGCTCAGACTTCCGGCAGTCACCGCCATTAAGTCTCACTGCGGGGGAACCGGGCGGGCTGTTTGGGCCTGCTCAAGTTGAATAGCGCGGGCGCGTTGGCAGCAACTGGTTTGGTGCCAACGCTCCTTCGCAATAAGTTTACGAGCGGGAAAGACCATGAAGACCGAAATCGACAGACAGATTGACGACCTCGACTACCAGCTTCAGGACATCAAGCGAAGGTTGGCCCAACTCCGCCGCGAGCGTCCGCGTGAAGAGATCAGCGATTATCAGTTGCTGGATTGCGAAGGACGGAAAGCGTCGCTCTCGAGTCTCTTCGGCGATCACGACAGGTTGATTCTGGTCCATAACATGGGACGTGGTTGCACTTACTGCACGATGTGGGCGGATGGTTTTGTCGGATTGCTGCCGCACCTCAACAGCCGTGCGGCGTTCGTGGTGACATCGCCTGATCAGCCGGCGGCGCAGAAAGAGTTTGCGCGGTCGCGTGGCTGGAATTTTCCGATGTACTCGGTTGCGGGCACGAGCCTCGTAGCTGATCTTGGTTTCGACGATCCCGAGCAGGGGTTGATGCCCGGCGTTTCCGTGTTGATGAAGGAATCAGACGGCAAGATTTATCGCACCGGCCGTGCGGAGTTTGGACCAGGCGACGATTTTTGCGCCGTCTGGCATTTCCTGGAGTTATTCCCCGAAGGCATCGACGGCTGGGAGCCGAAGCTCAATTACGAACTATTACAGCTTTCATGCGCCCGCTAGTTTTCTATGTGGAGTTGACGTATGGAGACCGTGGTCGAAGTTGTCGAAGCTCATCCGCAAATTTTCGAGGTCGACTATCTACAGCAGGAATTGTCGCTTGATTGGACCGCGGATGATACACGCCAGCTTATCGAAGGCCTCGAACCCTACATCAACTGGATAAAGAAGTTTCTCGCGTCCGGTCAGGAGTTTGCCACACACATCCCCGGCTCTGGCTCGATCGCAGTTCCCATCGGCGAAACCACTACACCCGATGCGCTGTTCGCCGCACTCGGCGACGGCGTGAAGTTCAGCATGCGCGAGTATCCCGCATTCTGGATTACGGTCCACTATCCAAACCCGGAACCAGTCGTCACTCTCATACCGAAGGTCTTACCGGGAACCCCTGAAAAACTCGACGAGCTGTGTGCGAAGTGCACCGCGGCACTCGGAAGACGCGTCGGTGGTATCGGCGGAATGTTCCTCGCGTGGCTTCTGCCCGGATTCTCATGGGCCATGCACACCGATCATGACAATGCATACGAGCAGATCTCGACGCGCGTACACGTGCCGCTGATCACAAATCCGGAGAGCCTGTACGTGTGGGGTCGCAAGCATGAAGGGCGCGAGGACGAATGGCTCGTCATGACGCATCTTGAAGCCGGAAAGATTTATCACGTTCGCGTGGACGTACCACACACTGTCGTCAACGGTCACGATACCGAGCCGCGTTTGCATTTGATCCTCGACGTCCAGGAGAAACCTTCGTTCCAGGTGGGTTCAGCATGTACACAGTAACAGCCCAGCAGCAAATTCCTTTGCCGGTCCATGAGGTTTGGGACCATCTGACGAAACCAGAACTGTTGTCGAAGTGGTTTGCAGACACTTCGCATCTCGTGCCCGGTGAGCCGGTGCGAATGGACTTCGGCGACGGCGATTTTTTGTCCGGGCGAGTGGTCGAGTGGGATCCGGGAATCAGCCTGGCGATGCGTTGGAGGTTTGTTGGGCAGGGGCCGGAGTACGAGGTGCGTTACTCGCTGTTGCGGCGAAAGGACGGCACGGAGTTAACGGTGCAGGATCGCGGTGCGATCACACATGAAGAAGCTGAATGCCTGCGCGTCGGCTGGGCCGAGTTCTTGCTGCGACTGAATAAGTCAGTCGTGAAGAACTGCAACACGCGCTTCAACTGGCGCAAATCGTTCATGTTCACGTACGAGTTTAGCCCCGAGAAGCGTGACGCTTTGTTAAAGGCGCTTACGGATCCGAATTGGTATCACCGTTCGCTGGCGGGCGTGCATGCTCGTATCCAGGACTTCGATGAAAATGAGATCAACTCGATCATTACTCATGAAGCGTGGGGAACGGTTGAGATGCGAGTGCGTGTGAGACTGAAAACGATCCGCGGCGCGAACTATGCGTACGTTACGCATGATGGTTGGCCGGAGCTGCCGGCCGATGTTGCTGAAGGTGAGCGCCGGCGTTTCGTGCCGATCTGGCTTAAGGCTTTCGCCCAGTTTGGCCGCGGATGACACGGATCTTAAATCCGATTTTTTATCCGTGTTATCCGTGTACCAGTTTTTTCGCGGTGATGATGTCGGCGAGGGGCATTCCGTCGAGTTCGTCGGCGAGTAGCGTGTGGAGAATTACGTTCTCACCTGCGCGATCGAAACGTTTGAGCGTCGCCACCAGTTTCTTCCCCAGATCAAGATTTCGGTAGTAAAAAACATCGCGAGCGATGGTCGAACTCTGCACCGTCCAGTCGCGCGTCGTCTCCGCTAATTGATGTCTCACGATCAACTGTCGCTCCAGCGTATCGGCAATCGTCGGATATGCAGCGAAGTACAGCAGTCCCGCGCCGTTGTAGTCGATGTAAGGCGATGGTTCGAACGAGATCTGCAAACCCAGGTCATGTTCGCCGAGCGAAAAACGATGTCCCATCAGATCGTATTCAAGCAGCTCGGCGTGACGCAGTTTCCGGCTGAGCTTCAATATCGGCGGCGGCGCGTTCAATGGCTCGGAGTTGTAGACAAGGTTCCTCGACGGCAGCGACTGGTGTAGCTCGTTCAGTCCTTGTTTATTACGCGCCACAAAGGTCGTGAGCATCTCGAGGTCGAATCGCGCCGCGTTGTTTTTGAAAGCGATCGTGCTGTGAAAGAACGCTCGCCCGAAGTGATTGAGCTTGACGGTCGTTTCAAAGTGCTGGTCCATCTGCACCGTGCAAAGCGGCGTCGCATATCGCCCTTTGATCGCGACGAACGTCGGATACAGCCGGTTACCTGCATCGTCGCGCATCTCTTTCGAATTCACACCGCTTACGCCGATCGCCTCGCACAAGTGATCCCAGTGCATCTCGCCGCAGTGTTTGAACAACCAGTTCTCCGAAAGACCGGTAGCATCGGTTTGCGGCAAGTGAATAATCGTATCAGTCATTTGTTGACCAGCAGATAAAGGTCGCGCAGCGTCGAGGCGGAGTTGAATCTTTCGTCGGTGAGCAGCTTATCGAGGCGCGTTTCCAGCGCAGCTCTGAGCTCCAGCAGATCGAGCGAATCAAACGGCGCCGCTTCCAACGGAATATCAAGGAAGGACGGATCGTTGATGTTCCGCACCTCACAAACAACTTCCATGAATTCAGTTTCGGTCATGAGTGACTTCCGGAGAGCGACTGTCTTCGATGAGGAGTGATCTATATGGCGCGCGTCATGTTGTCAAGACTTTGGTGAGTGAGCGCGAGCAAATGCGCAATCTCGGAGAACTCGCGCGCGGTGACGAACAAAAATAGCAAGTGGGGAGAAGTAGCTGCCTCGCCGCCGCACGATACACTCGCGAAGATCTCACGTTCAAATAGAAAAGGAGTTGATCGATATGACACCCTCGTTTCCTCAGGTCGGCGACGGCCCGGCTTTCGTAACCCCCACAGGCCTGGCGCTCCAGTCCAACGGGCAGTTGGTGTACACGGATTTGAGCTCGTTGGCGGTGGGCGTGGTCGATCCTTCGACTGGTAATCGCACGATCATCTCCGATGCAAGCACCGGCACCGGACCAAACTTCCAGGCCCCACTCAACGTTGCAGTCGATTCGGGCGGACAGCTTGTTGTTGTAGATACCGGACTGCAAGCGGTGATGCGCGTCGATCCGTCGAGCGGCAATCGCACGATCGTCTCTGATGCAAACACGGGCAGCGGTCCGAGTTTTCGACCGTTCGCGATTGCCGTCCAGTCTTCCGGGCAACTGGTTGTTATTGATCTGGTCCAGTTGGCAGTGTTGCAAATCGATCCCTCAAGCGGCAACCGCACAATCATCTCTGATGCAAACACAGGCACTGGTCCTAACTTCGCGGCGCCGAACAGCATCGCGGTGCAGTCCAACGGCCAACTCGTCGTGGCAGATAACGGTCTGACGGCAGTCGTTCAAATAGATCCGACTAATGGCAACCGTACGATTATCACGGACGCATACGTAGGTAGCGGTCCGGCTCTGTCTGCGCCTGTCGGCATCGCGGTGGAGTCGAGTGGGCAACTGGTCGTTGCGGATGACGGGCTGAGAGCTGTGGTCCAGGTCGATCCGACCAACGGGACTCGCACGATCATCTCCGATAACGGCATGGGCACCGGGCCTAAATTTCAGACGCCCAGAAGCGTGCTCCAATCAGGAAGCAATCTGGTGGTGCTTGACGGCTGTCGCGAAGCGATGTTTCAGGTCGATCCTTCGGACGGTACGCGCACGGTCATCTCGTCGAGCCCGAGTAACCGGCCTTGCCTCGGAGAGCCTGTTGCGATCACGGTGCAGAGTGGCGGCGAGCTGCTGGTGCTCGACGCCAGCTTGAATGCGGTGATTCAGATCGATCCTCAGACCGGCGATCGCAAAACCATTTCGGATGCAGACACCGGCAGTGGTCCAGCTTTTCAGGGACCTTCCGGCATCGCGGTGCTGTCGAATGGGCAGATAGCAGTGTCAGACGCGGGAATGAGTTTGAAGGCAGTGTTGCAGGTGGATCCGTCGACCGGCGATCGCACGATCATCGCTGACGGGAACACGGGCAGTGGTCCAAACTTGCAGGTACCTTCCAGTATTGCAGTTGAGAGCGAAGGAACTCTGGTTGTGCTGGATGACGGTGTGAATGGGATTATTCGCGTCGATCCTACGAACGGCAACCGCACGATTGTTTCTGACAGCAACACGGGCACCGGGCCGGCGTTTAAGTCGCCTCTTAACATCACTGTCGATGCGAATGGCAACCTGCTCGTCACGGATCAAGGTCTGGTGGCGGTGCTCCGCGTTGACCCCACGAACGGCAACCGGGCCATCGTCTCGGGTGCCGGCACTGGCCAGGGCCAATCGTTCGAGGCGCCTCTTGAAATCGGCGTCGAGTCGAACGGCAACATAGTGGTCACGGATTTTAGTTTCCGAGCGGTAATCCGAGTTGATCCGAACAACGGCAACCGCACGATTGCCTCGGGCGAGGGTGTTGGATCTGGACCGAGCTTCGTCGCGCCGCTGGGCTTTGCGGTCCAGGCGAACGGCGATTATGCCGTGGGCGATGCAGGTCTGCAGAGAGTGTTGCAGGTGGATTCGTCAACCGGCGACCGCACGATCATCTAGTGTGAATTTTATAGGACGTATAGGACCTATTGGGACCTATACGTCCTATTAACAATGATCGACTTTTAGCAACTCGGGAGAAGCTAGCGGCAGCCGCGCTTCGCGACACTGGATCCATGAAAACGCGGGTGGACATTCTCGCCGCATGGGGCATCCTCTTCGCATTTGTCGCGTTTGTGCCCACCTTCGCTGCCGACGACCACTCGGAGAAGATGGCCCAGAGCCTGGCACTGTTCAAGACAGACGTCCGCGCGGTGCTGATCGAGAACTGCGTGAAGTGTCACGGCGGTGAAACAGTCTTCTCCAATTTTGATCTGACAACGCGCGAAGGTTTGCTGGCCGGCGGCGCTAACGGTGTGTCGGTGATCGCGGGAAATGCGAAGGAGAGCCCCATCATCGACTACCTTGCGCATCGCAAGCAGCCGTTCATGCCGTCGGCCCAGCCGCGACTTTCCGACGAAACGATCTCCACGATCGCGAAATGGATCGATCTCGGCGCCGCCTACGATAAGCCGCTCATCGATCGCGCACCCAAACGCGCCGGTCCTCTACAAGTCACGCGCGCCAATCGCGAGTACTGGGCATACGCGCCGCTTCAGAAAAACTTTCCCAAACACGCGGGCGTCGATAGCTTCGTCCGTGCGAAGCACAAAGAGAAGCACCTGACCGCCGCCGGCGAAGCCTCGCGCACTACGCTCATGCGTCGGCTGTACTTCGACGTCACCGGCCTGCCTCCCGAGCCGTCAGCGATCAATGCGTTCGTCACAGATAAGTCGCGCGACGCTTACGAAAAACTCGTCGACGACTTACTCGCAAGCCCGCACTTCGGCGAGCACTGGGCACGACGCTGGCTCGACGTGGCACGCTTCGCCGAGAGCCACGGCTTCGAGCACGACTACGATCGCCCGTCCGCGTTTCATTACCGCGACTTCGTCATACGCGCGTTCAACCAGGACATGCCGTACGACCAGTTTGTGCGCTGGCAGCTCGCCGGCGACGAGCTCGCGCCCGATGATCCGCTGGCACTCATGGCCACGGGATTCCTCAGCGCCGGCGTCCATCCCACGCAGATCACCGTTAGCGACGCCGAGCGGATCCGTTACGACTCGATGGACGACATGCTGGCCACGACGGGCAGCGCGATGCTCGCGACGACCGTCGGGTGCGCGCGCTGTCACGATCACAAATACGATCCGATTCCGACGAAAGACTATTACCGGATGCTCAGCGCGTTCACGACGACCGTGCGCGCTGAAGTCATGCTCGATCTCGGGTTGCTGGACCAGGGTGCCGGGCGAAAGCGTGATCTGCAGAAGGTGCTGATCGGCAGCGAGGGCAAGCACATAAAGCCTCTACGCTTGCACACGACGAGCGAGCAGATTCCCGATTTTTACAACCAGACGTACTACCTCGAACGCGGCGATCCCGGACAAAAAGCCGGCGTGGCTGAACCAGGATTCCTGCAAGTGCTCACGCGCACACAGGATAAAAACCGTTGGACCATCAAATCGAAAGACACGCGGACTTCAGGCCGTCGCGCCGCTCTGAGTTACTGGATCACCGACGTCGAAAGTGGTGCCGGTCACCTGCTCGCTCGCGTCATCGTCAACCGTTTATGGCAACACTACTTCGGTCGCGGCATCGTCGCTACGCCGAATGATTTCGGCCAACAATGCGATCACCCGACGCACCCGGAACTACTCGACTGGCTCGCCACTGAGCTCATCCGAAACAACTGGCGACTAAAGCCGATTCACAAGCTGATCCTGATCAGCGAAACCTATCGCATGGGCCAACGGTCATCCGCCGCCGACGAAAAGATCGATCCCGAAAACCGGTTTCTCTGGCGACGTCCGCCGCGAAGACTCGAAGCAGAAGCTATTCGCGACAACGCGCTCGCGGCAGGCGGAATGTTGGACAAGACGATGTTCGGCGCGGGCACGCTCGACGAACGGATGCACCGCCGCAGTATCTACTTCACCGTCAAGCGCAGCCAGCTCGTGACGAATCTGCAGACGTTCGATTGGCCCGACGCGCTGACCAGCGCGGATCGCCGCGCGGTCACGACCACGCCATCGCAGGCGCTCGTGTTCATGAACGATCCGCAATTCCGCCAGATGGCCGAAGGGTTCGCCGGACGAATCATCCAGGAGAACGACTGGCTCGGCGCCGCTTACCTGATCGCCTACGGGAGACCGCCGTCAGATCGAGAACGAAGCCTCGCGGAAGAGTTCGTGCAGAAGCAGTTGCAGTCGCACAACGGCGATCGCAGAAAAACTCTCATTGACTTCTGCGGCGCGCTCATGAGTGCAAACGAATTTATTTACGTCGAATGATGCACGCCAACAACAGCTGCGGACGGATCGACGTCGCCCACTCGCGGCGCGACTTCCTGCGACTGGCGGGCGGCGGCATCGGCATGCTCGCGCTCAACTCGATCCTGTGCGAAGAGGGAATCGCGAGTCAGCTCGATCCGATGGCGCCGCGTGCACCGCACTTTCCTGCACGTGCGAAGTCGGTGATCTGGCTGTTCATGAATGGTGGACCAAGCCACATCGACACGTTCGACTACAAGCCCGGCCTCGACAAAGCCGACGGAAAGAAACTCGCAGACTTCGATGCGACCACTGGATTTTTTCACGACGACGTCGGCCCGCTGCTGAAGTCGCCGTTCAAATTCGCGCAGCACGGGCAAAGCGGCATGTGGGCGTCGTCGTTGTTCCCGCACCTCTCGCAGCAGGTCGACAAGATCGCATTCATCAAGTCGTTTCACACGAAATCGAACAACCACAGCCCGGCGCTGTTCATGGCAAACACCGGCGACACGCGCATGGGCCGGCCGTGCGCAGGCAGTTGGGTGACGTACGGCTTGGGAACTGAAAACCGGAACTTGCCGGCGTTCGTCGTGATGAGCGATCCGCTTAGCCGCGGCCTGCCGAAAGGTCACGCGGCCAACTGGAGCAGCGGCTTTCTTCCCGGCGCGTACCAGGGAACGTGGCTGCGTTCGATGGGACCACCGATCCCGAACCTGAAAAGGAACGACGCGCTCACAGACGAACAACAACGCCGGCAGATCGAGTTCGCCGGTCAACTCAGTGCCGAGCATCAGCAGCAGCACCCGGGCGAGCCGGAACTCGAGGCGCGCATCAGGAGTTTCGAGATCGCCTATCGCATGCAGAGCGACGCGCCGAAGGTGTTCGCGCTGGATGAAGAACCCGAACACATAAAACAGCTCTACGGGCTCGACGATCCGCAGTGTGCACACTTCGCGCGCCAGTGTCTTTTGGCGCGCCGGCTCGTGGAGCGCGGCGTTCGCTTTGTGCAGATCTATTCCGGCGGTACGACGAACGAACAAAGCTGGGACGGCCACAACGACATCAGGAAAAACCACACTGCGTTTGCCGGGGAAACCGATCGCCCGATCGCAGGGCTGCTCGCCGATCTCGATCAGCGTGGAATACTAAAACAGACACTCGTCGTTTGGGGAGGAGAGTTCGGCCGCCTGCCGGTGTCGCAACTCTTCCAGGGCGTACCGACCGGACGCGATCACAATCCGCATGCGGGTTGTTACTGGTTGGCAGGCGGCGGAGTGAAAGGCGGCACTTCGTACGGCGAGACGGATGAGCTCGGTCACAAAGTCGTCGTGAATCCCGTAGACATCCACGACATCCACGCAACGATGCTCCATCTGCTCGGGATGGACCACAAGAAACTTACTTACGTACACGACGGCCGCCCGTTCAGGCTCACGGACGTAGCTGGCCGTGTACTGCACGAGGTGATCGCATGAAGATTCTTTGTTGTGCACTTGCGTTCGCCTGCCTCGCGATTGGCACCGCGTGTCGTCAGGCCACAGCGACCACGAACGGAAAAAGTACCAAAACAACCAACACGAACGCTCGAAAAATGCAACTCGAAGGGTCTGTCCATCGGACGTGTCATCCCCAAAACTTGCACAACGTCCTGAAAAGGTGAGCCGCGGATAACACGGATTTAAATCCGCGGATTTTATCCGTGTCATCCGCAGCTAAATTAGTCTGAGAGAAGAAGTCATGAAAAGAATTTTACTACTCGCTCTTACGTCTTTTTCACTTGCGATTTCATCATCCGCCCTGCGGACAGATAGTGGCTCGCTTCCACATCCAGGTCTCAGAAACATCGCGACGAAGAAGTATTCTCCGACATTCACCGACCCTTACGTTTTCGACAACTTGTGGCGCTCCTGGGATCCGGCTTCAAGAGACGCCGCTGAGAAAGCCTCGCCGAAGATCAGGAGGCAGATGATCCTCGACCGGTATGGCCTACTCGAGGCTCCGTACGACAACGCCGCCGCGCCGTTGGGCATGATCGTCGAGAAGGACGGGAACTGGGCCATGTCGTGCCTTATCTGTCACGCCGGAGCGGTCGAAGGAAAAACGATTCTCGGTCTCGCAAACAACTCGCTCGATTTTTCCAGTCTCTTTGAAGACACCGCTGCGACGATCAAGATTCTTCACGGTAATAAACCGGGCAATCCGCCGTTCACGCAGGGACTACTGTTTCTGACGGGCGGCAAACCTGCGGCGCACGTCCAGTATCCGGAAGGCTTGCTCAGTGCGTCGAAAGGAAACTTCAACTCGTTCACTTTCAGCGTCAACTTTCTTTCACTTCGCGATCGCGACTTGAACATGCGCGACAAGCCGCTCGACCTGAAGCCGCTCAACCACTATCTCGACGTTCCGCCGTTATGGCATGCGACGAAGAAGAAAGCGTTTTACAGCGATGGATTTGCGGAGAAGAGTGTGCGGGCGCTGATGCAGTTTTCTCTCGATCCGTCGTTTGAGCCGGCGCTGTTCAAGTCGTGGGAAGAGGATTACAAACAGATCTATGCGTGGCTGCACACTCTCGACAGCCCGAAGTATGCGGGTGCCATTGATAAGAACCTGGCCGCACGCGGGCAGCAGATCTATTCACAGACGTGCGCCGTATGCCACGGCACGCCGGGACGTGGCGGTGAATATCCGAATACGGTCGTGCCGATTGAGCTCGTCAACACGGATCGCGGTCGCCTAGATGGTCTAAGTACTGAGTTCAAAAAGCATTTCAGCAGCTCGTGGATGGGGAAGTACGGCGAGTCGAATGTGAGAACTGAGGCGAAGGGGTATGTGGCGCCACCGCTCGACGGTATCTGGGCGTCGGCGCCGTATTTCCACAACGGATCAGTGCCGACTCTCTATCACGTGCTGTTTCCGAGCGAGCGTCCGGTAGTCTGGAGTGTAAAAGACTATCGCTCGTACGATCACACGCGAGTTGGTTTGCTTGTGACGGAGTACGAGCGAATGCCGGCGACACGCACGTTGACGGAAAAGAGGAAGTATTACGACACGACTCGCGAGACGATGAGCAACCGCGGCCACCCGTTTGCCGAAGTGTTGAGCAAAGAGCAGAGGTTAAGCCTGCTGGAATATCTGAAGTCGTTGTAGTTTCAATTGTAGGGGTGGCCCTCCGTGGCCACCCCAGCGC
>DASTQB010000241.1:0-11815 GCA_035761985.1 Pyrinomonadaceae bacterium
GCGTGAAGCTGGTTCTTGTCAAACTTCGGCGCCGTGCATCCTTCGAGATACGAGACGTACGAACCTTCTTCAGCGACGATCAGCGTTCGTTCAAACTGTCCCGACTCTGAGTTGTTGATGCGGAAGTAAGTCGACAACTCCATCGGGCAGCGAACGCCCTTCGGAATGAAACAAAAACTTCCGTCCGAGAAGACCGCGCTGTTCAACGCTGCGAAGTAGTTGTCGTTGGTCGGCACCACCGATCCGAGATACTTCTTCACGAGCTCGGGATAATCTCTGATCGCTTCAGTGAACGAGCAGAAGATCACGCCGTGCTTCTTCAGTTTCTCTTTGTAAGTTGTTGCGACTGAAACAGAGTCGAACACCGCATCGACTGCAACGCCGGCCAACTGCTTCTGCTCCTGCAGAGGGATGCCGAGTTTCTCAAACGTGCGAAGCAGTTCGGGATCGACTTCGTCGAGACTCGCCTTTGTGGTTTTCAGTTTCGGCGCGCTGTAGTAAATGATGTCCTGGTAATCGATCGACGGATACTTGAGATTGGGCCAGTGCTTCGGCTCGGTCATCGTCAGCCAGTGACGATAAGCTTTCAGACGGAACTCGAGCATCCACTCGGGTTCATTCTTCTTCTCGACGATCAGACGAACCGTGTCTTCACTCAACCCGCGCGGGATCATGTCCGACTCGATGTCGGTTACGAAGCCGTACTTGTATTCCTGTCTACTTAACAGTTCTGCTGTGCTCATTAATTTCGATCCTGCTCTGCCTGGCGGCTTGCTGCCAGGTGGCGATTGCTACCCTGAATTTGATGTAAAGCCGCGTCTACGTTAGCTTCCGTTCCCAGCAATTGCGAAAGCGTGATCTCGGCGAGCGCGTTGTCGACAATCTGGTGCAACTCGATGATAACGGGTCGAATGCCGCAGTCGCCGGTGTGTACGCAGGCATCGAGCACGCCCGCGTAGCTCTTGCAGTGCGACTCAGCAGGCTCGCCTTCCAACACTCGAATCACCTGGTTGAGCCGGATTTCCGAAGCGGGGCGCGCAAGGGAGTAACCGCCCTTTGTGCCGCGCGTCGACTGCACCAGTCCTGCCTTGCTCAAGATCCACATCAGCTTGCCTGCGTTCGCGGTCGAGATGCCCTCGAGGCGGGCGAGTTGCGATAGGGTCAACGACTCGCCGATAGTTTCGGCGCGGGCTAACTGCAACAAGCAGCGCAGGCCATATTCTTCTTGAGCTGATATCTTCATAGCTCGTCCTAACCCCTTAAACCGACGCAGCTTAACCGATACCTTACTTTAAAGTCAAGATTTGCCGCAGATGGACGCAGATACACGCTGATCTGCGTAAATCCACGGCTAAAGTTTGAAGTCGAAGTCGATGTAGCCGGCGAACCTGACGGGTTTGCCGTTCACCTGGGATGGTGGGAAAGTCCAGCCTTTTGCTGCGTCTTCGGCTGCATTTCGGAGTAAGAGCGGACCTTCGGAGTTTGTCACCCACACTTTGCCGTTCTCATCAACAATGGCAAACACGCGGACGGTGCCGGAGATGTTGTGTGATTTGGCCTGATTTGGGTAGACGGGCGTGACGCGTTTGGTTTCCTTGCCGCTGAGTGAGCCGGTGCTGACGAGCTGCGGCTCAGGACCGCTTGTAGTGGCGGAAACGGGGATCGGCGAAGGTTGAGCGGTTGCAGTGTCCGCAGGAGGCGTAGCGGGCTTGGCTGCGAATGGATTGGGGATCCTGTTGGTGACTGCGTCGAGCGCGGGCGAGCGGCCTAACGACGCGACTTGGATCTGCGTGGAGGCCATCTTCTCGCGCGCGGTCAGATGCTCCGCCTGCCATTTCGCGCGATCGTCGTTGTTACGTGCGAGCGACATGCGAATGCCGAGCACGTCTTCCTGGAGCGCAAGTGCGTCGTAGGAACGCCCTTGTTCAGTCGAAATCTCTTTTGCCTGTGCGATTACGCGTTCGAGCAGTCCACGTACGCGTTCGAGATCGGCGTTGGCTTCCGCGGGCAGGGTTGGATCTGAAGGATTCAACCCGTAAGTACGATAGCGCGCGACGTGTGCGCGAATGCCGTTGACCGTCTGGCCTGCGGCGGCGAAATACGTCCGGATTGACTCGTCTTTCTGGGCAGCGCGAGTTTGGAAAGTCTCTTCGAGCAGCGACTGCGAGCGGCCGTAGTTTCCTTCTTCCAGGTAAATGCCGAGCAACATCAACGTCGCTGCATTGCGTAGCGTTACGTCGTCGACGGTGGCGCGAATGTTTTCGAGTTCGGTGGCGGCAGCCTGGAGCTGATGTACTGCGGCGAGTGCACGTGCCCGCTCGATCCGGCGCAAAACGGGACTCGGGCTGGCGGCTTCCTCGCTGGAGCCAGTCGACTGACCGACCGCGAGAGCGGCTGTTAGAAGGATAAGAACTAGTGGGAGGATTACATTGTTTTGGGGGCGACTGTTAAAGAAAGAACTCAAATCGTTTGACTCCTGAATATGCAAAAGCGAGCCGACGCTCGCTTAAGCTGTTCTCATTTTGTCCAGGGTATTATGGCCGCAAAGGGCCGATCAGGCAAGCACAGGATTACAGGATGAACAGGATTTATCATGATAATCCTGAAAATCCTGAAATCCTGTCCAGCTTTAGTGCGGGCCAGGCGCGGCCGGGGTCGCCAGGCTCTTGATAATCTTATCCCGGAACGCCCGTGCCTCGGTTTTTACCGCCTGTTCGTTGAGCGTCAGGAGCCGCCGGTCGCGCATCACCAGTCGCCCGTTAATGATCACGGTCTCCACGTCCGAGGCTTTGGTGGCGTAAACCAGGTCGGAATAGACGTTGTAGAGCGGGATCTGGTTGAGCGTGTCGCGGTTGATGATCAGGATGTCCGCGCGTTTGCCCGTCTCGAGCGACCCGATTTCCTTCTCGAGGTGCAGCGCCTGGGCGCCGCGAATCGTGGCCAGCTCAAACGCCTGCTGCGCTGAAATCACCTTCGGATCGCCACTGAACACCTTGTGCAGCTTCGCAACCGTGTCCATCTCTTCCCACATGTTCAGGTCGTTGTTTGAAGCCGCACCATCGGTGCCAAGACCCACCAAAAGGTTCTCCGTCATCATCTTCGGCACCGGCGCCACACCCGACGCGAGTTTCATGTTCGACTGCGGATTGTGAACCACACCGACGCCACGTTTCTTCAGAATCGCAATATCACTTCCCTGCGGCCACACCACGTGCGCCGCAATCACACGGTCGTTCAGGAAACCGATCCTATCGAGATAAGCAACGGGGCTCGCCCCTTTCGCCTTGACGCTGTCGTCCACTTCGCGCTTCGTCTCTGAAATATGCGTGACGATCGGCGCTCCAGTGCGATCCGAAAACGCGCGGACGGCCTTGAGGTGTTGTTCGGAAACCGTGTAAGGCGCGTGTGGCGCAATGGCAGGAATGATCAGCTCGTGACCTTTCCAGCGCGCGACAAACTTCTCGACGTAAGCCATGCCCTCAGCGTTCGTTTTGTTGTCGGCGACGGGAAAGTCGATGATCGTCTCGCCCAGCACACCACGAACACCCGCCTTCGCAGTTTCATCGGCAATCGCGTCTTCGAAATAGTACATGTCGCAGTACGTGGTGGTGCCTCCGCGAATCATCTCGGCGAGGCCGAGCCGCGTGCCGACACGAACAAATTCTTCCGTGACGTTCTTTGCTTCAGCGGGGAAAATGTACTTCGTCAACCACTCCTGCAGATCGAGATCGTCGGCGAGGCCGCGAAAGAGGACCATCGGAATGTGCGTGTGACCATTGATCAATCCGGGCGTGATGACTTTGCCGGTCGCATCAACTCTCTGCCGCGACGTGTACGCACGCTCGACCTCGGAGCGTGGTCCAATGGCGACGATGCGTCCCTTCGAGACAGCGATCGCCCCGTCCGAGACGACGCGTCGCGTCTGGTCCATCGTCACGATCGTGCCGCCCACCACCAACAACTCAACCGTTTGCCGGCGAGTTTGGGCGGTGATATCTGAAAGCGTGGTCATTAAGATCAGGGAAACACAGATGAACGCGGATTTATTCACGGATTTCATTGCTTCTCTTTAAGAATCTGGCGTCAAAGGCACGTGGTAATAACTCAGCGATGTGGAACTCCTCGCTCTTCCCTTCGAGGTTCGCGAACACGATCGCCGCGCCTCTCGCAAACTCCCAGATGATCTGGCGGCACGTGCCACACGGCGGCGTCAACGTTTCCGTGTCGGCGACGACAGCGAGTTCAGTGAACTGTCTCTCGCCTTCCGACAGCGCTTTCCAAATTGCCACGCGTTCGGCACAGACCGTCAAACCATAACTCGCGCTCTCGACGTTGCAGCCGGTATAAACTTTTCCATTCGCCGTTCTCACCGCTGCTCCAACCTGAAAGTTCGAAAACGGCGCCACCGCTTGCGACCGCGCGCGTTTCGCGGCTTCGATCAGCGACTCAGAATCTTCGCTCAAAGTTGACCTCCAACAGTTGATAAAGCACTGGCCAGCCTCTCGCGAATTTTTCCGCTCAACAGATCGATACTAACGAGATTATGACCACCCTCGGGAATTATGACGTCCGCATGCCGCTTCGACGGTTCGACAAACTGCATGTGCATCGGCCTTACCGTTTCTACGTACTGCTCGATGACTGACTCAACCGTGCGGCCGCGTTCGGCAATGTCGCGACGCAGCCTGCGAATGAAACGAATGTCGTCAGGCGTGTCGACAAAAACTTTGATGTCCATCTGCTCGAGCAAACGCGGATCGACGAAGATCAAAATGCCTTCGACTATCACGATCGGTTTCGGATCGACCGAGCGCGTTTCGTTCAGACGTGAATTGGTTTTGAAGTCGTAAAGTGGCAACTCGATTGCCTCGCCTGACTTCAACCGCCGCACGTGATTCACGAGCAGTTCGTTATCGAGCGCGTCGGGATGATCGAAGTTGGCGATACCACGGTAGTCGAGCGGCAGATCGGTGAGATTGCGATAGTAGGAATCCTGCTGGATGAAAACGACTTCACTGGCGCTCACTGATTCAAGGATGCGATTGGCGACAGTTGTCTTCCCTGAACCAGTACCACCGGAGATGCCGATAATCATGCTCATGCTTTTGACCGGATTACAGGATCTAACAAAATTTACACGATTACTCGTTTGTTTATTCCCGCGACAACCCGGCGAAGTAATTCCGTAAAGGACTCGCGCACGCGATCGCCCGTCGCCATCACTTCTTCATGGTTGATCGGCTCGTCGCTGATGCCCGCCGCCATGTTTGTGATACACGAGATGCCCAGCACTTCCAGGCCCATGTGACGCGCGACAATCGCTTCGGGCACAGTGCTCATGCCAACCGCGTCAGCACCGAGGTTTCGCAGCAGGTGGATCTCCGCAGGCGTCTCATAACTTGGACCAGACAAAGCACAGTAAACTCCACGACGCACTTCAACGCCGATCGCCCTCGCCTCCTCGATCGCGAGTTCCTGCAACTCAGGCGAATAGACTGACGACATATCCGGGAAACGTGGCCCAAAGCGTTCGTCGTTTGCACCACGCAGCGGATTGTCGCCCATTAAGTTGAGGTGATCGGTGAGCACCATCAAGCCGCCCTGCGTGAGTTGAACGTTTATTCCACCGGCGGCGTTGGTCAGTATCAGTGTTTTGATTCCCAGGAGGCTGAAGGTGCGTATCGGAAACGTGACTTCTTCGAGTGAGTAACCTTCGTAGTAGTGCACGCGACCCTGCATCGCAACGACGGGAACACTATCGACTTTACCGACGACGAGCCGCCCGGCGTGCCCCTGCGCTGTCGATCGCTTGAACCCCGGTATTTCCTCGTACGGAATGCCGGACGCATCTTCAAAGTCATCGGCGAAACCACCGAGACCACTACCGAGAACCACAGCAATCCGCGGTTCGAGATTTGTTCGCGCTCTGATGATCCTCGTGGCGTGTTCGGCGCGTTCGTAAAGACTCGTGCTTGCCATTCGCTCAACCATTTTCCACCCCTTACTTCTCTTTTTGATAGGGTATTCCCAGAGCACGCGGTGGCCGGGACGATCCAATAAAGCCCGCGAGCACGATAATGGTCAAGACGTAAGGCACCATCTCGATAAATTGCACTGGAATTTCCACACCCGACGGCAACCAGCCGCGCACCTGAATCGAAACCGCTTCAGTAAAACCAAACAACAAACACGCTAGCAACGTTTGCACCGGTCGCCACTTGCCGAAGATCAACGCCGCGAGCGCGATGAAGCCGCGGCCCGCAGTCATGTTGCGTGTAAACAACGACGACTGCCCGATCGAAAGATACGCGCCGCCGAGTCCTGCCAGCACGCCGGCAATCAGCACGCCCGAGTACCTGATCTTCGTGACGCTGACACCTGCTGCGTCAGCAGCTTCGGGGTTCTCACCTACAGATCGCAACCGCAAGCCAAAAGGTGTTTTGTAAAGGACGTACCAGATCGCAGCGACGAGCGCGAGGATCACGAGCGCGATCACGACAGGCGATTGCGGCAACAGGTGGTCCTTCGGAATCTGGGGAGTTGAACCAGACGAGAGAAACAGCGCACCACTCAGAAACCCGGGAATGCCGAGCATCAGGATGTTGATTGCAGCGCCACTCACAACCTGATCGGCTTTGAACTTGATACAACTCACCGCGTAGATCGTCGCGATAAAAAGTCCCGCAATCATCGCGGCGATTAATCCGACCCACGGGCTTGCAGCGCCCATTCCCAATCGCGCGTCGGCGGCGTAAGTAACAGCGGCAGCAGTGAAAGCTCCCGCGAGCATCTTTCCTTCGAGTGCGATGTTGATTACGCCGGAACGTTCTGAGAAGAGTCCACCGAGCGCGGCGAGCACGAGCGGAGCTGCGAGTCGAATCGTGGATGCTACCAGTGAAAGTGTAAAAACATCTCTCATGCGCGTGTCCTCAAACGTTCTTCCATGGCAGCCTCTTGCCGATCGCCCATTTGAAGAAGACTTCAGCGGCTACGAACAGGATGATGATGCCCTGCAGCACCTGCACGATATCTTTCGTGATGTGCTCTGAAAAACCGTCGACATAGATCCCGCCGTGTTGCAGTGCTGCGAACAACAGCGCCGCGAGAATCACGCCGACCGGATGATTGCGGCCCAGTAAGGCGACGGCGATTCCGGTGTAGCCGTAGTTGTCAGAGAAGCCGTCGTAGTAACGATAACGATAGCCGAGCACTTCGTTGATCCCGACCATGCCTGCGAGTGCGCCCGAGACGGCCATCGCCAGAATGATCTGTTTGCGAACTGAGATGCCACCGTACTCCGCAGCAAACGGATTGCTACCCGTTGCTCGTATTTCGTAACCCCACTTCGTGCGCCACAGAAACAGGTACACCAGCAGACAACAGAGCAGCGCGAGCAGGAACGCGATGTTCAATGGAATGCGTTCGGGGAAACCGGGAATAAATGTTCCGAGCCGCGCGATGTGTGCGCCCTCGCCGATCATCGGCGTTTGCATGATCGGACCGGGTTCTTTGTAGTGATACTGCGTGAAATAACTGACAAGCGCGATGCCGATGAAGTTCAACATGATCGTGTTGATGACTTCATGCGATCCGAAACGGGCTTTCAGAACGCCGGGAATGGCGCCCCAGAACGCGCCGCTGAAGATCGCGGCAGCGAAACAAAGCGGGACGAGGAGGAACGGGCTGAGATTCGCGAAAACTATTCCAACCCAGGCGGTGGCGAATGCGGCGACATAAAGTTGACCTTCGGCGCCGATGTTGAATAGTCCGCAACGAAAACCGACGAGCACTGCGAGACCGGTGAAGATCAAGGGAGTCGCGTGAAAGAGTGTGTAGCCGATGCCGTCGGGCCACGACAGCGCGCTGCCGAGCAGAAGTCGATAGGCTACGAGTGGATTGTCGCCCACGAGCAGGATGAGAATGCCGCCGACGATGAACGCGGCCAACACGGCGATCAGGGGGAATAGAAGCTCACGCGCGAGTCTTGGCATGATTTACATGTAAGTCGTTTGACAGGATTACAGGATTTCACATGATTGACAGGATTTTCATGTGCATCCTGATAATCAAGAAATCCTGTCTAGTGTCCTCTGGTCATCAGCAACCCGATCTCTTCGAGCGTCGCGACTTTCGGATCGACCTCACCCGCAATCCGCCCGTCGTGAATAATCAACAACCGATCGGACAGGCTCGTCACTTCTTCAAGCTCCGCAGAGACGAGCAGGATCGCACAACCATCATCACGCAATCCCACCAGTTGCCGGTGAATAAACTCGATCGCTCCGATGTCGACGCCGCGTGTCGGTTGTGACACCAGTAACAGTTTTGGATCGACGCGATACTCGCGCCCGATGATCAACTTCTGCTGGTTGCCACCGGAAAGTGAACGCGCCGGAAGCGCGGGATTAGGCGGACGAACATCAAACCCCTGAATGATCTCAACCGCGCGCCGCTGCACCGCACCTTCGTCAAGAAAAACACCGCCGGCCATTGCGGCCATGGGCGGACGGTAGTGCACGCCGAGGATCGAGTTCTCCGCGAGATTGAAATCCAGCAACAGCCCGCGCCGGTGACGATCTTCAGGAATGTGCGCGATGCCGAGTTCGCGACGCACACGCGCGCCCAGATTGTTCAGGGTCTTGCCTTCAAAACTGATCTCGCCGGTCATTCGTGCCGGATCGACCAGTCCCGCGAGGGCCTCGATCAACTCCGTCTGACCATTGCCTTCCACACCTGCTATACCGACGATCTCTCCGCTACGCACCTCGAACGAAACGTCGTTAACGCGTTTAGCTCCCGTGCGATCGGTCACCGAAAGTTTGCGCACTTCAAGCTCCGGCCTGCCCACTTTCGGTTCGTTCTTCTCGACCCGCAGCAGCACTTCGCGGCCGACCATCAGACGCGCAAGTTCGGCGGCGTTGGTATCTTTCGTCTGCACACGCCCGACGACTTTCCCGTCGCGCATCACGGTAACTTCATCCGAGATCGCGAGCACCTCCGAGAGTTTGTGAGTGATGATGACGACAGTTTTGCCCTGCTCGCGCATGCGTCGAAGGATCAAAAAAAACTCTTCGACTTCGAGCGGCGTGAGTACGGCAGTCGGTTCATCGAGGATCAGCAGTCGCGCACGACGATAGAGCGCTTTCAACAACTCAACGCGCTGTTGCTGGCCCACTGAAAGATGTTCGACTGGTTCGTTGGGATTGACTGCGAGCTTGAACTCTTCGGAAAGCTGCCTGATTTGCGATGCAGCACTTCTGAGATCGAGAGCGACTGTCGAGCCGGGTTCGGCGCCGAGTACGATGTTCTCGGCGACAGTCATAGTCTCAACCAGCATGAAGTGCTGATGGACCATGCCGATGCCGAGTGCGATCGCGTCGTGAGGCGACTTGATGTCGCGCACCTGGCCGTCGACGAGGATCTCGCCGCTGTCGGCAGTGTAGAAGCCGTAGGCGATGCGCATCGCCGTCGACTTGCCCGCGCCATTTTCACCTACGATAGCGTGGATCGTTCCCGGCTTGACGACGATGTCGACGCGATCGTTCGCAAGCACGTCCCCAAAACGTTTTGTGATCTGGCGGAGTTCGAGCATTAAGAGTTATTTAGCCGCGGATGAACGCGGATGAACGCGGCTTATGATCCCATCGCGTCGGTTACCTTGATCTCACCCGTGATGATCTTCTTCTTGGCTTCTTCAGCTTGTTGAATCGCGTCCTGCGGGACGAGCGGTTTGTTGAAGTCGTCCATGGCGTAACCGACGCCGTCCTTATCTAAACCGAAGACGTGCAGGCCGGCGCTGAAACGACGATTGACCACGTCGTTAACGATGTCGTAGACGGCGTTGTCGACACGCTTCACCATGCTGGTGAGAACAAAGCCGGGTTTCACCATGTTTTGATTTGAATCCACGCCGATCACGAAGTGTGTCGCGCGTCCATTTTGTATGCCCTGTTGCTCGACCGCGTCGAATGCACCGAGACCGGAGTTGCCCGCAGCAGTGAAGATCACGTCGGCGCCGTTGCCGATCTGGGCCAGCGCGAGTTCCTTGCCTTTGCCCGGATTGTTCCAGGCATGGTCAGTCACGCCCACGTAACTTCTGATGACGCGAATGTTCGGATTCACTGATTTCGCGCCTTCTTCGTACCCTTGCGCGAACCGGTGAATCAGGCCGATGTCCATACCGCCGAGAAATCCAATCGTGCCCGTACGCGACGCCTTCGCGGCAAGAATGCCTACGAGATAGGAACCTTCATGCTCTTTGAAAACGAGTGAAGCGACGTTTGGCAACTTGCTGACGCCGTCGATGATTGCAAACTGGATGTTCGGATAATCCTTTGCGACTGCCTCGAGGATCGGCGCCTGCGCGAAACCGACGCCGATGATCAAGTCGAACTTCTGTTCTGCAAAAGCGCGGATCGCCGGTTCGATCGCGTTCGGCGTACCGGGTTCGATATCGCGCAGCACAATCGGCAGATCTTTCGCTGCACGTTGCACGCCTTCCCACGCCGCGGCATTGAACGAGCGGTCGTCCTTTCCACCAATGTCGAAAACGATCCCGACGTAAATCTTCGACTGATCGCGGGCGGCCAAACTCGAACCACAGCCGGTTGAGAACAATGACGCAAAAACGAGGAGTGCAAGGACGAGGGCAAGTTTGTATTTCATTCGTTGATAATTTCCTTAACCAGCTTCAGCTCTTCGTTCGGCGGCGCATCCGCGATGTGATACGCAGCCTGGATACGACGCGCGGCTTCAGCCGCGGCCGACGCATCAGCACAGTAAACCGTGCCGATCGACTCACCGGCGTTCACCTGATCACCCAACTTCAAATCGGAAGTAAAACCAACCGTGGGATCCACCGTGTCTTCGATGCGCACGCGCCCGCCGCCGATTGCCGCGATTGCGTGCCCGATCTCCGTAGTATCGACTCGTGTAATGAAACCGGAGCGCGGGGATTCTACCTTAACGATTTCGCTTACCAAAGGCAGAAATTTACCCGGGTCGTCACACACGCGAGGATCGCCGCCCTGCGCCTGGATGTTGCTCTGCAAACATTCCAGCGCCTTGCCTGAATTCAAAACTTCCTGTAACCGTTCGCGCGCTGCTTCGATCGTTTGTTCGACGTTTGCGAGCAACAACATGTGTGCCGAGAGTTCGAGTGACAGGTCGAGCACAGGTTGCGCGGCTTCGTTCGCTTCGCCGCGAAGAATGTTGATGCACTCTTCGATTTCGAGAGAGTTTCCGACTGCGCCACCGAGCGGTTGATTCATGTCAGTCAGCAGCGCGCGTGTTTTGATGCCGCATGAATTTCCAGTGCTGACGAGTGCATGGGCCAACTCCTTAGCGCGTGCATACTCGCGCATGAAGGCGCCGTTACCGACTTTCACGTCGATGATCATCGCATCTAGACCGGCGGCGCCCTTCTTCGAGATGATCGAAGCAACGATTAAGGGTATAGCTTCGACTGTCGACGTCGCATCTCGCAGCGCGTACATCTTTTTATCAGCGGGCGCGATTTCGGCAGTCTGGCCTGCCATCGCATAACCGACCTGGTCCAGCACCTGCTTGAACTCAGTTGCACTGAGATTGACGCGATAGCCGGGAATTGCCTCGAGCTTGTCGAGCGTTCCGCCTGTATGGCCCAGACCACGACCAGAGATCATCGGCACACACACGCCGCATGCAGCGACGAGTGGAGCGATGATGATCGACGTCTTGTCTCCGACGCCGCCCGTCGAGTGTTTGTCTGCTTTCGGTTTGGGGATGTCTGAGAAGTCGAGGATGTTGCCGGAGTTGAGCATCGCTTCGGTGAGCG
>DASTQB010000242.1:0-4262 GCA_035761985.1 Pyrinomonadaceae bacterium
CCGGATATTTACTACGATCTGGGCGTGGCGCATACGAAGTTAGCGCAGTACGACGCGGCGGCCGTGGCGTTTTCGAAGTCGCTCGAGATTGATCCCGATTACTACCGCGCGCAGGACGGGCTTGATGAAGCGAAGGAAGGGATCAAGCGGATTCGCGCCGGGCGGAAGCATCAGAAGGATCTGATGGAGAAGAAGAAGGAAGAGGAGCTGAAGAAGGCAGGTGAAGCGACGAGCTCGCCGGTTCCGCAGAGATAGTTATGGCTACATACACACCACCACCGTATTTTCCGCAGGGCTCGCTTGCGCCGCCGGACAAGAATCGATATCGGAAGTTTAAGCTCGTGATCGCGGGTTTGGCGCTGCTGCTGGTGCTGCTGATCGGCGGCGGGGTTTACGGGATCTGGTATCTCTTCAGCCGGATGTAGGACGAATAGGTCCTTATAGGACGTATAGGACCCATTCTTAACGCCCGGCGCTTGACAGTAAACCCTTGCACCCGTATAGTCTCCCGTTTCGGACGCAAGTCTGGAATCAAACAAAGCAACGTCCAGTTGGTTCTGTAGGTGTGGAGGCGTTGCTCGACCAGGCAATAAGGTCGTTTGACAATTATTGTGGCGTAAATAGTATGCGTCGCCCCGGCTCAAAATCCCGCGGCTCCAGCGCGTACTCGCGCGGAAGGAAACTTCCCGTCTAACAATGCGACGCCACAGAAAAGTTTCGGCTTAAGGGAAGCCACGATCCACACCCACCGCGTAAACAGCGAAGTCAGAACGTCCCTAATTAATTTCTAACAGGGCAGCCGCCTGCGCTGACTGCCGGACTGGTTCCGGAAAGAGGCAGGCAGTGGGCCTTTTTGCGCGCTTCACGCGTCAGTATTAAGAGGGAAACAGTGCCGACGATTAATCAACTTGTTCGCAAGGGCCGCCAGCAGGTCAAGTACAAGACGGCCAGCCCAGCGCTTCAGAGTTCTCCCCAGAAGCGTGGTGTCTGCACCCGTGTTTACACGCAAACGCCGAAGAAACCAAACTCGGCGCTGCGCAAAGTCGCGCGCGTGCGACTGACAAACGGGATCGAGGTCACGACCTACATTCCGGGCGTCGGCCACAACCTGCAGGAACACTCGATTGTGCTTATCAGAGGCGGCCGTGTGAAGGACCTTCCGGGCGTCCGTTATCACGTGATCCGCGGCACGCTCGATTCGGTGGGTGTTGCCGATCGCAAACAGGGACGCTCGAAGTATGGAGCCAAACGTCCCAAGGCTGCCGCCGGAAAATAGGTTGAGTACCAGATAACGAGAGACGAATATGCCAAGACGACGAGTAGCCGAACGACGCGATGTGCTCCCCGATCCCGTCTACAACAGCCCCTTAGTGACGAAATTCATCAGCGGCGTGATGTGGGCAGGGAAGAAGAGCGTGGCCGAGAGCATTTTCTACAATGCCATGCGCCAGCTCGGTGATAAAACCGGCGAAGAGCCTTTGAAAGTTTTCAAACGGGCGATTGACAACGTGAAGCCGACCGTCGAGGTCAAGTCGAGACGCGTTGGTGGTTCGACGTACCAGGTTCCGATTGAAGTACACCAGGAGCGGCGCGGTGCCCTGGCCATTCGTTGGATCGTCTCGTACGCGCGAGGACGCGGCGAGAAGACGATGACCGATCGTTTAGCGGCAGAGATTCTGGATGCGGCCAACAACCGCGGCAACGCGGTGAAGAAGAAGGAAGACACGCACCGCATGGCGGACGCGAACAAGGCGTTTGCGCATTATAAGTGGTAAGTAAAGTAATAGGACCTATAGGTCCTATGGGACCTATAAAGCAATGGCTAAGCACGACCTAAGCAAGTTCAGGAATATCGGCATCATGGCGCACATCGATGCCGGTAAGACCACCACCACCGAACGTATCCTTTATTACACGGGTATCACGCACAAGATCGGCGAGGTACACGAGGGTACGGCGACGATGGACTGGATGGAACAGGAGCAGGAGCGCGGTATCACGATTACCAGCGCTGCGACCACCTGTTTCTGGGAACGGAACGGAGTCGATCATCGGATCAACATCATCGACACTCCGGGCCACGT
Source organism: Pyrinomonadaceae bacterium (assembly GCA_035761985.1). Classification (GTDB taxonomy): domain Bacteria; phylum Acidobacteriota; class Blastocatellia; order Pyrinomonadales; family Pyrinomonadaceae; genus PSRF01. The sequence continues at coordinate 2,085 of DASTQB010000242.1, forward strand.
CGACTTCACGATGGAAGTCGAGCGTTCGCTTCGTGTGCTCGACGGCGCAGTGGCCGTGTTTGACGGCGTCGCCGGTGTCGAGCCGCAGTCGGAAACTGTCTGGCGCCAGGCTGACAAGTATGGCGTTCCGCGTATCTGCTTCATAAACAAACTGGATCGTGCCGGCGCTTCGTTTGATCGTTCGTTTGAGTCGATCATTACGCGCCTGGGCGCGAACCCCGTCGCACTGCAAATCCCGATTGGTCTCGAAGATCAGCTCAAAGGCATCGTCGACTTGATCGCGATGAAGGGCCTGATCTGGAAAGACGAAACGAAGGGCTCCGAATACGAAGTTGTCGAGATTCCGGAAGATCTCAAAGACGCCGCTGCTGCTGCGCGTGAGAAGTTGATCGAGGCTGTGGCCAGCATCGATGACGACTTGATGCACAAGTATCTCGAAGGCGAAGAGATTTCCGAGACTGAGATCCGCAATGCACTTCGTGCCGGAACGATTGGATTGAAGCTCGTGCCGGTCGTTACCGGTTCGGCGTTCAAGAACAAGGGCGTGCAAACACTGCTCGACGCAGTTGTCGATTTTCTGCCGTCGCCATTGGATATCCCGCCTGTCGAAGGCGTAAATCCGAGGACGAACCAGACGGAAGCGCGTCCGCCCGAGGCGTCGGCTCCGTTTGCCGGTCTCGTGTTCAAGATCATGGCCGACAAGCACCTGGGCCAACTTTCGTTCGTGCGAATTTACAGTGGCACGATCAAGGCCGGCTCGTATGCCTACAATCCGATTAAGGACACGAAGGAACGCGTCGGACGCCTGATGCGCATGCACGCAAACAAGCGTGAGGATATCGACGTGGCGAGCGCGGGCGAGATTATCGCCATCGGCGGCATGAAGCAGGTCACTACCGGCGACACGATCTGTGATGAGAACAAGCCCATCGTGCTCGAAGCGATGGAGTTTCCGGCGCCTGTTATCCGCGTCGCTGTCGAACCGAAGACACGTCAGGATCAGGACAAGCTCGGCGTCGCATTGAACCGTCTTGCGCAGGAAGATCCGTCGTTCAACGTTTCCACGGATCAAGAAACGGGACAGACGATCATTGCCGGCATGGGCGAGCTTCACCTCGAGATCATCGTCGATCGCATGAAGCGCGAGTTTGGTGTCGAGGCAAACGTCGGCAAGCCGCAGGTTGCGTATCGTGAAACGATCACTCAGCCCGCTGCGGGTAAAGAGGTTTACAAGAAGCAGACTGGCGGTCGTGGTCAGTACGGACACGTCGAGATCGAGATCGAGCCGGCTCCCGGCGAAGGTTTTGTCTTCGTCAACGAGATAACCGGCGGTGCGATTCCGAAGGAATACATCAAGCCGGTCGAGCAGGGAATTCGCGATGCGATGGAGCGTGGTTTCCTCGCGGGCTATGAAATGGTCGACATCAGGGTCCGGCTCGTGTTTGGTAGTTATCACGAAGTCGACTCGGATGAGCGCTCGTTCCATATCGCCGGTTCGCTCGCGTTCCAGGATGCGGTCAGAAAGGCCGGTCCGGTGTTGCTCGAACCGATCATGCGAGTCGAAGTGGTCACGCCAAACGATTACACGGGCGCGGTCAACGGCGACTTGAATTCACGTCGCGGTCGCATCGAGAGCATGGAGCCGCGCGTCGGTGGCGCACAGGTGATCACGGCGTTCGTGCCGCTTTCGGAGATGTTTGGTTACACGACTGACTTGCGCTCGGCTACCCAGGGCCGCGCCACTTCAACGATGCACTTCGAGCGCTACGAGCAGGCGCCGAAGAACATCGCGGAGGAAGTCATCGCAAAAGTTCAGGGAGTAGCTCGGTAGAGGCGGCACAGGCTTTCGAGTCTGTGCCTTTTCTTTTTAACAATTAAAAAAAACTTGCAGGCGCTTACAGTCTGCGCCACACGGGGATAAAAGAGATGTCGAAGGAAAAATTTGACCGTTCCAAGCCGCACGTGAACATCGGGACGATCGGGCACGTGGACCATGGCAAGACGACGTTGACGGCAGCGATCACGAAGGTGCTGGCAAAGCACAATCCGAAAGTGCAGTTTGTGGCCTTCGATCAGATCGACAAGGCGCCGGAAGAGAAAGCACGCGGCATCACGATCGCGACGGCGCACGTGGAATACGAGACGGCGAACCGGCACTACGCACACGTTGATTGTCCG
>DASTQB010000243.1:0-7193 GCA_035761985.1 Pyrinomonadaceae bacterium
GGGCCAGTCCTCGATAAACGTTCAGCGCCAGGATGCCTGCTACAAATCCCAGCACGAAGATGATCCCGGCCGCAATGCGCACTTGCGATCTGTTTTTAGTGACTATGTTCATTGACTATCTCGCCTCATCTTCCTCGTAAATCGTGCTGAGCACCTGCTCGTAACTCATCTGCTCATCGCCAGCCTCGTCCATGATCACCGAGTCAGCCGAAAACACAGAAGCCGTTTGCTCGGGACCGCCAGTGTCAGGCGCCGCGATGAAAAAGCTCAGGACTGCCAACGCCGCGGTGGTCACGGCCATGGAAGAGACGAGCGCTCTCGCCGATCTCCACAGCCGTAGCATTGCCGGGACGCTTTCCACCGCCTGCTGCTCTCTCAACGCAGCCAAAACTCTCGTCTGAAAAAAGGGAGACGGTTCGATCGTGGAGGCTGCACGGCTTCTCAGCACAAGCGTCGAAACCCGTGCAGCCTCGTAGGCACCGCGACACGATTCACACTCTCTCGCATGCTCTCGAACTTCGTTGAGCTCGATCTCCGAGAGACTCAAAATCGATCCACCATCCAAAACTTCTATGATGTGTTTTTCTTTCATCTGTTCACCTGCTCACCAGCCAGTGAATCCGCTTTCTTACCTTTATGACTCAATAAGTTTTCCATCGCTTCTCTGAGTTTACGTCGCGCCCGAAAAGCCCTGACCTTAACTTTCGACTCCGACCATCCAGTCGCTTCCGCCACTTCCTTGATCGATGCCTCTTCACCGTCGATCATCAATAGCGCCTGCTGATCTTCCGGGGGCAAAACTGAGAGTAGTCGATCGGCGAGGTCAGCCGCCACGAGATTATTCTCGACTGAAAGCCGCTCGCTTCCGTCACCCGACTGCTGCTCCAACCAGTTCTGCTCATCGTCCGTAAGATCGGAAACGGTCGATTCCGGTCGCCGTTTCGCGCCTCTTATCATGTTTAGACACGTGTTAGTGGCGATTCGTGTCAACCAGCCTTCAAAAGATCCGCGCCCTTCGAAACTTCCAAGCTGGGTAAAGGCTTTCAAGAAAACTTCCTGCGCCGCTTCTTCAACCAAACTTCGTTGCCGGAAAAACCGGCTCGCCACGCTGAATACTCGCGGGCTGTAACGCCGCACTATCTCCGCAAAGGCAGACTCGTCACCGTCCTGCGCTTGTCGCGCCAGGTCCAAGTCCAAGGCCTGTTCGAGCCCACTTACCAGTTGCGGTCCTCATCGGTTTTGAACGAAGTTGGCAGGTTCGTCTTACCGAACCCGCCAACTTCGCTGGGGGAGACGCTTACTGATTATCGCGATTGCGCCGTTCGCCACGTCGTGCTTTGAACTGCGCCTTCGACTGTTCCAACTGGGCTTTTTGCTCAGCAGTCAAAACGGAAAGTGTTTCCTGATGCATTCTTGTGCGCTCGCCCATCAGTTTCGCCTGGAGGCTCGCCATTTCCGTCAGTTTCTGAGTTGCCAGTGCTTCGTTGAACGTACCGCCTTCGCTGGCCTGACGCAACTCCTGACGCTTGGCTCGGAGCTGTTCGCGCAGGGGTTTGTTTCTTTCGGCGAAGCTTTGGCGGATCTGTTTGATCTTAGCTTGCTGGTCCTCAGTTAAATTGAGCTGTTTGAAGAATCCACCGCGGCGCATTCCTCCCCAGCCATGTCCTTTGTGTTCACCTCGACCCCGACCGCCACGCCGCTCAGTGCGGGGCTGATCCTGGGTGTTGCCCTGCTCAGGTGTTGTGGTTTGAGCAACGGCAATCGAGGCAGCCAAAGCAATCGCCGAGAGAGTAGCTATTGCCAGTGTTTTAAAACGTCCCAATTTGTTCATCTGCTTCTTTCTGACTCCTAAAAGTTGATTTCTGAGGGGGAGCCTCACGAAAGCTAAGACACCTCATCCGGCAGGGTGGTTACATCCCTGCGGAAAATCCGGTTGTAACCATTCCCGGTCAGGCTGTGTCTATATCACGGATGAAGAGAGCTCTCTTACTTGTAATCGTTTTTGTGTCCGCGACCGCCGTCGGTGAAGCGCAGTCAAACAACCAACAGCTATTGCAATTACAGGAAGCCGAGGTCACAAAGTTGACCACCTCCGCGGAGCAGCTTCGACAGCTCTACTCGGAAGGACTCATCGCGCGCATCGAGCTGGAAAAAGCCGAGAACGCACTCGCGAACGCGAAGGCAGGTGTTGAGGAAACACGCGCCCAGATCGCCGCTGCTGAAAAGCTTGCGGTGGAACAGAAGAAGGCGGCTGCATTAGCGAGAGTTAAACCACTCGTCAAAACGACCTCTATGGCGCTGAATCGTACACCGGTCGTGATGCGTTCAACTTCGGGAAACTGGTCACTGGCGCATCTATCGATGGTGCAACAGTTCTTCACAAAGACGTTTGGACGAGCACTGCCGACGAGCACGATCGGTCAGAGTGCAACGCACAACCGTATGGGTTGGGATCACCGTCATGCAGTTGATGTTGGTTTGCATCCGGATAGTGTTGAAGGACGTGCGCTGATCAATTTCCTGCAAAGCGCGGGTATTCCGTACCTCGCGTTTAGAGGTGCAGTTCCGGGCGTCTCTACTGGTCCGCATATTCATATCGGGCAACCATCACACAGAATTTGATAAGAAAGCATTAGCCGCGGATTTTCGCGAATGAACACAGATTGATCCGTGTTTATTCGCGTCAATCCGCGGCTAAATTGCGGTAACCAACGGGCGTCTCGGGGTGTCTAGGTTAAAGAGGAAAACGCATGTCGACACAAACGATTAAACAACCACTTGTCACAGGAATCAGCACTGGCCGAAGCATTGGCTGGCTGAAGCAATTTTGGACCAGATTATTGGCCGGTAAAAAGAAGCTGATGCTCGGCGGCGGCCTGATGGCTGCTGTTGTGCTCGCCGGTATTTATTTTTGGGGTAGTGATTCGAGCACTCCGCAATACATGAGCGCACGAGTTGAGAAAGGCAACCTGCGAAACACCGTGACTGCAACCGGCGCGTTACAAGCCGTGACGACAGTGCAGGTTGGGAGCCAGGCTTCGGGAACGATCGCCGCTCTTTACGCTGACTTCAATTCAGTGGTGAAGAAGGGCCAGGTCATCGCGCAGCTCGATCCGTCAGTCGCGAAAGCACAGGTGGACCAGCAGCGCGCGAATCTCGAACAGGCACGCGCAAGTTTGGCTAACGCTCGTGCGGCAGTCGTGAATTCACGCGCCGGCGTCAGCGACGCGCAGGCAAGAAGTCTCGCGGCGCGGTCGACAGTGCAAAACAACCAGGCGGGTGTGTCGGCCGCCGAAGCAAACGTTACGGTTTTGAAGGCGCAGCAGGACGACGCGTTGAGTCTTCTCCGACAGCAGGAGTCGTTACTCAAAGCCGGTGTGATCTCGCAACGCGATTATGAAGTGTCGCAGACTGCGTATCGAACAGCGGAAGCACGTTACAACCAGGCTGTGGCCCAGTTGAACCAGGCGAAGCTGACAGAGCAGTCGGCTGCGAGCGCCGGCATCGCGCAGTCAGGTGCGGCAGTTGAACAGTCGCAGGCACAGGTGGCCCAGGCACAGGCACAAGTCCAGCAGGCGGCTGCGCAAGTACAGCAGGCACAGGCCGCGTTGAGTTTGGCTGAAGTGAATTTGAGTCATACGACGATCACCTCGCCGATCGACGGCGTGGTGGTTTCACGCGACGTGAACGTTGGACAGACTGTGGCTGCAAGCTTGTCGGCGCCGACGCTCTTTACGATCGCAAACGACCTTACGCAGATGCAGGTGATTGCGAACATCGACCAGGCTGACATCGGTCTCGTCGAGCAGGCGAAGTCGGTGAAGTTTTCAGTCGATGCGTTTCCGGGCAAGGAGTTTGACGGAGAGATCGCAGAGATGCGACTGAATCCGGTGAACGTGCAGAACGTCGTGACTTATAACGTCGTCATCAACGTCGAGAATCCGGAGCAGAAGTTGAAACCGGGCATGACGGCGAATTTGACGATCACGATCGACGAGCGAAACAACGTGTTGAAGGTTCCGAACTCTGCGTTGCGATTCACGCCCCAGGATGCGAACAGGGAGCGGAGTGGCGCCGGTCAGGGTCAAGGCCAGGGACAGGGCCAGAGACGCCAGCGGCAGCAGCAGGACGGTAATGCTGCGCAGGGCGAAGGTGGTCAGAACCGGTTTGCACCAGCGTCAGCACCTGTTCTTCCGGGACAGATTCGTGGCGTGTGGGTGTTGGGCCAGGATGGCAAGCCTGAGCGTCGCAGGATCACGGTGGGTTTGAGTGACGGCTCGGCGACGGAAGTGGTTGACGGTGATCTGCGCGAAGGCGAGATGGTGATCACTGGTCAGACGATCACGGGCGCGAGCAGGACGACGGGCACGCAATCGACACCGCCGGGATTCGGTAACGCACCGCGCGGTGCAGGCGGTGGTGGCGGCCGAAGATAAGAGAAAAAATATAGGTCCTATACGTCTTATAGGACCTATAGGTCATATAGGACCTATCAGTTATAGGAAAAGAAAATGGCGACCAATTTTGCAATTGAATCACAGGCGGTGCAGCCCGGGATCGCGCTACCCGCGCCTGTTCCCGAAGCGCGCCCGGTAATCGAGCTGGACCACATCCACAAGATCTACACGATGGGCGACGTCGAAGTTCACGCACTGCGTGGAGTTTCGCTGACCATCCGGGAAGGTGAGTTCGTCGCGATCATGGGTGCTTCAGGTTCCGGTAAATCGACAACGATGAACATCATCGGATGTCTCGATCGCCCGACACGCGGCACTTACATCCTCGACGGCGAGGACGTGTCGCAGATGTCGAAAGACGAGCGCGCCGACATTCGTTGTCAGAAGATCGGGTTTGTCTTCCAGGGTTTCAATCTGCTTTCACGCACCTCCGCGTTAGAGAACGTTGAGTTGCCGATGCTGTATCTCGGCGTTGATTCAGCCCAGCGTCATCAACGTGCGATGGAAGCGCTCGCGGCCGTGGGGCTGGCAGGTCGCGAGCAAAACCATCCGAACCAGTTGTCGGGTGGACAGCAGCAACGCGTCGCAGTTGCTCGTTCGCTCGTGAACAACCCGGCGTTGATTCTCGCCGACGAGCCGACTGGTAACCTCGATTCGCGCACGTCGGTTGAAGTGATGGAGATCTTCCAACGCTTGAACCGCGAGCGCGGCATCACGCTCGTGCTTGTTACGCACGAACCTGACATCGCGGAATACGCCGATCGCGTGATCGTGTTCAAGGATGGAAAGATCAAGTCGGACCATCCAGTCGAGCACCGGCGCAGTGCAGCGGAAGAACTGAAAAATCTTCCCGTCATCGATGATGAAGACGATGATGAGGAGTAATTAACATGAACTTATTAATGATCATTCGCGTCGCCTTTCGCGCTCTTGTTCGCAACAAGATGCGCGCGGCCCTAACCATGCTCGGCATCATCATCGGCGTCTCAGCCGTGATCGCGATGGTGAGCATCGGCCAGGGTGCGTCGGCGTCTGTGCAGGCGCAGATCGAAAGCATCGGAACCAACTTGCTCTTCGTCAGCGCAGGCGCGCAGAACGTCGGCGGCGTGCGCAGCGGCACGGGCGACACCGGTACCAACACGCTGACTGTCGAAGATCTCGACGCCATCAAGCGCGAAGTGCCAAGCGTCTCGATGGTGACGCCAAACGTCAACGCGAGATCGCAGCTAGTCGCCGGCAACATGAACTGGAACACCGCGGTCACAGGCGTTAGCGAGGAGTATCCCGAGATCCGCAAGTGGCCAGTAGCGACGGGCTCATTCTTCACTGATTCAGACGTGCGCACGGCCGCGCGTGTGATCGTGATCGGCCAAACACTCGCTGACAATTTGTTTCCAGGCGCCGATCCGATCGGGCAGGACCTGCGCGTCCAAAACCTGCCGTTTCGTATCGTCGGCGTGATGAACCGGAAGGGCCAGGACCCACAGGGCCGCGATCAGGACGACGTGGCGTTTGCACCGTACACGACGGTGCAGAAGAAGATCCTCGGACGAGACCGCATTCAGATCGCGTTCGTCTCGGCGATCTCGCAGGACGCGACCTACACGGCGCAGTCGCAGATCACCGAGTTGCTCCGTCAGCGTCACAAGCTCACGGCAAGCGAGCCAAACGATTTCACCGTTCGAAACATGACTGACGTTGCCGAAGCCGCGAATGAAACCAGTAAGACGATGACGATCCTGCTCGCGTGTATCGCGGGTGTGTCGCTGCTCGTCGGCGGTATCGGCATCATGAACATCATGCTGGTGTCAGTCACTGAACGAACACGCGAGATCGGTATTCGGATGGCGATCGGCGCCCGTTCGTCGGCGGTGCGGAGCCAGTTTTTGATTGAGTCGATCGTGTTGAGTTTGACCGGTGGGACGGTTGGAATCGTTCTCGGCGTCGTTCTCTCGCTCGCGATTCCGGCATTTCTCGGTTGGCCCACGCTCGTGTCGATGATGGCGATTGTCGGTTCGGTTCTCTTCTCCGCCGCGGTTGGCATCTTCTTCGGCTACTATCCGGCACGCAAAGCCGCGTCGCTGGATCCAATCGAAGCGCTCCGTTACGAGTAAAACCGTAACCACGGATAACACGGACAGATCCAGATTTAATCAGTGTTATCCGTGTTACCATGCGTTTCATGCGCTCACGAACGCCTGTTGTCTTTCTTGTCGCAACCAGTCTTCTGATCTCTGTCACCTTTGCACAGCGACGCACACAACCCGCCCTTGAAAAGCGCCCGCGACTGGTCCTACTGATCGTCGTCGATCAGTTTCGCTACGACTACCTCGAGCGTTTCGGCGATCTGTTCGTCCAGAATGGATTGCGACGATTGATGCGCGACGGTGCGTCGTGGACGCAATCGAACTACGACCACATGCCGACCTACACTGCGCCCGGTCATGGCACGATGCTTACCGGCGCTTTTCCCGCGCAGACTGGAATCATCGGCAACGAATGGCTCGATCGGGCCAGTGGCAAACGAATCACCAGCGTCTCCGACGAGCAAACAAAACTCCTCGGCGATAACCCGAACGCATTCGGCTCGAGTCCGCATCGTTTGATCGGTTCGACTGTCGGCGACGAACTTCAGTTCGCGACCAGCGGACGTTCAAAAGTGATTGGCATCTCGGTTAAGGACCGTTCAGCAATTCTGCCCGCCGGTCGTTACGCCGATGCCGCTTACTGGTTCAC
>DASTQB010000244.1:0-6683 GCA_035761985.1 Pyrinomonadaceae bacterium
CCGCATGGCGCTCGCGTGCTTTGAAGCGGCTTCAGAGAAACCCGAGGATCTCGATGCGGTGTTGCGCTACTTTGAGGTGTGGCTGCTGAAGCTTGAAGGTTTTTTGCCTGACTTGCACACGTGCGGAAACTGCCATAATGCTTTCACTGGTGATGAAGCAGTTTATCTGGGTGCGGATCTGTCGCTGCGGTGTCCGCAGTGCAGTAATGGGCGTGGTGGTGCAGTTTCGAAGCGACTGCAAACGCAGTTGAGGTTGACTGAGAAGCTTCCGCCGGCGAAGTTTGCGGAAGAGGCGAGGGAAGTTTCGAAGGAGACAAAGCGGGAGATGGCTGAGTTGACGTTTCAACTCATCGGCCGTGTGCTCGAACGCATGCCGCGCATCCGTCCGCGGGTTTAGATTGCCGCGCAGGACCGACGGATTTCTGGGGCGGCGCGTGCATATTGTAGGGGTGGCTCTCCGTGGCCACCCCAGCGTGGAAAATTTGCGTGTTGGGACTTGCGCTGGGTGGCCACGGAGGGCTACCCCTACAACGATGCTAAAGAAATACTTTAACGTCCAGGGCTTTTTAATTCCGCGGTACATCGTCGGGGCGATGGCGCCGTACATTCTGTTGTCGGTTCTACTGCTTACCGCAATCCTGCTCGCGCAACAGGCAGCGCGGCTCGCTGAAGTTGTGATCTACACGGATCTCCCGTTCTCGTTGCTCGGCAGTATCCTCGCTGCGTTGTTGCCCGGCGTGCTGACGTTTTCAATCCCGCTCGCAACGCTTGCCGGAATCATCATCGGCTTCTCACGCATGGGAAGCGACAGCGAGATCGTCGCGATGCGTTCGGCGGGTGTGGGCTCATGGACCATGATCTGGCCCGCCCTGCTTGTGGGCCTGCTATTCACCGGCGCTACAACATACCTGCACTTGAAAGAAGCGCCCGAAGCCGCGCGAGATCTCGAACGCATCGCACTTCAGGGCGCACTTGCAAAACTCGATTCGCCGGTCGAGCCGCGAACCTTCAACACGTTGCCGCGCTACGTAATCTACGTCCGCGACGGCAATAAAGAACTAGGCACGTGGGGCCGCGTCTTCATCTTCGCGCAACGGTCCGATAAGACGACCGAAGTTTTCACTGCACGCTCAGGACGAATCGATTCTTCAGGCGAACAGTCGGAGCTGGTTTTAACTGACGTGCTGTCGACGAGGTTTCCGGTCGCTGACGCAGAGTCGGAGCCTGAAACTCCTGCTACAGCCGCAAACGATCCCAAATCCTACGTCGTCGAGCGTTCCGATCAGTTGAGGTTTTCCATCAACACCGGCCGTTCCGACATCGTGCAGCGATTGAACGAAGGCGACACAAACGCTGACGCGATGGACTGGTCGACTCTGGGCGAACGTGCCGCGTCCGGAACGCCACAACAGCAGAGCGAAGCGATTCGAGTCATGAACCGCAGAGGAGCACTTTCAGTAGCGCCATTGTTCTTCTCGTTTCTGGCTGCCGCACTCGGTTTACGAATCAGACGCGGAGGGAGAAGTGTCGGCGTCATCCTCAGCCTGATCGTCGTGATCATCTATTACCTGGTCTCGCTACTCGGAGAATCGCTGGCGCGCGTCGGCACCGTATCGCCCTACGTTGGACCATGGCTCGCAACCGTCTTCGTCTTTGCGTTGAGCCTGCTGGTTGTGTTCTTTACTCGAATTCCGTTCATCTCTTCCGGCGCGATCCTGCCGCGCGGATCGAAAGCCGCCGAGCCCACAGCTAAAGCCGCGCGTCAAACTTCGCATCGCGGTTTCCTGGCGCTCGGGTTTCCAAACCTGATGGACGCGACGCTGTTTCGTTCACTCGCAATCAGTTTCTTCGTATGCTTCTTCGCACTCGCAGCGATCTTCAATATCTTCACGCTGTTTGAGCTCTGGCGGTTCATCGCAGTAACCCAGGCGAGCGCCGGTCTAGTCGCGCGTTACTTGCTGTTCCTGCTTCCACTCGTCACGGTTGAGATGTTTCCCGCGACGATGTTGATCTCGGTGCTTGTCACCTACGCACTGCTGGCACGACGACACGAGGCAATCGCGTGGTGGGCGTCGGGTCAGAGTGTCTACCGCTTGATGTTGCCGGGGTTTCTGTTTGCAGTTGCGATCGCGTTTGGGACGTGGCTCGTGCAGGAGCACGTGATGCCGGGAACCAATCTGAAGCAGGACGAACTGCGCGCACGCATTCGCGGCGGCGAAGCACGCGCAACCACGCGTACCGGGCGACAGTGGCTCGCCTCAACTGAAACGCGACGATTCTACTCGTACGAATTTGGTGACGATGGACGGCTCATGGAACCGACGGTCTATGAGCTGGATGCTGACGCAGTTCATCTTGCGCAAGTCGTGAGTGGAAAAACCGGGACGTGGATGGACGCGACGCATCTCAAGATCACAGACGCTGAAACGCTCGCGCTCAAAGACATGGAAGTCGAGCGTCGATCTGAACCTGATGTGACGTTTGCGGGAGTGGAGTCGCCCGCAGTTTTCAGGCCGACCATCGATAAGCCTTCGCAGCTTAGCGCGAAGGATTTAAAGAGCTACTTGAATGCTGCGAGAAAACGTGGAATGGACGTGTCGGGGCTGGCCGTGGCGCTGCAGAGAAAATACGCAGGGCCATTCGGGATCGTGATCATGGCGTTTATCGGAATGCCGCTGGCGGTGTCGTTTGGAAGGAAGGGGACTGTGATCGCGCTGTGTGCCGCGGTGGTTGTCGGTATTGCGTACTGGGCAGTGGGTGGTGGGTTTCAGCAGCTCGGAAATCACGGGCTGCTGAGGCCTACTGTGGCAGGTTGGTCCCCGCTGCTGATCTTCGCTGCAGCAGGGACCTATTTCCTCTCACGCGTCCGCACATAATAATAGGTCCTATAGGACGTATAAGACCTATAGTACCTATTTCACTTCCAGAGGGCAAAGAAGGTTTAAGTTCCGGTTTCCCAGCTCGAGATGTACTCGAGTTGTTCGGCGGTCAGTGTGTCGATCGAGATGCCGAGTGCGCGCAGCTTGAGGCTCGCGATCTCGGTATCGACCTCGGCCGGTAACAGGTGAACGCCGGGCTCCAACTTGCCTTTGTTCTTCACGAGGTACTCAACCGACAGCGCCTGGTTCGCAAAGCTCATGTCCATCACGCTGGCCGGATGTCCCTCAGCCGCGGCGAGATTGATCAAACGTCCTTCGCCAAGCACGATGACGCGGCGGTTATTAGACCGGACTCGGTACTCCTCAACGAAGGGACGCATCGTCACCGGATCACCTGCCATCTCGCGCAGTGCCACTAGATTGAGCTCGAGATCAAAGTGACCGCTATTACAGACGATCGCGCCGTCTTTCATTTTTGCGAAGTGCTCGCCGTCAATCACGTGCCGGTTACCAGTGACGGTCACGAAGATATCACCGACTGTCGCCGCTTCGCTGATCGGCATCACACGGAAACCATCCATCACGGCCTCGACCGCTTTAATGGGATCGACTTCCGTCACGACTACATTCGCGCCCATGCCGCGCGCGCGCAATGCCACGCCCTTGCCGCACCATCCATAACCGACCACGACGAGCGTGCGACCGGCAAGCAGGATGTTCGTCGCACGAATAATTCCGTCGAGCGTCGACTGGCCTGTGCCATAACGATTGTCAAAGAAGTGTTTGGTCTGCGCGTTGTTTACAGCGATGGAGGGGAAGGACAACACGCCGGCAGTTTCCATCGCTTTCAGACGCTGGATGCCGGTAGTTGTTTCTTCAGTTGAACCAATGAGCTCTTTAACCTGGTTTCCGCGCTCCTTCAGAAGAGTCGCGACCACGTCTGATCCGTCGTCGATGATGATGTCAGGATGTGAATCGAGCGCGGTGCGCACGTGACGGTTGTAAGTGTCAGTGGACTCACCCTTGATCGCGTAAACGGGAATGCCCCAGTCGGCCACGAGCGCGGCGGCAACGTCGTCCTGAGTGGAAAGAGGATTGGAAGCGATCAGCACTGCTTCCGCGCCGCCGGCTTGAAGAGCACGGGCCAGGTTTGCGGTTTCAGTGGTGATGTGCGCGCAAGCGACCAGCTTGACTCCGCTCAGCGGTTTTTCTTCTCCAAACCTTTCGCGAATCAAGCGCAGGACGGGCATTTCACGTTCGGCCCATTCAATGCGTTGTTTGCCATTGCTGGCCAATCCAATATCTTTCACGTCATATTCGACGGACGGTGCAGAACTCATCTTTAGTATTTCTCCAGTTTGATTTATGAAATCTCAATAACGCAGCGCGTTCAGATACCAGCGGACGCGCGCAAAGTTTCGGCCTTGTCGGTTTTCTCCCAGCTAAAGCCCTCACCATCACGACCGAAGTGGCCGTAAGCGGCAGTAGCCTTGTAAATAGGCCTGCGCAGATTCAGCGATTCGATAATCCCGCGCGGCGTCAGTTCAAAATTATCGCGCACCAACTTCGCGAGGGCGGCTTCACTGATACGTCCGGTGCCGTGAGTGTCGACCAGCACCGAAACAGGTTGCGCAACTCCGATCGCGTAAGCAAGTTGGACCAGGCAACGATCTGCAAGTCCTGCGGCCACGATGTTCTTCGCAACGTAACGCGCCATGTAAGCAGCGGAGCGATCGACCTTCGTCGGATCCTTACCCGAGAAAGCGCCACCACCGTGCGGTGCGTAACCTCCGTAAGTGTCGACGATGATCTTCCTGCCGGTTAAACCAGCATCGCCCTGTGGACCACCCGTAACGAAACGTCCGGTTGGATTGATGTGATACTTGGTGTCTTTGTCGAGCAGTTCAGATGAGACGGTCTGCTTGATAACTTTCTCTTCGATCTCAGACCGCAACTGGTCGTTCTCCACTTTCGAATCGTGCTGCGAAGAGATCACAACTGCTTCGACTCGGAACGGACGGCCGTCACGATACTCAATCGTCACCTGCGACTTGCCGTCGGGACGAAGATAGGGAAGCTCGCCTGACTTGCGCACTTCCGCAAGACGCCGCGAAAGCATGTGGGCCAACTGGATCGGCAGCGGCATCAGCTCCGGTGTTTCATTACACGCAAAGCCAAACATCAATCCCTGATCGCCGGCGCCGCCCGTGTCAACACCCATTGCGATATCGGGCGACTGCCTGTCGAGCGCCGACAACACCGCACAGGTATCGGCATCGAAGCCATACTTCGCTCTGGTGTATCCGATCTCGCGGATAGCCTCGCGGGCGACCCTCGTGTAATCGATCACAGCGTCAGTAGTGATCTCGCCTGCGACAACCACGAGACCAGTGGTCACGAGCGTCTCACAAGCGACGCGCGCTGTTGGGTCGGCACTTAATGCCGCGTCAAGCACGGCATCTGAGATTTGATCGGAAATCTTGTCTGGATGTCCTTCAGTAACAGACTCAGAGGTAAAGAGGTAACCGGATTCGCTAGTCAAAACAGCTCCTTTATGTGCATACAAGGCTGAATTTCGGGCAGAAAAAGACCGCGTACTTTAACAGTCAGGTTTAACGAGTGTCAAGGCGAACACAGACACAGGAAATGTCTCGCTTACAAATTACATAAGTATTAGGACCCCCGATTAGATCGCCGTCTCTCGCCGGTGCTATGGCCTCTCGACAACCTCCGTTTCCAGAACTCACTCGCGCGCTCCTCGACCGCGCCACAGCCGCTCGCTTCGACTTCGGTGAGGATACTGCTCTGGTGACTGTGCAACACATGTTAGCCCAGACGGTTGACCTCTTGCGAACCGTTTGCGATCTGGGACTTCCAGCGGAAAACATCTTCGTGGCCGGCAAAGTTTATTCGGATAATGTTGGAATAATCGAAAGCGTGCGCCAACTGGGTGTAACTGTCGTCGACAGCACAATGCCTGAGCCGGGCGAATTTGAGCACTACTATCAACGCGATGTCGATCGGCTCTGGCAGATCGCGGTGGAGAAGCTCGCAGACCGCAGCATCAAACGTGTGCTCGTGCTGGATGACGGAGGGACGTGCATTGCGAGTGTGCCTTTTGAAGTATTGCGAAGATATGCAGTATGCGGCGTCGAACAGACGTCGCAGGGTATTTTTCTTCTCGAAGAACGGCCCTTGCGTTTCCCCGTATTCTCATGGGCAAGGACGGCGGTTAAGTTGGAGATTGGCAGCGGCATCTTCTCTCGATGTTTCATCGACAAAATGAACACGGAGTTTCTTCACGGCCAAAGCCTGCAGGGAACGCAACTGGGAATCATCGGGCTCGGCAGCATCGGCAAGTCAATCGCCACCCTTGCTGTCAGGCAAAAGGCATATGTTTTTTTCTACGATACGAATCCCGATCTCCACCTGCCACGATTCCTGCGCCGTCCGATCGATCGTGTCGATTCGCTCGAGCAGTTGATGATGTGTTGCGACTACGTCGTTGGCTGTTCCGGACGCAATCCTTTCAAAGATCAGTGGCCGTTGAATTACAGGCCCGGGTTGAAGCTGCTCAGTTGCTCGGGTGGCGATCAGGAGTTCGCGCCGATCATCCGGGATCTAAAAACGCGACTAGGGTTCGAAAGTGACTCTGATAGCTGGGACCTCACTTCGGAGTATGGCCCATCCGGTCCGATTCGGATCGCATACCGCGGTTATCCTTACACTTTCGTATCACGCGGCATCGAGGCCGTTGAAACAAAGGTCGTGCAACTCGAAACTGGAGGCTTACTCGCAGGGCTG
>DASTQB010000245.1:0-3785 GCA_035761985.1 Pyrinomonadaceae bacterium
GTCGGCGCAGATCTACTATGACGAGAACAAAAAGGTGATGGCGATTTCCATCGACTACATCGGCGACAACAATGATGCGCCCTCGCCCAGCTCAGTGCTCGGCATCGAGCTCGAAGCCAAACCCGATGGTTCCATGTACCAGTTGAACCGTTATCCCGAAGCGGGCTACTGGGTCTCTTACAACCGCACTGCCGGCGACAAACCAATCGTCACGATCACGATGCAAAAGTTCAATCGCTGACCCCTACCCTGCTTGCTCTACCAAACAAGACGCCTCCGATAATCGCAATTCCCGCGATTACGGAGGCGCATTGTCTGGGCAGGAGGCCGCCCAACCCAGTCCAGTCCATAAGGAGCGTGGCCAGCGTTCATGTCGCCGTATGAACCTTGACCGCGAAGCATTCTAAGCCGCGGTTGCGCGCAATGAATCCGTGGAATTACGGACTCACATAAGTGTTTACCCTTACGGCCCAGTTCCTTCCCGTTGTTATACTTTTCGTCATCGTGGGTATTCGCGGCAAATTGTTACTACTCGCAGCAGGCATTGCGGTGCCGCTCGTAGTCGTCGGCGCCCTCGATCTCAGAAACATGTGGCGCCTCAGTCGCGCTCAGCTCGACGACTCAGTCAAGCAGCAGGTTGATCTTGCATCCGTTGCACTCGAACGCTGGCTAGATGCGCAGAAGAGAGCGCTGGACGCGATTGCCGCGCTGGCCGGCGAGAACGACACGAGCACACCTACCGTTCGCCAAAATCTCGAAACAGTGCTTCGCACACGACCATTCTGGCTGGATCTCCGTATTACTAATTCAGCGGGCACGACAATCATGTCGCAACCGACGCGACGCGAGGTGCTCCCTACTGCACTCACTGATTACCTCGTCTCTCAGATGCGGGAACAGGCTTCATGGACCGTCGTTACGGATCGTACGGTTGACGAAGCTCAACCTATCGTTATCATCGCTGTTCCGATTGAAAAAGGCGGCGCGGTCATAGCACGAATCGATGGCGCTGCTATCAACCAGCTCTTCGACAATATCAAGCTCTCACAACAAGCGATCATCTCGGTACTGGATTCGGATGGGCGCGTGCTCTACCGCCGGCGTGGATCGGAAGCACCGTCAGAAGTGGATGTAAGCTGGTCGCCACTCTCGTCCGTGCTGTCCACTGAGCAAACCAGCGTAGCCGAGTTGACGAGTCCAATCGACGGCGTGAAGCGTGTGTATGGAGTCGCGCACGTTAGGGGGACCAGCCTGCTTGCAATGATCGGAATTCCCAGCGCCTTGCTTTATGAGCCTGCGCGTCAACGAATGATTCGCTACAGCATCATTGCCGCGATTGCTTTGTTTCTTGCGCTGGGAGCAGCGCTCGTGATCGAACGCAGCATAGTGAGACCCGTGCGACGCCTTCGCTCGACAGCGCAACGTTTGGGCAGCGGCGACTTAGCTGCACGCGCGCCGCGTTTGGGGGGCGGCGAGATCGGCGATCTGGGTGTCGCGTTCAATACGATGGCCAATCAGATCGCGGAACGTGAAGAGCGGCTGACCGAGTTGGACCGGCTCAAGTCCGAATTCGTGAGTAGCGTTTCGCACGAGCTGAAGACACCTTTAACAACCATCAAGCTGCTCGCACATCTCTTGCAACATTCCGAACTTCCTGAAGAAGAACGGCTCGAACACGCGCGGACTATCGCCATCGAATGTGACAGGCAGATCGATTTCGTGGGCAATCTGCTCGACCTTTCGCGTATCGAGTCGGGAGCTTACAAGCTGCGCAAGACTCGAGTCGACGTCCGCGAACTGGTTAATTCGAGCGTGGCTGCTGAACGTCCGCGGGCCGATTCGCTCGGCATCGGGTTAACGACTGTTTTCGATCCAAAGCTGCCGCCTGTTAAGGGCGACTTTGAAGCATTGCGAAGAGTGATCCGCGGGCTGATCGACAACGCGATCAAGTACACACCCGAAGGCGGCTACATCAACGTTTCCGCGAAGCCGGCGACGGACAACGTCGTGATTGCCGTGAACGACAGCGGCAAAGGGATTTCGGAAGCTGACGTGTCACACGTCTTTGAGAAGTTTTATCGCGGCTCTCAGGAGTTCGGGGAAACGTCGCGCGGAACGGCCGCGCCGGGAGTCGGCCTCGGTCTTTACCTGGCCCAACACATCGTCACGCAATTACACGGCGAGATAAGTGTCGAAAGCGAACTGGGCCGTGGCACAACTTTCAAAGTGCTGTTGCCGGTTTGGGAAGACGTTGCCGAGCGAAAGGAGGAGAGCGCAGATGCCGAAGCGCTTGTTGGTAGTTGACGACGAGCCGAATCTACTTCGTGCTGTTGCCGCCTGCCTGAAAACTGAGAACTACGAAGTGACCACTGCCCGCAGTGGACAGGAGGCGCTGCTGCAATTAGCGGAATCGATTCCAGATCTCATCATCAGCGACATCAGAATGCCCGGAATGGACGGCTACAAGCTCGCGCGCCAACTGCGAGGCTCCGAGAGAACTTCGCTCGTTCCGATAGTCTTTCTGACTGCTAAAGACGAGACGGCAGATCGCATCGAGGGTTTCCGCGCCGGGATCGATGCGTATCTCACGAAGCCTTTTGAGCCTGCCGAGTTGCTTGCGGTAGTGAGCGCGATCGTGAATCGAGTAGAGCGGACTCATTCGCAAATCGCGCGACTTGTTAGTGCCACAAATGCTGCGGAACCAGCTTTCAACTTCAACGACGAACAACTAACCGATGCGGAGAATAGAGTGGCGCTTGCGGTGTCGCGCGGTCTCAGCAACAAGGAGATAGCGGCTGAACTCGATATAAGTGTTCGAACAGTCGAGAATCACATCAGCCACATACTCGATAAGAAAAGTTTCAGCAACCGCGTTGAGATCGCTCGTTATGTTTTGGCGCACGGATAACATGGATCTTCATTCACGATTTCTGGGCGGACGTACCGCGAGATAGACCAGCAGCGCGGGACTTCCAAGCATCATCATAGCCGGAATCCATGCCCATCGTTTGAAGCCTTCCCAGCCGCGCCGCTTAGCGTCTCCGAGCACCCACGCGAAGACCAGCACCACAAAGAAAAACGCATCGCTGAGGATGACGATTATCATCCAGTTGTCGATCATCGATCGCCACGTCTGGGAGATCGCGTCGCCGGTGGAGTCGAAGCTATTGCTCCACCAGTAAGAGCCAACAAGGAACCAGACAAAAATGACGACGGCAGCGACGACTAAGATCCAGCGATGTCGATTGTTCATAAGTTATTTCTCCGGGCGCGCGTGCATTCCAACATAAAGAAACGTTAAAAACGATAAAATTTAGCAGAATCCTTGTGTGATTGTGTGCTGGAGGAGGCGGAAATGAGTACTGAACCCGATCGTACTGTTGGACCAATGGGCCGTCGCATCGCACTTTATGCGGTCCTGATGCTGGTGGCGTTTCTTGTAGGTTTGATTCCGATGTGGGTCGTCGCGCGCGGGCGTGCGGCTGAACGAGACGCCGTGCAGCGCGATCTGCGACTCTGCCAGTTGCAGAATAGTCTTTCATCCGCCGCCCTGGACGCACGGCGCGGCGAATACGAGCGTGCGCGTGTCGCGGCGAGTACGTTCTTCACTTCCCTGAGCGAACAGGTAAACACTACGAGCACGACTTCGGATCTCGCCGCGGCTCAGAAGGACGCTCTGCGGCCGTTACTGGCCCAGCGTGACGATCTGATCACTCTGCTTGCGCGCAGTGATCCGGCAGCGGCAGATCGACTTTCCGAGATCTACGTGTCGGTTCAAAAAGGCA
>DASTQB010000246.1:0-27325 GCA_035761985.1 Pyrinomonadaceae bacterium
TGGTGGAAGATGTGACGGTGCCGTTCGCACGGCAGGGACAGTGGTTCCTGAACGACGACATCCGCGTGAAAGGCCGAAAGGCGATCGAGTATGTGCGCGGTCTGTTCCAGGGTTGGTCGTATGTGAACCTCGAGCGGATCGAGAACAGCGGCGGCGATTTCTTCTTCCCCGGCAACTCGATTCTTTCGACACTGCACCACCCGGTTGTTGGACCAAAGACCAACGGCTTCGTTAACGGCCGCTTCAAGGGCAAGGTTGTTGACTGGGATGGCGACGGCGTCATCGATCTCAACTACCTGCCGGCGCATGCGACGACCAAGGGTGAAGTGGACTCCAATCTCGACGGCATTCCGGATGAGCCCGGCAGGCACGTAAGAGACTGGCGGTCAGTGAGCTAAGGGTTAACGGCGCGACATGTTGACCGTCATGACACAGGCGCGGATTTCCGCGCCTGTGTCGTATTCCAGCGAAGGCGGTGAATCAGCCGCGAATGAACGCGGATCAACACAAATCTGCGGTTATTCGCGTTAATCCGCGGCCAACTAAACATGAAACGGGTGCTCGGCAATAGTTCCTTCCGCAATCTCTGGCTGGCGAGTCTGCTTTCGATGACAGGCTCGCAGATCAGCCGTGTAGGTCTGATCCTTTACGTCTCCAGCACAGGCGATTCGGTCCTCGCACTCGCTCTCCTGCTAACACTCGAACTGCTTCCGGGCGCGCTCGTTGCGCCCCTCGCCGGCGTAGTGATCGACGCTTACAGCAAGCGACTCGTGATGATCGTTTCGGATCTACTGCGGATGATCTTCATGTTGCTCATCTGGTGGCGGCCCACCTCGGGAATGATCTACGTGATGGCGGCGCTTCACTCAATCGCCTCCGTCTTTTACCTGCCGGCCAAGTCAGCATTGCTTCCCGTTGTAGTTGAAGTGCAAGACTTGCCACGTGCGAACGGTCTCGATCAAAGCGCCTCGAGTCTCACGATGGTTGCTGGTCCAATCATCGGCGCGGAGTTATTAATCCTCGCCGGATTGAAAGCGACGTTGATCGTTGATGCGTTGTCGTTCCTCGCAAGCGCACTCCTCGTGATGCGTGTGAAGAGTGGATCATTAACTCGCGAGCGTGTCGAACTCTCGCTCGCGAGCACATTACAGAACGTAAAAGCCGGATGGAGCTACATCACCACTCACGGCCTCGTCCTGCGTCTCAACGTGATGGTCTTTGTCAGCCTGCTTTGCGCGGGCATGTGGATGCCGCTCGCTCCTTCCTTCGTCAAAGATCAACTGTCGGCGTCGAGCAGGCTTATAGGCTGGCAGATTGGCATGTTCGGTCTGGGCGCGATCCTGGGCGGGCTGCTTGCTCCCGTTCTCGTGAGACGTTTCGGCAAAGGACTGATGGTCTTTCTTGGACTGCTGACTGAAGGCGTCAGTCTCACTTTATACGCACTCGTGTCTCACGTCGTCGTCTCGACGCTGATCATGTTTGCGTTGGGAATCGTCGTCTCGGTTGTTGTCGTCTGCTTCTACTCGATCTTGCAAACAGTGGTTGAGGAGCCATTCCTCGGCCGCGTGTTTTCAATAGTCAAGCAAAGTGAAAACGTCGCGATTGTGCTCGCGATGGCAATGGCAGTGTTGCTGCATGGCTTTCTGAATAGCCATGTGATCCTGCTCGTCGCGGGCGTGTTCTATGTGGTCCTTACAGTCGCATCGTCATTCAGCAGGGGCGGTAGGCTTCTACTCGGAACCCGGTAAGGAGCGTGCACAGTGACTAAACTCTTAAAGTCAACCTCCAGCTCCAGCCGGTTTATCGGCCGGCAGATTGGCATGTTCTGGCTGGGCGCGATTCTCGGCGGTGTCGTGGTGCCGATGATTCTCGCCGCAGTGCCGCGCGGCTGGTCGGAAACCAAACCCGTATTTCGAACTTACCGAGTTGCGGTTGATCGCGCCGGCGGCGGCGACGCGACGTTGTCGCCCGACGGACAGCGAATCGTCACCACTTCCAAGCGCACAGGCAACTGGGAAGTGTGGATATACGACGTCCGCACCACGCAGTGGACACAAGTCACAAACGATCCGGCTGACGATTTCGAAGCGAAGTGGTCACCGGACAGTTCCACACTCGTATTCTGCTCGACACGAACCGGTCAAAAAGATATTTGGACCATCGACCTCAAGACCGGCGCGCTCAAACAGATCACTTTCTCTGAACACGACGACGAGTATCCTGCCTGGTCACCCGACGGCAAACAACTCGTCTACACAGGTGGTCCATGGGGCAAGCGCGATTATTACGTTGTTCCGGCAACCGGTGGAACAGCGCGCAGAGTCAGCCGGCAGTCGGGCCGCGCAGGTGCGTGTGCGTTCGAGGCGAGCGGAGAAACGCTCATCTGTCATCGCTACGACAGCGGTTCGGGCGACGTCTTTCGCATGCGCGTCGACAACGGCGAAGTGATTCCGTTGACCACTGGCAAGCCCTGGGACTACAAGCCAAACACCTCACCTGGCGACGAGTTGATCGCGTTTTCAAGGGCCGAGGAAGGTCCGTCACAGATCTTCCTGGTGCCCGGTACTGGCGGCAGGGCGCAGCAACTGACCTCTGCGCCGGACGACGATCGTTGGCCCACATGGAGCGCGAGCGGCGACAGGCTTCTGTTTCACCGTCTCGTTCAACGTGGCACCGCGATCAAGGTGCTCGACAGAAAAACCGGAAAGATCAGAACGCTCGTCGATCAATCAGAGCATCCGCTCCAGGCTTCGTTCGATCCGCGTGCCGAGCGAGTGGTCTATTGCTCGCAGACTGACGACCGCAAGGTCCTGAAGATCCTCGACGTCGCAACCGGAGCGCGACGTGTTCTGCCCACCGGACCCGGCCAGGCTTGCTACCCGCGCTGGTCTCCTGACGGTAAGCGCATCGCGTTCGTTGGAAAGTCTGACCGGCGTTGGGAAGTAAGCGTCATCAATCCTGACGGCGAAGACCGCCAGATCCTGACCGCAGCGGTTGCCGAGTTGCACGGAATGGATGGCCCAATCGACTGGTCGCCGGACAGCACGAAACTGCTCTTCCAGTCTGACACCGATCCCTTTGAGGCGCGGATCTACGTCGTCGATGTGAACACTCGCAAGGTCGAAAGTGTCACAGACGGCAACTGGTTTGACGAAGCGCCGTCGTGGACCAGCGACGGCAAGGGCGTCATCTTCATGTCGACGCGCGGCGGCAACTGGACGTGGGGCTTCTTCCGTCGCGCGATCGGCGGCGGTGACTACGAGACGTTGGCCGGACCTGATTGGAACCAGAAGAATTACCCGCGACAGGGCCGTAGTGGTGCGCTGATCTGGAGTATTCACGACGAACAGGACAGGGAGATGCTTACCGAACGCACTCGAGAAGGAAAAGTTCGAGTGCTGGAGGAGGCTGGAGTTGGAGCTCGCTGGCCATCGTACTCGTCTGACGAATCGCTCGTGCTTTACACGGTGATGGACCATCACGTCGAGTACTGGATCGCTGAGAACGTCATTAGCGCGATTCGACCGACGGTGGAAACGGTTAGCACGACCGATACCGTCGAGAACCAGGTTTGTGCCGTAAACCTTGCGATGGAGAAGCGATGGCGCAGTCCGGTCGATCTGCATCGTCGTTGAAAAATGTAACGTGCTTCGCCCGTGTGGCGAATAAAACAATGGTCGCCCGCTTTCTCGAAATACTGTTTCTGACCGTTCGGCATGGGACGGCGTTCTGTGTGCGTGCTGCGTACCTGTGCGCCAGTGGGCGGAGAGATGAATGCGCTCGCGCGTTTGGCGAGAGCCTGGCTGCGCTCTGCGAAAGTCTTGGACCAACGTTTATTAAAGTCGGACAGATACTCAGCTCACGGCCGGATCTGCTTCCGGACGGTGTTGGACCACCGCTCGTTCGTTTGCAGGATCAGATCGCACCTTTCGATAGTGAACAGATACCCGGAATCATCGAATCGGCATTCGGGCGTCCGTTGAATGAGCTGTTTGAGTCGTTTGATCTCGCGCCGGTCGCGTCGGCGAGTATTGCCCAGGTACATCGTGCGCGTCTGAAGGATGGACGCGAAGTGGCTGTAAAGATCCGGCGTCCCGGGATCTCTCGTGTCGTCAATAACGACATCCGCATTCTCGAGTCGATCTCCAGAGCTTTGGTGAAGCTGCCGGGAATGCGTGCGGTTCCGATCGTCGAACTCGTCGACGACATTCAACTCCCGATCCGGCAGCAGCTCGACTTCCATTTGGAAGCCGCGAACAACCGTCGCTTCCGCGAAGCGTTCGCCCGCAGCGAGCACATCAAGTTTCCTGAACTCGTCGAACATCTCTGCACTGAAGATGTGTTGACGATGGAATACCTGGACCACTTGCGGCGGACCGATTCCGCCAACCTCACGGCAGACGAACGCAAGACGGCCGCACTGGCCGGACTTCGCGCGCTGTACAAGATGATCTTTATCGACGGCCTCATCCACGCCGACATGCATCCGGGTAACGTGTTCATTCGTGAGTTTGGCGAGTTTGTCATTCTCGACACGGGACTGGTTGCAAACCTGGATGAAAAAGATCGCCGCGACTTCGTGGATTTCTTCTTTGGTCTGGTGAACAACGAAAGCCGCGAATGTGCGCGGATCATTTTGGACAACGCGTCATACCGCGCGAAGAACTGCGACGTCGCGGGTTTTGAAGCGGCGATGGTTGAGTTGATCGCCAGGCACTCGGCATTGAAGTCGCATGAGTTTGAGGTGGCGCTGTTTGTCTATCAGCTGATTGAGATCCAGCGCCGGTTCAAGATTCGCGGCTCGACGAAGTTCATGATGACGATTCTGTCGATGGTTGTATTCGATGGAATTTGCAAACGGCTCTACCCGTTGTGCGACTTTCAAAAAGAGTCGCGTGCGTTTCTCATCACCGCGCGTTACAAGGCTTCGAAGAATCCGCAGCCGCAAATCAACCGTGCGCTGCCGTCTGCTTCGTACGAGTCGCAGTTCGTGAAGTGGGACGAACTGGCCTACATCCGCAAGAAGTCGCGTCGAGCAACTCAATTCGATCGAGATCTCTACTTCTATCCGCAAGCTCTCGCGACCTTGTTCGCACACCCGAAAGTTTTGAGGTCACCCGAGCACATCAGGCGCGAGTTGCTTGTGCTTCATCTCTACAACTTTCTGGAGTTCACAGTCAGGCTGGAGCTGGGTCCGGTAAACGAAGTCAATAAGTTGCTCTGCGATGAAGATTTCCTGCCATGGCTTCCGTCGCAGATGAGAGACGACGCCTTCAAGATCTACATCGACGAAGGTGCACATGCTGAGATGTGTCACCGGCTAATGGGCGCGGTTCAGGAACACACGAATGTGAAGCGGTTGCGGCTTACGCCCGCTTTCCTGAGAACGCTTGAGGATCTGGTGGCGAGTGAAGAACCGGAATATCGCCCGTTTATCAAACTGTTCTTTGTGATCATTTCAGAAACGCTGATCACAGGTTCTCTGGTGAAACTGCCGAAGGATGAAAGCGTGCAAAAGGCCGTTCGTGATCTCGCAAATGATCATGCGACGGATGAAGGCCGTCATCACGCATATTTCCGCAAGGTGTTTGAGTATGTTTGGCCTCGACTCCCGCGCGAAACGAAACGCAAAGTCGGCACATTGCTTCCCGACATGATGCTCGCTTTCCTTCAGCCCGATAAAGCGGGGCTAACGCGAATGCTCGAGTTGTTCCCGGAGGAGTTTCCAAGCCCTGCACAGATCGTCGAAGAAGTCGTCGACTACAACTCCATACGCAACGGAATACTGACTTCAGCATCGCCGACGTTGAAGATGTTCAGGGAGAACCGCGTCTTCGAAGATCCCGTGATCGATCGTGCATTTGATCGACTCAGACTTGCGCCGCCGAGGAATGAAGAGATACCGCCGGTGAATAACCGTTACGCCGAGTACAGCAATCATCTGGCGCGGCAATGGAGATAACTCGCGAACCGATATGAAGGTCCATGTATTCCAACATGCTCCGTTCGAAGATCTCGGAAGCATCCG
Source organism: Pyrinomonadaceae bacterium (assembly GCA_035761985.1). Classification (GTDB taxonomy): domain Bacteria; phylum Acidobacteriota; class Blastocatellia; order Pyrinomonadales; family Pyrinomonadaceae; genus PSRF01. The sequence goes on from DASTQB010000246.1 coordinate 6,029, forward strand.
CTACTGGTTGGACCAGCGCGACGCGGAGATCAGCTACACGCGCTGGTTCGCAGGCGACGCAGCGCCCGTGCTCGACGGCATCGACATGTTGATTGCGATGGGTGGACCGATGAGCGTCAACGACGAAGCCGAACTGCCGTGGCTCAAAGACGAGAAACGTGCGGTGCGAGGCGCGATCGAAAGAGATATTCCGGTGCTCGGTGTTTGTCTCGGAGCGCAACTGATCGCGAGCGCACTCGGCGCGCGAGTCTATCGAAACTCAGTGAAGGAAATCGGGTGGTTTCCGATTCAAGCGGTGCCCGGATCTTCATTTAGTTTTCCATCGGAATGCACGGTCTTTCACTGGCACGGCGAGAGCTTCGATCTGCCGAAGGGCGCAACGAACCTGGCGCGCAGCGAAGCCTGCGAACATCAGGCATTTCAGTTAAAACAAAACGTCATCGGTCTTCAATTCCACCTCGAGATGACACCCGACAGCACGCTCGCAATGGTCGAGAACTGTCGTCACGAACTGATACCAGACCGCTACGTGCAGTCCGAGGCAGACCTTCTCGCAGCCCCGGCTTCACGCTATGCAGACGCGAACGAACTCATGGGCCAGCTTTTGGTCCACCTGGTCCATGGTAGGGCTAAGCGGTCGCAATCGGCTTCAGCCTGCGAAGCAGGCGCGAGCGTAAAGCCTGGGGCGTGAGCCCCAGGATCGTGAATACCGAGGCGATATCAGCCCATGAAATGGGTGGCAGCCGTTTATCTGTCGCCCGCGTTCGCGGGCTTGAAATTCTAATGCGTTTTTAACCTGGGGCTTACGCCCCAGGCATTACGCTCACGCCTGCTTCGCAGGCTAAAGCGCAGCCGCTAGACCCTGGCTCTTATGGCGCAGGCTGAAGCACAGCGGCTAGTCCCTGGCTCTTATGGCGCAGGCTAAAGCGCAGCCGCTAGACCCTAGTTGAAGAAGTCCAAACCGGAAAGGGAGGAACAGAGAGATGAAGGAAGCTCTAATAACACAGGAAATTTATGTGGAAGTTAAAGAAAGCAAGTGTCCGTTCACGGGCGGTGCGCAGAAGCGCGCTACCCTCAACGGCACATCGAACCGCGACTGGTGGCCCAACCAGTTGAACCTCAAAATTCTTCATCAGCATTCTCCCATGAGTAACCCGATGGGCGAGGACTTCAACTACGCTGAGGAATTCAAAAAACTCGACCTCGAGGCGGTCAAGAAAGATCTCTATGCGCTGATGACTGACTCGCAGGAGTGGTGGCCGGCAGACTACGGTCACTACGGTGCGCTCTTCATCCGCATGGCCTGGCACAGCGCGGGCACATATCGCAGCGGCGACGGTCGCGGCGGCGCTGGCGCCGGCACACAACGCCTCGCCCCACTGAACAGCTGGCCCGACAGCCAGAACCTCGACAAGGCCCGCCGCCTGCTCTGGCCCATCAAACAAAAGTACGGCAAAAAGATCTCATGGGCCGACCTGATGATCCTCTGCGGCAACTGCGCGCTCGAGTCGATGGGATTCAAGACCATCGGCTTCGCCGGCGGCCGTGAAGACGTTTGGGAATCGCCGGAAGACATTTACTGGGGAACTGAGAAAGAGTGGCTCGGCGATGCGCGTTACTCCGGCGACCGCGAACTCGAGACTCCTCTCGCCGCGAGCCAGATGGGTTTGATCTACGTCAACCCTGAAGGACCGAACGGCAGACCAGATCCCGTCGCATCAGGCAGAGACATTCGCGCAACGTTCGCGCGCATGTCGATGAACGATGAAGAGACAGTTGCGCTCACTGCCGGAGGACACACGTTCGGCAAGTGCCATGGCGCCGGTCACGCTTCTTTCGTCGGTCCGGAACCTGAAGCCGCGGCGATCGAAGAGCAGGGCCTTGGCTGGAACAGCAGTTTCGGCACCGGCAAGGGCCGCGACACGATCACCAGCACTCTCGAAGGTTCGTTCACGCCAAACCCGACGCGCTGGGATATGGGCTACTTCGACATGTTGTTTGGCTACGAGTGGGAACTGACGCAGAGTCCCGCGGGCGGTTGGCAGTGGCGACCGAAGAACGTGGCCGAGAAAGATCTCGCGCCGGATGTGACAGACTCGACCAGGCGCGTTCCGACGATGATGACGACTGCCGATCTGTCGATGCGAATGGATCCGATCTACGGTCCGATCTCACAGCGTTATCACGAAAACCCGGAACAGTTCGCAGACGCGTTTGCACGCGCGTGGTTCAAGCTGACGCATCTCGATATGGGACCACGCTCGCGCTATCTCGGTCCGGAAGTCCCGTCAGAGGAATTCATCTGGCAAGACCCGCTGCCCGCGCTCGATCACGAGCTGATCGACGCCCACGACATCGCCGTCCTCAAAGACAAAATCCTCAACTCCGGATTATCTATTTCCCAACTCGTCTCGACGGCGTGGTCATCGGCGTCCACGTTCCGCGGCTCGGATAAACGCGGCGGTGCAAACGGCGCGCGCATTCGTCTCGCGCCGCAGAAAGATTGGGAAGCGAACCAGCCGGAACAACTGATGCCAGTGCTCGACACGCTCGAGGGAATTCAGACGGAGTTCAACAACGCGCAGTCAGGCGCGAAGAGAGTCTCGCTCGCGGATTTGATCGTCCTCGGTGGATGCGCAGCCGTCGAGCAAGCTGCGAAGAATGCCGGTTACGATCTGGGCGTGCCTTTCACGCCCGGACGCACCGATGCGTCGCAGGAGCAAACGGATGTCGAGTTGTTTGCGTTCCTCGAACCGCCTGCCGACGGTTTCCGCAACTATCTCAAAACCAGGTACACCGTCTCCGCAGAAGAGCTGCTGGTCGATCGTGCGCAACTGCTGACGCTGACTGCTCCTGAGATGACGGTGCTCGTCGGCGGCATGCGCGTGTTGAATGCCAACTTCGGACAGTCGCAACACGGCGTCTTCACGACGCGGCCGGAGACGCTCACCAACGACTTCTTCGTGAACCTGCTCGACATGAACACGACGTGGAAGCCAGTCGCGGAAGACGCAGGCGTATTCGAAGGTCGGGATCGCGAAACAGGCGAACTCAAGTGGACCGGCACGCGTGTCGATCTCATCTTCGGCTCCAACTCGCAACTGCGAGCCGTCGCTGAAGTTTACGGATGCAGCGACTCACAGGAGAAGTTCGTCCGCGACTTCGTCGCCGCGTGGAATAAAGTAATGAACCTCGACCGGTTCGATCTCGTGAGTTAGCCTGACAGGATTCCATGATTTGCAGGATTTACATGTTAATCCTGTAAAATCATGTGAATCCTGTCTCATTTACCGTTATTCAACACGACTTCGATGTCTCTGATGTCCTGGCGCACGTTCTTTCGCATGTCGACCAGCGTGAGCTCGAGATCTTCCAGGCGTCCGATGATGTTGGTCAGCATCGAGACCGTCGGCACGCTCGAAGGCGACACCGGTTGAGTCAGGCTGCTCGGACGCTCGCCGGATCGAATCTTTTCGTAAAGGGCGACTGTACGTTTGTCAGGCTTGACGCCGAGGTCTTCATCGAGCGCGGCGACACATCGCTCATACTGCCGCAACGCCGCCGTGCGATCGCCGGCCATGTACTGAAGCTGCATCAACCGTTGGTGCGTGCGTTCACTGGCGCGGTCGTAGTTGAGAATACGTGTTCCAAATATCTGCCCGGCCTCATACTCGAAATGTGCTTCGCAATACCTCATCAATTTATAAAGCATGGCGAGATAAATATTCTGAAGCCGTTCACGCTCGAATAAACACCAGTCCTGGTACGACCCTTCGAGTAATTCGCCTTCATAAACCTGCACGGCCACTTGCAGCCGATCTTTTTCTTCTGCATTCAACGCCCATCCCGGTTTGTCTTTGAGCGCCGCGAAAGTTTCCTCGAGCACGGCGACGTCAAGCCAGATTTCATTTGTAGTGTTGAGTTGGACCCAGTTGTCTTCGACCACGAGAATCTGATCGACGACCGCGGCATCGCGAGACTTCAATGCTGTTTGCAGATGCCACAGAGCCTGACGCAAGTGTTTCCTGGCTTTCTCCGTCGGCATATCTCCCCAGAGCAATGAGGCCAGCGTTTCGCGAGGACGCGGCCGGTTGCGATGGACCAGCAGATAGCTGAGGAGCTCCTGAACCTTAAATGTGCCCAGACCTTCGACAGGTTCGTCGCCATATTCGACGCGGAATCTACCAAATAGGTGAATCCGGAACATTTGATCAACTCTTCCTGTGAGGCGCGCTGGATTGAAGACAGTCCTACTGCGGCACCGCCCCCGGCGGCAGCACCCGAATGTCTTCCCCTAGTCGTTTAGAAAATTAGTCCCTGACTATGAAATCAAAGCGCGGGCAAACTGAATTAGTGCAACGCATCGTTTATGAATTAAGTAAAGGCCGAGAGAAACAGGCCCATGTCTTCGTTTGAGGCCCGAGAGAAACAAGGCCCACCGCTGCTCAAGTGAGCAACTGTCGTCGTTCCAGTCTTTCAACGTGTTGATTTCGAGGATGGCAATCGTTGCGAGACCGCACACCTCGCTGGGACTTCTGAATGTAAGGAGGTTAATTAGCGGCGAGACAATAATCCCACTCAAGCGAAAAGTCAACGACTTTGATCGTAGAATTTTAAATGAAAATTTAAAACACAAATTGAACAAAATTAGACGTGATGTGAGACTCAGTTTCGCAATTTGGAAGAAGCACGTACAGAGATATTTGACTTAGTGTCAGCGCCCAGGAAACGAGGAGCTATCACTATGCCAAAAGCCGCGAAACAACCACGTAAGCAAAAACCGGATGCAGTAAAAATGATGGACGGTCACGATAATCTCCGCTTCCCCGGACCCGGGATAGATCTCATCCATCACGATGTAGCTGTAAATCTATTTCAAGTAGTGGACGGCGAAGAAGTGCTGCTTGAATCGCTCATTTTTAACGGCCGTATGCTGATCGAAAGAGGCAGGGCGTATAAAAATGCAGATGGATTTCGTCAGATCGATTTCATCGCGCTGTCATGGACTGCGACTGCGTGGTCTAAGTCTTTGAAACAGGACATCCTGTACATTTTGTCGCAGGATGTAGAACAGCCGATCAGTAACATTATTGCTGAAACAAAAGATTCAGATTTTCCCGCGACGATTCAGTTTGACCTGATTTTTGATGTGCGACTGAATAACCAGACGATCATCCGCCAACACAGAGGCCGCCCGAAGGGTCATAAGTTTCTTACGATTCCTCCGGCTGCTGATACGCGCACTGAGTTGGCGCCAACCGTCTCGCTCTTCGGAGCAGACGACATCATGGACGTAGGGGTCGGCGCCGATGAAACAGGCGAAGTGACGATTACTCATAATCCGCCTGCAGGGTTTCTTAAACAGGGCGGCATGATCCAGTTGAGAGTTTTGCCTGTGGATTGCAACGATAAGGCCGGAACGACGCTCGTCTCGTTCGCCGAGTTGAACCTGCCGGCAACGATTCAGGCGCCGGGACGATTGTTCAACCAGATTCCTGTCACGCGGAACCAGCGACTAAAGAAGCGCAAATAGTCTTGGGCGACCTATAGGACGTATAGGACAAATTTGAATTTAGCGCGGATCTATTAAGTGACGGGTTCGAATTCCTGCGCTAATACGCCGAGGGCAAACGCCTTCGGCGTATTTTTTTTAACCGAATTCAGTGGAACCTTCACGGAAATCGTGGTCAATCTTCCTTCGAACCTTCCAGAGAAAAGGAAAGTGCGAGTAGGCGTTTACGGTTCGGGTAAGATGAGTAACAACGTGCGGTCTAGGATCGGATAGCACGATAACCCGATAACCGCCGATCCTGTTCGGAAAGCTTTACTCAATCCACAAATCCGAGAGGGAATAGAATCGATAATGCTTAAACCATATTTGACACGTGTGTTTGTCTTCAGCTTTTTGTTTCTGCTTTCAGTTGTTGTCGCCCAGGGCCAGGCGGCACGAACGTTTGTATCCAGCACGGGATCGGATGCCAACGACTGCTCGCGCTCTTCGCCGTGCCGCACGTTCCAGCGCGGGCATGACGCTGTCGCTGCTGGCGGCGAAGTCGTTGCGCTGGATTCTGCGGGCTATGGTTCGGTGAACATCACCAAATCAGTGACGATCACCGGCGAAGGTGTGCATGCCGCGGCTGCTTCGCCAAGTGGAGGCGGAAATGTCGTGACGGTTAACGGCGCAGGAATTACGGTTGTTCTACGAAAGCTACAGATACAGAGCCATCCCAGCAGTGTGAGTGGCAATGGTATCTCTGCGCGAAACTTCGCCGCGCTGCACATTGAAGGTTGTACCGTGAGAGCGGTTTCAGCCGGACTTCAGTTCTCTCCTAACTCTGCTGACGGAACACCGCTTCGCGAGCTGTTTATTAAAGACAGCATTTTCCGGAACAATGGTGATTCGGGGATATTCCTGTCGAATGGCACCGATACGGGCAGCCTGAGTGCCACTATCGAGCGCACGCGTTTGGAGAACAACGCCTTCGGTGGTGCTTTTATGCGAGTGAGAGTTACGTTGCGTGACTGTCTCGCCTCGGGCAACACCTTCAGCGGCATCCTGGCCCAGCAAGGATCAGAGGTTAATGTGGAATCATGCGTCGCTACGTATAACGGCAATCATGGGATGGCGGCATTCGATGGCGGGATCATGCGCGTGTCGCATTCGACGGCAACAAACAATACGCAGTTTGGGTTCCGCAATGATGGGGCCAGCACATTCGAGTCGCGCGAGAACAGCATGGTGCGCGGCAACGGCTTGGGAAACACCTCAGGGACGATCACGCCGATCAGCGGCACGTAACACGAACACGAACAGCACGGAGGAGCCGGCATTGCAGAGCGGCTCCTCGGTGCTTGCGACGGTTAGCTAAAGCTGTCAGCGTTACGATCCAGTTGCTGTACTTTCTTTAAGTAGTTAACGGTTAGCTGTTCCAGTTCTTCGGGATAAGTAAATCCCAGATGCTCACCGACTTTAGTTGCGACGTGTCGCATTAGTGCGATCGTCTGAAACAGTGCTTCCCAATTTTCCTGCAATCCGGCGCCGGTATATGTGCGTTCCAGTTCAGCCCACAAATCCGGTGGCAAATGCTGCTTCAGTCTTCGACCATACGGGCCGGGTTTTAGCGTCCACGCGTGATCGATTTCCGCATGCCACTCGAGCATGGGGCGCAGGTGTTCCTGTTTGAGTGAGTTATCGAGGATGTGTTTCGCGGCCATCATGTCGTCACGCCAGAGAAACTTCGCGACATAAGTTGTGTCCAGAAAGAATCCTTCTATCAACTCCATGTAATAGGCTTCGGTTGGCGGAGCAGGGATGTAACCGCGGTAGGTTGGCTGCTTCAGTGCAGTCGTCACGTTGTCTTTATCGAGGAGCACCTGGTATCCGGCGTCGAACTCGGCAGGCAATTGTTCGCTGCTGGTTATGCGTTGTAACAGTTCGACAGGCCAGAGAGTGAAGTCTATTTTCAAGCTGTTCTCATACTGAACAACGTACGCCGACCGCCGCAGTCCGTTCTCGTCGATCAACGGGTCGCGGTACACGGCGAGCACTGGACCAAAGACGCCGAGCCATGTTCGATCGGCGTAGAATGGCTCGATCGATCGCGATACGAGAATCACGTCGTAGTCGGAGAAAAGATCCACGGGCGCGTTTGGAATCGCACGCGAACTGGTGAGGATTACGGCACGAATCAAATCCTGCGAGTTGGCCCAGTGGATCAGTTGATCGACGATCATAGTTGCTGTTTCAGGAAGTCTCGGAGGATTGCTTTGAGTTGGTTCTCGTGTGAGAACCAGATGACATGTTCTGCGCCGTCTATCATCTCGAACCGTGCGTTCGGCATTAGATTGGCTACCTGCTCGACGGGCCAACTCGGACGAATGTCGCGGTTGCCGTAGACGAAGAGTGCCGGGATTTTCAGCTCGGAAATTCTCCGTAATAAGTCGGGCTTTTGGATGTACTGCTTCCAGGATTGGCTGAGCAGTCGATTAACTTCGAGGTTGGATGGGTAGTTGAATTCGGGCAAGCGCTCGGTGGTTTTTCTGCGTTCGTATTCCTTGTGCCACTCACGATCGTTGTGCATCCTGCCGCCCGAGATGCAGATCAGTCCCGCCACTTTCTCCGGATGTTCAAGCGCATAGATTAAAGCGAGATCAGCGCCCCACGAGTGACCACCGGCGATCCAGCGGTCGATGTTGTAATGCTTTCGGATTGATTCGAGATCGGAGATGCAGGTTTCGATGTCGTAAGGTGGTTCGGAATCTGATCGCCCGCAGCCACGTTGTTCGAACCGTATGACCTGGGCGACGTCGTCGATCAAATTCGCCACCGGCTGGAGGTAATCACAGCAACCCGGCCCGCCGTTACAGAGAAGTACGGGCATTCCCGTCCCCTCGCGCGTGGTCCAGATGCTGACGCCGTTGCTGTTAACAAACGTTTCCACAGATCGTTGAAACTTGAAATTATCGCCGAAGGCGTTCGCTAATTTCAGCCCAACGGGTAACGCCGAAGGCGTTCGCTAATTTGAGCCAACGGTTAACGCCGAAGGCGTTCGCTAATTTGAGCCAACGGTTAACGCCTTCGGCGTTAATTTCAAAACGAACCAATCACCTTTACGCCGCTTGTCCTCTCCAAGTACGTCGTGCCAGAGTTTCACCGTGATGTCAGGCACTTCTATCAGGAAGAGTCGTAGCGCACGGCAATGCTCTTTGCTCTCTTTCGCAAAAGGATTGTTTTCATTTAGTGCGTGATGAGGTTTACGTCCTGCACGACTGGATTGTCAATATATGAAAACTGTTTGTGTGATTTTGTCGCTCGTACTATTGTTGGGACTCTGTCAGTGTACCCGCGACCGTGGGAACCCTCTGCTTGGCCGGTACGAACTGCTGGCCCATGATAATTCAAGCCAGGTAGTTTTCACGGGAACCATAACGTTGCAGTCGCTTGATCAGAATCACTTGAAGGGACACTGCACCATAACCAGGCGGCCGAATGCTCCCGCGGGGCTTTTTGATCAGGACGGCGGCTGCGAAGGATTGCTGCAGGGGAAGAAGATAGAAATGATTACCGGCGATTATCAGGCCAGCAAAAACCTTAGACAGGATTATCAAGATTAGAAAGATTTACATGTAAATCCTGATAATCATGTAAATCATGTGCAAGGTTTATGATTAGATTTCGCGCCTTTATGGCCGATGGGGTTTGCTGCTGGAAGGAGAATTCACTCAAGGTGTGATAAGTGGTGTCTGGAAGTTGGATGGTTTTGTGACCAGCCCACCGCTTGGGAGGTTTGAGGCGGTGAAGAAATGATAGCCTGAGGCGAAATACGCCGATGAGAGGAGCAGCATGGCAGAACTGAAAACGAGACCAACAAACGCGAGTGTTGAAAAGTTTCTCAATCAGGTTCCGGATGAAACCAAGCGTGAAGACTGCTACAGGATCGTAACGATGATGGAAGAGATCACGGGCGAGAAACCGCAGATGTGGGGCCCGAGCATCGTCGGTTTTGGCAGCTATAACCTCAAGTATGCGAGTGGACAGGAAGCCGACTGGCCCATCACCGGTTTCTCGCCGCGCAAGCAGGATCTGACGCTCTACGTCAGGCCGGGGTTCGATGAGCAGACCGATCTCATGGCGCAGTTGGGCAAACATCGCACGGGAAAGTCGTGCCTCTACATCAAAAGACTATCGGACGTCCACATGCCCACGTTGAAGAAAATAATCCGCGACTCAGTGAAACGGACGCGCAAAGCCACAAAGCAAACCTCCGCCGCGCGCGCCTAATCCGGGGTCTTAACGCCCAAACAGCATCCATTGTGTGGAGCTCATTTGCGAGAAGTTGGGCCAAGCGTTTACCACGGAGGGACGATGAGGTTTTTCGGCGAGCAGGTGGAGACTCCAGCAGATATAAAGGCTCAGGTTGAGGCGTATTACGACTATCTCCAATCTGTAAAAGACCGCCTGTCTCCGGACGCCTTCAGTTTCGCCTCCGCCGATTGGCACTACGACCCCACTGATCATCGATGCCCACACGACTCATGGGTAGAGTCTCTGACTTTAGCGGAACCCTCATCGGGAAACCGTCACGAATCCAGGAAGGTTGAGTTGAAATTGCGCCTTCTCGGAGCCTACCACGATGGACACAGCGAGATACTCTACAGCGAGGTAAGTGGCTATCACTTGCGTATGCCTGAACTACACAGAGGACAAGGCTCACCCGTCGGTCATGGAGACTGGCTCGTTGACGAGATTCGATTGTCAGAACGCGGGTTAGTAGAGCACGAAATCAGGTTCTCTCAAGGAAGCTCCTGGCTCATCGAGTGTGAAAACATAATCTATAAATGGATGCCGTTTAAGGAGAGTTAAAGCCGCTAAAGCCATGGCGGACACAATTCGCCGTAAGATGCGTACACAACGACTCAGCTCGATACTGCTTTTGGCTCTGATCGTGTGCTGTGTTCCTGCACCAGCGTCTACATCGGGTTACGTCAACGACAAACTAACTCCGGAGCAGTTAATCGAGGACGTCGATTTTTACGTCAAGACTCTGCAAGAGACCCACATCAATCCGTTCGTCCATGTTCCTGAAGCGGAGTGGCGGGCGCAGGTTGACCGGATCAAGTCGCAAATCACAAAACAGGGAGCCATGACGCGAGAAGATTTCTGGTTGATCTTTGCGCCGCTCGTTAGCTCGCTTCAGGACAGGCACACTGTTGTTGTTGAGCCCCGGTTCTTATTACAGAACAACACCACGAAGTATCTTCCGGTCCGGACCGTTTACTTAAACCGCAAGCTCGTCGTGACGAGTTCTGTAGCTGACGTGCAGATTGCTCCCGGCACTGTTATCACTTCCATCAACCACATGAACGCTGAGGACGTTGTTCGTAAACTCAGCCAATACACGTACGGCAGTGACAAGGAAAGAATGCGCTCCGCTGGAGCATGGCTGTGGATCGGCGCGTCTGAAGTTTTTGGAAAACCCGAAACCTTTGCGCTCACGTTCTCCGATGGAAGGAGCGTTGAACTTAAAGGGCAGACGTTGTCTGAAATTGCCGAGAAAGAGCGCGCCACAAAAACTCAAACGGGCAATGCGCCGCTCGACTTGCAGTTCCTCGACGGAAACGTCGCGTACGTGAATGCCTCGACTTTCAGTTACGACCTGCAAAAATACGAGGTCCTTCTCAACGACGTGTTCACGCGAATTAAGGCGGCGGGCGCAAGGCATCTGATCGTCGATGTGCGGTCCAATACGGGCGGCAACTCGATGCTCGGTAATGCACTCCTCGATATGTTCAACGCGAAACCTTTCAAAACATATGCGGCAACATGGAAAAGAAGCGCCCAGTATGTTGAGAAGATGCGGAACGATGGCGTGACACTTCCCGATCGTTATCTAGCGTTGAAGCCCGGCGACTTACTGACCATCGAATCCTCAACTGTGACGCCACGCGAAAGCCGACTGCGTTTCACCGGAGACGGTTATATATTGAGTGGGGAAGAGACCTTTTCGAGCGGGCTGAATTTCCTCGGAACTGTCAAGGACAACAAACTCGCAAAGATCATCGGCGAGCAACCCACCACTCCCGCGTGTTTCCCCGGTGAACTGTACATATTCAAACTGCCGAATTCGGGTTTGCGCGTGACATCATCCGTCAAATACTGGATGGCGCCGGCCGGCTGCAAAGGCGAGAGACCGCTGGCACCGGACGTTGTAGTGACGAAGCAGGTTGAGGATTACGCCACAGGAAAAGATCGGATACTGGATAAGGCATTGGACCTGATCAGAACCCCGCGGCGAGCGGAGGGTCGCGGAAGATCACGAAAGTAACAACCGCGGGTTGGTCGCTGAGGAATCCGCATGATTGAAACAACCGGTCTGACAAGAAGATTCGGCGACTTCGTTGCCGTTCATAATCTCAACCTGCGGGTGCCGAAAGGTGTCATCTTCGGTCTTCTTGGACCAAACGGCAGCGGCAAGTCGACCACTGTCAAAATGCTGACGGGAATCCTCAAGCCCTCTGCCGGAGATGCTTTGATCGACGGCTCTTCCATACTCACATCGCCACTCGAAATCAAACAGAAGATCGGCGTGCTGCCTGAAGACCTCGCGCTTTTTGATTCCCTGACGATCTGGGAACACTTGAAACTCTGCGGCCCGGTTTACGGATTGAGCCTGAGCGAGACTGAAGCGCGTGCCGAACAGCTTCTTAATTATCTCGACCTCTGGTCAGACCGTCACACGTTCATTGAGCAATCATCCTTCGGCATGAAGAAGAAGTGCGCGCTCGCGATGGCGCTGATTCACAACCCGAAAGTCCTGTTTCTCGACGAGCCTTTCGAAGGGATCGATCCGGTTGCTTCGCGTAGCATCAAAGATTTACTGCTCCTCATGTCGAAGAAGGGAATCACGATTCTTATCACTTCTCACATCCTCGAGATCGTAGAACGGTTGGTCAGTGCTTTCGCAGTGATCGTGGATGGTGAACTGGCAGTCAGTCAGACGATGGAAGAAACGGTCCAATCTGGTCGAAGTCTGGAAGAGATCTATTTTCAGTACGTCGAGAGACGAGTTGTCGAGGACTTTGAATGGATAGGATAAGGGGCGTTCTCCAATCTCAATGGCGCGCCTACTGGCGACGGCTTCGAGGGGCAGGGACTCTCCGCACCAGTAATGCTGGTCCACTTGTATTGTTGGGAGGTCTTTTTGTCGTCAGGTATTTGCAACAACTGCCGGTTGCTGCGAGTCAGCTCGCGAAAGGTGAAACCACGAGATACGAGGCGTTACTGACAGCGGTCTTCCTGGCATGGCTGTTTCCAGTGATGGGAGAGACGAGACGTTCGATCACGAGCCGCGCCCTGCTGCATCTTCCTTTTACTGCCAACGATCTTTTTCTGATCAGATTGGGTTCCGCTTTCATCTCCCCGGTCAGTTGGATCATAGTTGCGTGTTCGTTAGCACTTTGCTATCCGGTCGCTCTGGCCCGGCATCCACTTACGGGAACTCTGGCGTTATTGATCCTACTGCTCCTCGGGCTGTTTACCAGTCTCACGGTCACTCATCTATTGAACAGTGCTGTGGCAAGAGTAGTGATACTCGGCGTCTTACTGGTGGCTACTGCTATAGGCGGATTAGTTTGGTTGGCAGAACGGAACGAAGTAGTTGAGACTTTGACGTCGGTGTTGCCGGATCGACTGGCTGCTGCCGCTGCTGTGTCGTCAGCACCTGTTCGTTCACTTGCTGTTCTCGCTGGTATGACTGCGGTCGTCGGCTTCCTCGCGCTTCGTACCTTCAGCCTCACACTGCAACCGCGACAGAACCAACGTTCGCAAAGCTTTACATTTTTGGGGCTGATTGACGTTCCCGGCAGATATGGAGGGCTGTTGAAAAAAGATGTCAGACACTACAGCCGTCTGCTGGACATCTACTTCGCGGTTCCTATAGTTCTCCTGTTCAATATGTATCTCGTTGGGGATACCGCTCCTTCAGCGATCGCTTTCTTCGTCACCATCGGTATTCTCTTTCTGCCGTGCATCAGCCTCGCGTTCAATTCGTTTGGTCTCGATAGACCGCTCGGATTGGACCGTTACACGTTATTTCCACTCAGCGACAAGCAAAAACTTTTCAGCAAGAACCTGGCATTCGGGACGATCGTCATGATCCTGTTCGTCACGATCCTCCCGTTGACGGTTTGGAAACTCGGGATGTGGACCAGTGTTCTGGGAATGATTGAACTGATTGTCGTGTGGCTGGCTTATGTGTCGTACGGCAACTGGCTTTCCGTCAGGGAGCCGTTCAAGATGCAGTTTTATCGGTTTGCTTCAGGTGGCTCGCCTGTTGACGCGGTAATGGGAGTGATTTTTGGCAGCGTTCCGGTGGCGCTGACAGTTTATCTCGTCTACAACGAAGGCAATGGAGCACTTTGGAAGCTGGTGCTTATGACGGTGATTTATCTGGCGATCTTTTTGTTTTCACTTTCTCGCTCTGCTCGACTGCTGGAAAGTCACCAAGAGAACATCAGACGCGCTCTCTCGTAGTGCTCCGCGCAAGTGGTTACAACACGCGGCTGGCCACGTTGACGTTCTGCATGATTTTGTAAACGGGAAACGTCTTTCCTGTTTCGAGGTAGGGATCAAAGAAGTTCCAATTTACCAAACCATCGTCGCTTTCAGCCTCAAGCAGATAACAAACAAGCCGGCCGAGTGGTTGCGCAGTCCTCACAATGATTGATCCGCCCGGGAATGTCATATTCTCCTTCTTGTACGTTCCTGTGATTTTCATTTCCCGATGATTTTGAAAGACGCGTTGCGAGCGGGTGACGCTTGCGATTGTGAACACATCAACTTCAGTCTGCAGCGGCGCAGTCAGTTCTTCGACGGTGATTCCGTGTTGGACCAGTTTCTCGATCACTATTTCCAGGTTCTTTTCAGGTTTAAAGATATACGCACGTGGTGCAGCTACACTTCTTTTTGCAGCAAAGATCCCGTAATCGTCCATTCGCAGCGGCTTGAACTTTTCTTCAACCATGGCGGTCATTTCTTTGCCGGAGCGCGGGTTTTTCACCTTCACAACTTCGCCAATCAGAATGTCCACAGGCTTTCGCAAAGGCCGCATTTCAAACTCAACACCGTGCTCGATTGTTTCGCCACTTGAGAAGCGGCGCACAGTTTCGTCGTCTGCGCGTTTCGTCAGTTGAGAGATCTCTCCGGCGTTTGCAGCAGCGTACTTAAAGATCTCTTCCACAAACTTTTCCGTCACTTCAACACGTCTTTTGAAGGTCAGATAGCTATAAGCTTCAGAAAGAATCGTCAGACGATTGCGGAGGCCGTGGTAGTTCTGTCCTATGCGCGGCTGATGCGTGAACGCCTCCCAACGGGTCGGCTGACCCGGTGTCGGCAAATTAGCAAACCGCGGGAAGTTGCCGTAGTAGTAAGTACGAAAACGATGGTTCTTCAACATCGCTTTCGTAATAGCAGGCAGCATCTTGTCGCGGTGATAACTCAGAATGGCGGCACTCGTATTTGGATTGAGTGGTTGCGAGTAAGTCAGATGATAACCGTGATACGAGCCGTTCGTGGTGTGTAGATCTACGGTGAGATGTGGATCCCAGCGATTCAGTAAATTGAGGAGCGCACGCGCCTCGGATGAGTCGAGTTTCATGTAATCGCGATTGAGGTCGTAGCTCTTTGAGTTTTCGCGCACGCCGACACCGGCGATAGGACCATTCTGCGCGGTGCGGTTATTGACACTAATCTTCTCATTTCCATCGGCGTTGTAGATCGGCGCGATCAGAATTATTAACTTGCTGAGCAGCGGCTTCAGATCGCCAAACAGGATGCGTCTTGAAAGGTGCAACATCGCCTCCTTGCCTTCGACTTCGCCCGCGTGAATGTTTGCCATGATAAAGACAATGGGCTTGCCCGAGCCGCGCGCGTCACGTGGGTTCGAGATCGGCACGTCGGAGAGAATCATCAGCGGCAGGTTACGTCCCTCTTCCGACTTACCGAAGGATTCCAGACGAACGAGCGAACTTCGCTTTTGCAGCTCTGCGATGAAATCGAGGACCTCTTGATATGGCGTGGTCTCTTCGTAATTAGTCAGTTCGGCGCGTGATTTCAGTTTGTCGTCTGAACCTGGTTGTGCGGCGGTCGTGAGAGCAAGAAGGAAAAATATCGAGATCACAAACGCGGCTTTGACATGTCGCATCAAGCGGTCTCCTGAACTGAAATCATGTAAATCATGTCTAATCATGAAATCCTGTAAAGCCTGTAACCGGAAGTCAGGCTTCACAGGATGAACATGATTATCAGGATGAACTTGATTTGTGCAAAGCCGTTGCGCTTTTTCTACTAAGGCAGCGGACTTGCTTTATCGTCAACGAACACGCTGAACACAGAGAACAAACTCGGATCAAATGGCACCAGGCTGGCGTGGTTGGTCACCAGGATCGAGCCGGTCTTTTTGTCGAAAGCGATGTTGGCTGGATTGGCCCACGGCATCGGATTAGGTGATCCGCCCGGGTTTGCGGCTGGACCAGAGTAACGCACCTCTTCAGTGCCGTCAGGACGCAGCACGGAGATCTGACTCGTGCCTGCGAGGGCGACGTATAGTTTGCCCGACTTACCAAAAGCAATGCCATCCGGCGCTGGAAGACCCGTCGCCAGGGTATAACGATGGAACTCAACCAGGCTCGCAGGTGACGGATTGGTCGCGAAGGGCAGCTTGTAGATGACGCCATTCAACGATCCATTCTCTGCAGTAACTGATATGTAGACGTTCTGATAGGTCTTGTCGAAGCGAATGCCATTCACGCCGAAAGGGACGTTCGGATCGCCCGCTAAACGTGGATCTGTGAACCACACCACAGGCGCGCCGCCGCCGGCCGGAATGCGATAAATGGTTGCTGCAAACGAGTCGGTCACATAGAGATTGCCATTATCATCGAAGGCTAAATCGTTGAGCAGCGATGGACCAGCCGGTACAAACGGCGAGTAGACTGACTGGCTGTTGGCAGCGTCGAGGCCCATGCGGATGATGCCGACGAATGGCTCAACTACGTAGAGATCGCCGTCTGGTCCAACTGCAGCACAGGAAGCACCACTCATCCCAGCGAACGGATTCGTGATCGTGATGGGATAGGAAGCTTCGAAGGCGCCGGTCTTAAGGTCATAGGCCTTGACGTAGGCGGAGCCGAGCGGTTGGCCGAAGGCGGCTGGACCGGAAACGTAGAAGGTGTTTCCGTTTACCGCGATGCCCTCCGGATATCCAGCACCTGCGACAGGGCTAAATACCTTCGAGTCTCCGAGATTCTGAGCATAGATGGCGTCTGGGGTCAGGATGAATGCGAGTAGTGCAACTGCAAAGTAAAAGGTAGGTTTTCGTTTCATGATGAATCTTTCTCCAGGTTATCAAGGATGTTTAGGTGGGAAGAGGTAGGCGAGGGTCCGGTCCTATCACTCCCAATTAGCGGTGCTTGATGATCAAGCACTCGGTATTCGTCTCACTGGTATAAAAAGCGAAGTTCGAGCGCGAAAAGTATCAGGGCCAACTAAATTTTTTTGTGACGGGGTAGAAGAGAAACGCGCGGAGACGTTATCGAAACTATTGATCAACGAAGCGTATATAATGGAGACCTCGTGCTCGGCTGAATCCAATCATTGGAGTCTTGACATGGCAAAAGCTGAACTGAAGACAAAGGTGAACGAGGCCAGTGTTACAAAATTCCTCGACAGCGTGGCGGACGAACGGAAACGGGATGACTGCTACGAAATCCTCAAGATGATGAAGCAGATCACCAAAGAGGAGCCGAAGATGTGGGGTTCAAGCATCGTCGGCTTTGGCAGTTATCACTACAAGGGGAGAAGTGGGCGCGAGGGCGACTGGATGTTGACCGGTTTCTCGCCGCGCAAACAAAACCTGACGTTGTACATGATGGGCGGCTTTGAGGACGCCCTGCTGGAAAAACTCGGTAAGTTCACAACCGGCGTGGGCTGTTTGTATATCAAGACACTGGAGGACGTAGACAAGAAAGTGTTGAAAGAGTTGGTGAAAGGGTCGGTGAAGAAACTGAAGCAAGCTAGCGCATGATGTCGTGCCCGATCTTTAAGTAATTAGCCGCAGATGAACGCGAATGAACGCAGATCTGTGTTCATTTGCGTTGATCCGCGGCTACTAACGCCGCACCTCAATGAGCGCTGGCCCATCAATCGCTTGAGCTACTCTGATGTCGACATCAAGAAATTTCTGAATGACCTCAATGTTTGTCTGAGTGTGCAGAGAAACCTTCGTTGTGGCGAAACTACCGCCGGAACAGAGCGCCAGTGGAATTAGCAGTTGATCTGCCAGGTGCTCTCCGACGGGTGCTTGTGCTCTGAGGTAATCGAGTGCTTCGTCTGCCGCTTGCTCGGCAATCACTTCGGCCCTTACACCTCGCTCGCCGATGCTGGTGAATACTTCCGTGAGATGTTCGCTTTGGATCTCTATCATCACGGCGGTTCCGCGGCTTATGGCGTTGTCCGAAATTTCAGGCTGAAGTTGTTCGTCGGTTAACCCCATTTTCTCTTTCACAACTTTGAGCTCTCTATCAGCCATGCTGTCGGGAAGATTGACGACCAACGCACGAGCACGGATCCCGAGTATCCTTCCGCGTTCATTAAGGTCCAAGTGATGGCGGTGCGTGGCGGGTTCGATGAAGACGTCGAATCTTCCACCACCCGGAGGATAAAACCCGTAGCGACCGAGTTCGATCAGAACATGCGGACCCATTCGGCTGACGAGTGGTAGAAACGTGCGTTCGAGAAAATCATAAGGAGGTGCATGCACGTTATGAGTACCACCTTGGAACCGCAGCACGCTCGGAGCTGAAGCTATCATGAGAGGTGGCAAGACAGTTTGAAGCACAAGAGTGGTGCTGCCGGCTGTGCCGATGTCGAAAGTGTAGTCGCCGGGTGTGACGGCGCCGGGATGAAACGTAAATTCAGTTGAGCCTACGTCGGCTCCTTCAACGTGAGCGTTACCGATTGCTGCCGCTGCTCTTACGGCAGTGAGATGTTGCTGGCGAAGACCGGGCTTTGCTCGATTCGCGCGAGCGCGTTTGACATGAAGGGTTTGCCGGTAACGAGAGAGAGCGCAAGCGAGGTGCGAATGATCTGGCCGCCCCCTTCGCCATGTGAACCATCGATCGCTATCAAACTGATTTTGTCCTCACATGGATGGTGCGGATTTACTTGTCTCTCGACTTCTTTGTTGTTCGGGCGGACACTTTCTTCGGACTGGGCGTACCTGATTTCGCGGATCCCTGGCCCTTGCGACCCTGGTCCGGTTTTGCTGCTTGCTGGAACGTCTGTTCTTTGCCTCGTTTAGGTTGAGTGCCGGTTTTGTTCGGGCTCTTACCTCGGTCGCCTCCCTGGTTCATTTGTCGATCTCCTTTACTCAGATTTTTCATTCTCAAGCTGTCAACTGGAAAGGCCATTATTTCATGGCTGGTGAAGCGAAGGGTGAACGACCTTTTACAAGCGCGTGTCAGATCGTTAGGCAGACTCGGACGTTCGAGTGAGGATCGAACCGCCGGTTGTCATCCAACGCGCCGTAGCCGTTTCTTCACAACGCCCGCCATGAACCCCAGACCTGAGACCAGCAGGACTACGCTTGCCGGTTCTGGAATTTCACTTTGTGCTGCGCGTGAGGTGGCGTCAATGCTTATGAGAATATTGTATTGCTGATCGAATTGCAGCGTGACCACGTCTGAAATTTGTCTTTGAATTTCTAACGATGTCGAGATGTCGGGCGGCCGGAGAACGATCCTGGAGTCGAAAGAAAAAGTTTGGTTGACATTACCGCAACTAGGGTTAAAGACATCGGCACAATCCGGGTGAAACACTCGCACGTTCACGCGGACACCAGACGCGGCGAAGAGACTGGACTCGTCGATCACCAAATTCTGCACTGTCGCCAACAGCCCTGAGAAATTTAAATTAACGTTGCCGGTGCCTCCGGTGATCATGAAGCTCAGCCTTATACTCGCCAGCCCTTCGGTCTCAGCCTGACAAACACAATCGGAAAGCATGACGTTGGTGTTTGCGCTGAGCGACAAGGTGGTGACATCGGCCACCCCACCAGCAGTTGCAAAAGGTACGCTGGTACTGGCCTCCGCATGGGTCGGGCTTTGCATTGAGTTTCCCAACTCCTGATCGAAACCAGGCATATTAATCACCGCGGCCCCACTAGCTGTTGCTCGCGGTGCAAATTGCGTTGTGACGAACACGATGTTTCCGGACGTGGGAACGAACTGAAGGTTGCTCAAGCTTACTGAGGTGATCGATATCGTATCTGCATAAGCGGTCGAAGACGTGCCAAGCAGCAGACCCAGCAATAAAATCCGAACGAATATTCTTGGTGATCTCATGATAGGTACCTCCTTGTTCCGGCGGGGGCTTACTGGGGCTTGTGGGGCTTACTCGGCCTTATACGCCCCAAAATTCCACAGGTCAAGAAAATACCAGCGCCAATTTATGAAGTTTTAGTCACGGCTGGTCCACTCTCAAATCGCAATGGCACAACGTGAATTCGGAGTGTGCGTTGGTGCGGTAAGGAACATTACTGCAGGGAATTTAGCGTAGCGCGAATCCCGTCATTTGTGGGACGCTGCGATGGTGCGGTCACATTGTGTCTTGCTGCGCGTTGTTTGATCACCGCCCCGATTTCATTGACAGCTTTCTAGCACGAAAGGATATTACCGCCGCTTCGTGGATGTCGCTTCAAAGAGAAGCGATCGTCCTCAGTAAGCACGGCAAGAAACAAGTTCTCTCCTGTTCTTCATTAGGGCGTCACCCTGATCCAACGACCCAGCGATGGAACACGGCTCGCGTTCAGTATGAACAATAAGTACCACCCCGGAGGAGCGAGATTCGCCTGTGGCGGCTCTTCCACGTCTACCGTGGCCGCACCGATACCAGTGATTACGAGCTCGATACCACGCTGGGACATGTTGTAGCCGTGAGTAACAGCTCCTGGACGTAACAGCACGACTTCGGAAATATCGGCTGCATTGGGTGTATCAATCGTGAAGCTACCGCCATAGTTGATCGTGCCAGGCGCGTTGCTTATTGCCGGCCGCAGCATATCGAAGTAGTTCGGGAAGAATCTTTCGTGCGGCGTCGGCATACCCGCGGCCATTGGATCTCCGCCTCCGACGATACTTCCATCGCTCAAAAGTATGAACGACGAGTGATACGTGCGGACATACTTCATCGCTGGTCCAACAACCCACCCGTCGCCCGGATTTCGCGGATCGAAGATTTCGCACACTCCACCATCAGCACCTCCGCTTACTCCTCCCGCAATGAATACCCGTCCATCGGGTAAGAGTGTGGCAGTGAATTGTTCAGGCCGTGCAACGTTAAGATCCGGCAATGAGGACCAAGCGGGAGTTGCGGCGGAGAGATCGATCTGCTCGGCTGTTTTCTGCGCCGCGGCAGGATTACCACCCATTATGTAAGCGATCGGTTTGTAATCCGGAGGTCGCAGGATCAATAGGACCGACGAGCCTTTCTCGCCTCCTGTGCTACGGTTGCCGTTGATTGTCGGGAACGGTTCGGCAGCCGGTGGTGCTGCGAGATCGAACCGGTGAGTGGGATCGTGAGGACCGGCTATGAACAGTCGTCCATCCGGCAGCACGTAAGTCCACGGATAATACTGATGGTGATTCATGCTGATGGGCATGGCGATCGGAGCGTCCCAACCGACCGCATCCGTGTAGATCTCGATCGTTTTCACATTCCCATACAACGTCGCAGCACGACCA
>DASTQB010000247.1:0-26141 GCA_035761985.1 Pyrinomonadaceae bacterium
GGCGGCGACGAACGGAATCGAGTTTGCCAAGAGCAAAGAGTTCTGCCACGAAGCTGCCAAAGCCGGATTGCGTTACGTCTATCTCCAGTTTGACGGTATCGGCAACGACGCAAACAGCCACCGCCAGGTCGGCAACCTGTTCGACGTGAAGATGAGAGCGATCAACAACCTGCACGAAGCAGGCGTCGAGATCGTGCTCGTTACTACACTCGTCAACGGTATCAATAACGATCAGGTTGGCTCGATCATTCGTTTCGCGCTCGACAACCCGAAGAAGATCGCGTTCCTTTCGTTCCAGCCGGTTTCGTTCACCGGTCGTGACGAAGAGATCACCGAGTATCGACGGCTTCAACAGCGCTACACCCTTTCGCACCTTGCGCACGACGTGAAGAACCAGGTCGGCATCACCGAGCCGACGCGCGATTGGTTCCCGCTTTCGCTGATGGGCGCGTTCGCAGACTTTGCGGACCTCGTTCACGGCCCGAATGCAGAGTGGGGTCAGGTGTCGTGCGGTTGTCACCCGAACTGCGGAGTTGGTACTGCGGTGATGATCGACAAGGAACTTAAAGAGATGAGTCCAGTACCGGAGTTTTTGAATATCCCCGGGCTCGTCAAAGACATGCAGAAGATCACTGACGCTGCGCGCGGCAAGTGGATGTCAAACATCATGATGGGTTTGACGCTTCTGAAGCATTACAACCCGTACAAGTCGCCGTCGCAGTTTACGCTGTACGAGCTTTTCAAGAAGTTTGACAAGTCGTTTGGCTTGACTGGAAAAGACTACGGCAAGGTCACTGGCGATCGCTCGGCGGAAGACATCGAAAAGCGCCGCTCGGATCGCTGGAACTTCCTGTTTATCGCAGGCATGTGGTTCCAGGACCTCTTCAACTACGATTTCCGTCGCACTGAAATGTGCATCATTCCGTACGGCACGCAGGAAGGTGAAATCTCCTTCTGCGCGTACAACACGGGCATCGGTTGGAGAAACATCATCGAGAACATGCACCAGAACGCCACCGTCGCGAAATGGTACCAGGAGCATGGGCGTCATGAGATTTTTGCCGGCGGCAAGGATGTCGAGCTAGCTGACAAGACCCACGGTTTGATTTTGAACGAGGTTGATTTGATGCGGCCTAACAAGCCGCAGATGGAGGGGCCGAAGACTGCGCATGAAGAAGCCGTCATGATGCGCAAGATGTACCAGGAGATGGTGTTGAAGAAACAGCTCAATACCAAGGAGGCCGACAAGCCGGTCCAGATCAAAGGTCTGAGCCGGAAGAAAGAAGAAGAACCAGCAGAAGCCGTGCTGGTTTAGTGCTGTTTCCACAGGAGGAGCGAGTATAGGTCCTATATTTCCTATAGGACCTATACTTTTGTGCGATTGGGGCAGTTTGTGGTTAAATATCTCCCCTGTGAAAGGATCTAATTGAAAGGGAAAGCAGAGAACGAATGGCAATAGTCACTGTCAACCAGGGCGAATCAATTGAAAGCGCGTTGCGTCGCTTCAAGCGCAAAGTGATGACCGAGGAGATCATCAAGGACGCGAAGAAACACGCGTTCTTCATTCCACCAGGTCAGAAGGCGAAGTTGAAGTCGGCGCTGGCACGCAAACGCAATAAGAAGAAGGGCCGGATGCGCATCCCTCGCGACTAAGTTCTTCCTCACAAAACTACAGGCCGTAGTCTTATCTCACCAGTCGTCTTCAACAAGGGTTCACAATCGGACGCTCCTGAGTGAGCGAGCCAGCGAGATGAAGTGTGATTCGGATCTTGGTAACAAACGATGACGGTATCCATTCCGATGGGCTGATCAAACTCGAGGAAGCCCTGAAGGATATTGGTGACGTCTATGTCGTCGCGCCTGCATCGGAAATGAGCGGCGCTTCGCACAGTCTCACGCTCGCTCGCCCGTTGCGAATCCGGCAGATGGATAGCCGGCACTGGTCGATCGACGGCACGCCGACTGACTGCGTCACTCTCGCGCTCAACAAGATTCTCCCCGACACCGAACGTCCGCACATCTGCGTCTCGGGCATCAACCACGGCGGGAACCTCGGCGACGATGCGAGCTATTCGGGAACAGTCGCGGGCGCACTCGAGGCGGCGATTCTCGGCGTTCCGAGTATAGCTTTAAGTCTCGTTGCGAGAGATAATTTCGACTTCACGCACGCGGCTTCGTTTGCCGTCGTGGCCACTCGAAAAGTTTTGGAAGAAGGTTTACCCGAAGGCACGTTGCTCAACATCAATCTGCCTCCTGGCGAAATCAAAGGCGTCAGGGTCACGCGGCAGGGAATCAAGAATGCCCGTCCCGTGATCAGCGAACACATCGATCCGCGTGGCAAAGCGTATTTTTGGATTGGCGAGGAGTATTTCAACGTCAACTCGGTTGAAGGCACTGACTATCACGCCGTGAAATCCGGCTACGTATCCGTGACGCCGCTTCGCAGCGACATGACGGACCACCAGGCGCTGACTGCAATCGAGACCTGGAACTACCTGAAAGATTCCGAGCTAACGCACAAGACTTAACAAGCAGAATTGCTTCCGGTGCAGCCCGCAAACAGACATCGCTCAGCTTCACTCCAGGAATACTCCATACCCAGAGAACGCATGGTCGCGCGCCTGCGCGAACATTACGGCATCAGCGATCCGCGAGTACTCGACGCAATGCGCAACGTGCCGCGGCATTACTTCGTGCCCGAGGCCCTTCAGAGCCGCGCGTATGGCGATCACGCGTTGCCCATCAGTGCAAACCAGACGATCTCGCAGCCATTCATCGTGGCGAAGATGACTGAGTTGCTCGAACTCGACGGGAACAGCAGAGTGCTGGAGATCGGCGCGGGTTCCGGATATCAAACAGCGGTGTTATCGCGGATCGCGGCCCAGGTTTATTCGATCGAACGTATCGGCGATCTCGCGCGCGAAGCGCAGTTGAGAATTCGTGAGCTCGGTATCTACAACGCGACGGTAAAATGTTTTGACGGCACACTCGGTTGGGCTGCAAACGCGCCGTACGATGGAATTCTCGTCGCTGCCGGTGGTCCAACGATTCCGGAACCGTTAATCGCGCAGCTCAAGATCGGCGGACGTCTGGTTGTCCCCGTCGGCGAATCGCGCGAGAGCCAGCGTTTGATTCGAGTAATAAAAACAGACCAGGGCCCGAAGATCGAAGATCACGGCGGCTGTGCTTTTGTTCCCCTGATCGGCCAGCACGGCTGGTCTGATTCGCGTTAATCCGCGTAAATCCGCGGCTCAAGTCAAACTATACAAATCCAGCGCGCTGCTCATCCGCAGCTTAATCTCACCAAGCGTCTTGTGATCTTTCGTATCGATCGCGCGTTCAATCGCCGCTGAGTAGTTGATGATATTGAACGCTTTGATCAGCGGCGCCATCTTCGTGAGATCTTCAGCGTTTATACCGTACCCTTCAAGAAACAGATGCTTCTCATCGATCGATAGATCGTGCAACGCGATCGACAACTCCCACTGCGGTGCAATAGAGGATATGGCGTCGTCCCAATCGAGAATCGCGGCGATCTCTCCGTCCTCATCTACGATGACATTCTTCAAACGCAGATCGCCGTGATTCAGCGTCGGCGTGATGTGGTTCGTTCTCGTCTCGTCGACGATCTCTCGCAGCTTGATTAAGTCCTGTTTTGAAAGAATCTTGTGATCCCCGAGCAGCTTGAGCTTTCGATCCACTTGCCACTCTTCGTCGAGGTACTCAGACCACGTCCGCTTCTTCGGCGCGTAAGTGTTCCAATCAAAATCTCCGCCGAAGTGTTCAGTATGAATTGAGTTGATAATTTGCGCGTATCGTCCCATCTCGTGAACGATGTGACGGCGTCTTGGATGCTCGGTTGCTTCGGAACCGGTGACGCGGCGCGTGATCATGTAGGGTTCAGGGCCCTGATCGTTTCCGACTGCCAGGACTTCGGGACTCGGCACGCCCGCCTCTCTGACCTTGTGGCTGGTCCAAAGCTCTTTTCTAAACGCATCGATGCGTTCCTTCTCGGGAGTGAGCCGAACTACAAACTGTCCTTCGACGTGATTCACCGCAAACACGAAATTCGTCTTGCCCGAACGTTTGTAGACGATCCTGCTCGGTGGTTTACCGAAATGGGTCTCAATGATCTTTTTGGCCAGATGCCGGTAGTGACGTATCTCTGCGGGACGATCGGGCGTTTCATCCATGGGTAGTTTTCTCTGCCGCGAGTTCCGCTGCCCGGAAGAGCAGCGCGCCCAGTTCCTGGGAATTGTTCAGTTTGATCGTATCTGCCAGGCCACGAAAGTTCAGTGGATTGTTACCGACGAGCAACGCCAGTCCAACGCCTGCGAGAAAGTTGTCGAGCTCGGTATCGCCTGCGCCGAGACTGTGGCGCAGATCGCATTGCAGGTGATCGGCCATCACGCGTGCGCCAAACAGCTTGTCGACTCCTTTGTGCGTGATGAAGTTGCTGCGTTTGGTGTGCTGATAGGCCATCAACTGATCTTCAGGTGCATCGATCAGAAGGAAGATCATGCAGATGTCTTCCGCGAGCATCTGGTCCTGCAGTTTTGGAAACTCAACTGCTGTGACTGCGGAAGCGCTCAGGTATTTTTCTTTTACCGGGACGATGTTTTCGGGGACGGGCGTCCAGATCACTTCGCCGATACGCCAGTCGCGTGGATAGTAAAAGACGAGCACGTTTTTGATACCACCGTCGACAAGACCACGAACGCCTTCGAGTGCTGCGACGATCTCGGCCTCAGTCAAAGGGAACGCTGCGACTTCTTCAAACTCGAGCTGGTCGTCCAGTGATTTCGTAACAAATCCCATTAAGCTCCCGTTCAGAGTAACGGTTGGAATCGGAGCGTTAGAGAGCTTGTACCAGTCCTGTCCGAAGGTGCGAATGACGGAAAGAGGGAAGCGAAGTGAATTGAGCATGAGCGGGCGGCCACGTTCGTAGTGGCGCATGAGCCCGAGTTCAACTTCCTTCGGTATCGCAATCCTCCCCTGAAACTCGTGCACCGCCGTGCCATCGAGGTCCGTCACGACCCCACCGGCGGTCGCGAACGCCGACTCCCGCACAAACCTCCGGAGCTTCTCCTCCACCTCACCACTGATAGTCATGCAGCGGACTATAAAATCGAAGTGTCACAGAATTGCTCTATCAATCTGCGTTTTATCCGTGCAATTCCGCGGCTAACAAACTTATGCGGGGTAGCAGATGCGGCAGGGTTTGAAGCCGTGAGAGGCGGCTTCGGAGGCGGTGGAGAAACCGACACGGTTCTTGGCTGAGATGCGGTCGACCCAGTCGCAGGTCTCGAGATGGAAGATACCGAGGACCCGGTTTCCAACGAACGGATCGGAAACAGTGGTGATCAGCGAATCGGCCGGCGGTGGCGGCATGGGGATTTGCTGGTTCCACGAAACCGGAATACTCGGCGGCGGCACTGGAGGCGGAGCAGTGGCCACGGCTGGTTGGCGAATTTGCATCGGGGAACTGCGGGTGCTCGCTTTGAGAGCTTCGTCGATCGCTCGTACCAGACCAAATCCAAAGCACACAACCATCAGAAATACGAAAGCGGAAAATATGCTGAGCAACAGGTCAAAGCCGATAAAGTCCAGCACTATGTAAGCGGCCCAGTACCAGAGCAGGAAGTACTTTTTCAAAAACTCTTTCGAGAACTGAAGCGTGTTCTCCGCAACCGCGAATGGATTTCTAACTGCCGGTTGTTGTGGTACGGCGGCGCCACCGCTAAAAACACTCTGAAACTGTGAAGTCGGCGTTATAGGAAACGAAGGCTCGCGATCCTTAGCCTGCCATGGCATCCAACGCGCTGTTCTCTGAGGCGCTTCAGTTCTTACAACCTCTCTCGTTTTCGTCGCTGCCTCGAGATCGACGGGCGCAGTCATCCACGTAGGCAACGCAGTTTTTGTCTTTACCAGATCCAGTATGGATGGTGCTTCGCTTGGCTCACCTGTTGCGGCCTCGGCAAGCGCGTCGGCAAGCCGCGAGTGCTCTGGTCCAATCTCTCGAATTTTCTTGAAGAGAACTGACGACGCGGGATCGTTGAAATCAGCTTTCGTGAAGATAAGGTTCTCGTCATGATGCTCCTGCCACAGCTCCGGCCGCTCTGCGATCGACAAGAGAGACAAATAGATCACGAGAGAAGAGAAGTTATCCAGCTTCTCATCGAAGTGTTGCGCTTCTCTGCGCGGGTGCTGGTAGTGTTGATGTCCAACTTCACTCGCGGTCCATCCAACCATCCGCGGCACGAAGATCCCATCGTGATCTACCAGACGCAGTTGCCCGTGTTCGACGATGATGTTTCCGTGTTGCAGATCGCCGTGCGCAATTCCGGATGCACGCAACGCGCTCAACACGCGCAGCCACTCTTCTGAAAGGTGCAACAGCACGTCAGGCCGGTTAAGCATCTCGCCGATGTAGATATCGAGTGTTGGACCATCGATCCACTTCATGAACAGGATCGGGAACCTGTGTCCGCCGACAAGAATGCCTTCCGACGCGTACGTGAACTCAGAAACGTAAGACACGGGCGAGGTGCGAAGATGTTCCTGAATGGCCCTGTATCGCTGATCGCGATCGCCGAGATAACCTCGAAAACAGCGCACGGCGAAGTTGCCGTTGCCGTTCATCGAGTTGAGCTTGTAGACGTAGGCAAACTGTCCTGAGGTGACGAGCGGCATTCCCAAACGATCGACCGCGGGAAGTGTGCTTCGCAAAAGCGGATGCGCAAAGCAGACGGACGGGCACTGAATCGCTTCAGTGAAATACCGGGCGGAAGGCCAGTATCGCGGGAGCGTTCCGGGTTGCGTAGGAGAAACTGCCACTAACTCATTCTCCGCTGCTGAATCTCGACTCGAAGGACGGCGATGTCGTCGTTCCTCATCCTGCCTTTCAATCGTTCATCGTCAAAAAACTGCTTGAGCTGCTCGTCGTCCTGCGTTTGCAGAAAATCGTTGGCGGCGAAGTCGTTCTTCTCGATGCGTTCGAGAAACCATGAAGCTGCGCCGTCTGACAGCAGGAATAACGTGTCGCCATTCTCACAACCACCTGACTCGATGACCACCGACTTCATAGCATTTTCATGCATCGACGCCTCGGATGCGACGAGCACTGGCGCCGTGCTGAAACTGTCTGACCGCGAGAGTGGAAAACTCTTCACGAGCGCCTCTTTCCGGCAGTGCAGTAAACAGGAATCACCAAGCGCGATTGCCTTCCATGAAGGCGTGTCGTCTTTTAGATCCAGTTCGACGCCGACAAAAGCGGCAAACGATCCGGTTCGCGCTTTCTCTTCGGAGTACCACGAGAGGCTTAGACCATTCCAGGAGTTGTGAAGTTCCCGGCCTTCGTGTGTAACCCACTCGCGAAAGTCTTCAACCGTCAACGCGGATTCACTTTCCACCCAGCGTGTCGCGAGCCGGCCGGCCCAGTTGCGCGCGTCGAACGCTTCCGTAGCTCCGTCGGCCACGGCAAACCTGCAACTCTCCACGTTTGCAGCAACAGCGTCTTCACACTCCGACGCATCATGGTCCAACTTCGGCAGCAGAAACTGCCGCACGTGTAGATCCCAGATCGCGCTCTGTTTGGCAGAACTCAAGTAAGCTCCGATCGAGTACTCTCGTCGTCCATCCAGCGATACGGCGTCATGCCGGTAAGGCTCGTTCCGATCTCGTAAAACTGAACGATGGACGATGGATCTCCGTTGAAGACAAATCCTCTGGAACCCTCGACAGCGTTGACTCCGAGCTGGGCAGCGGCGGCGAGGAAGTTGGCAGGCAAACGACTGGAAATCTGAAACAGCGATCGCGCGAATCCATCGGGCAGGGAATTCTCGCCCGTCGGATATTCGACCTTCAGAGACCGGCGCGCCGAGATGTGGCAGTTGAATAACAGGACCGCGCCGTCATCTGTTCCGAGCGACATGAGTTGTTGTCCGATGTCGTATGGATCACCGTCACTCGACTCACCGTCAGTGAGGTGCAGGACAGTCGGCGGAAACCCGCGTGGATGGGCCAACAGCCACTGTTCCACGATCTCTTTTGCCTTCCCGAGTGCCTCGCACATCGGCGTCTTCCCGTCAGCGGTGGGATGAATCCACACCGGATAACGCACGGGAATCTCCACCCATCCGCCCGCGCCGTCTGAAACTCTCTTGTAGCTGCTCTTCACCTGCAACGGATAATCGGCGACTTCCGAGATGGGCACGAGGTTTCGTGCACGCAGTGGACCGGAAAAACAGGTGCCAACCACACGTCCATAACCAATCACTGAGACGTGGTAATAGTTTCTGACTTCCTCGGTTTTCGTACAGCGAATCACGAGGTCGTGGAGCGTGTGGTTCACGACTTCCGCGACGAAGTCGGCCTTTTTGCGCGAAGAGTCGCCGCTGAAGGGATCGGCCATCGAGCCTGACTGGTCGATCACAAGAATGATGCAAGTTGGGTTTGCGCGGGTGATCTGGGCGGAGTACATCGCGACCTATTCTATTACTGAGTTGGCTGACTCGAAAGTGCTCGAATGCTGAGGTAAGTGACGAGGGAAAGAATGGTTGTCGATTGCATCACTATGTCCGAAAGTATGGAGGTTATCAGCACGAGCGGCCAGAACGCGTTTTCAGACCACATGAGACTCTCCGCAAACGCCTGTGCCGGCAGACTGAAAAATCCCACCATCATCCAGATGACGAGTGCTGCGCCGAAGATGTTCCAGCGATGCCCTTTCGTCAGGTCTTTGCTGTCGAGTATAACCTCCGAAACCGAGCTCTTCTCGAGAACTGCCAACGGGTAAACCAGCATGAGCACGACGGAAGCGATGATCCCGGGAACGATACATAAGATGTAGCCCAGGAACTGCACCAGCCCTGAAACGATGGCGCAGAGTGTGAGTTTACCGATCTTGCCGGTGCCCCAGCGATAAGCTTCGTTGACACTTGGCGCGGTGCCGGTTTGCATCACCTGCATCAGCGAGTAGATCAGCGCCGGGGCTATGAGGACCTGGCAAAAAAGGTCGAGAAAGAACGTTCCGATCTCCAGTTGCCCATCGAGCGAGATTTCGCGGAAGTTCAGCAGCCGGAAGATTTCAAATGGAGTGACGATGACGACGACGAGCTTGGTTATCAACCAGAAGTTTTCGATGAACAATTTGATGGTTGGTCCAAGTATGTCGCTGACGCCCTTAAGCGGGCTGATGGAATCGACGGTTGTATAATTTGAACCGTACGAGCTCGTTTTGGTGTGCGGTCCGGCAAAGACAAGCGACCCGGGCGGGAGTTGTGTAGCCGGGTTTAGTTCGAAGTTACAGACTTTGCAGTTCTGGCCGTTGCCGATGTTGAAGGCCCCGCAGTGCGTACATCTGAGCTCTGTCATGAGGAGTACTAGTTTCGTAGCCGGTTGTAAATCATAGGGAGAGTGTGTGGCCAGCAGTTGAAAATCTAGCGTAGAAGTCTAACTAAGGCAAGGTTTTTGCCGAGGTGCAGCCACGTGTTGGTGTGGGTGTGGCTGGCTTTGCTCCGGAGGAGCAACATGTTTAGATACACTGAACCATAAACATCGCGCTCCTCCGGAGCGCGCTATTTTCTATATCCTGAACTATAAACATTGTGCTCCTCCGGAGCACGGCATTTGCTCCGGAGGAGCAACATGTTTATAGCTTCAATTATCACGCACGTTATCGCTCCGTAGGAGCGAGATGTGTATTCCGGAAACATGGCACTCCTCCGGAGCACGGAAACATATTGCTAATTGTTGTCGGTGGACAGAGTTTGCGCTAGACTTGCTGCCTCGTTACCTCAGAGTCAAAACTTAAGGAAGATTGAGATGGCAGCAACAGCATCCAGGCTCGGAGACGTTGCCGAGTTTAGCTTCTACGATAAGCTGAATGGCGTTTGGCATCGACGCTCACTCAACCTGTTTATGTTCATCGTTCTGGCCCACTGGGCTGAACACCTGGCGCAGGCGTTTCAAGTTTATGTGCTGGGCTGGGCGCGGCCGGCCGCCGGCGGTTTCCTCGGATTATTCTTCCCGTGGCTCGTAAGCTCCGAACTCATGCACTATGGTTATGCGATCGTGATGCTGGTCGGTCTATGGATACTCAGAAAAGGCTTTACCGGAACGTCGCGTAAATGGTGGACCATCGCGCTCGTGATCCAGTTCTGGCACCACATCGAGCACGCCGTGTTGCAGTGGCAGGCCATAACTGGGAACTTCTGGTTTGGCTCGCCGGTGCCTGTCAGTTTTCTGCAAGCCGTGTGGCCGCAGTCACGCGTAGAAATACATCTCTTCTACAACGCGATCGTGTTCATTCCGATGATCGTCGGCATGTACTACCACATGTTTCCGCCGAAGGGAGAAGAGAGCGCCGTGTGTACTTGTTCTGCGCGGCGTGAAGCTGTACACGCAATGGCTGCCTGATCTGTGTTTTCAAAACGCATTGCACTGGCGGCTCTTTGTGTTTGTCTTGCGATCGTGCAAGGTTGCAGGCAGCCGAACGAGACGGCACCAGACCTCACACTCGAGCATGAAGTTTCTCCGCAACCACCTCGCACCGGACAGGTGACAATCACGCTCAGGCTGACGGATACTTCGGGAACAGCAGTGACCGGAGCCCGCATCAAGCTGGAAGGAAACATGTCGCATGCAGGCATGGCACCGGTGTTTGCTGATGCGAAAGAGACGGAGCCGGGGCGTTACCGATCAGACATGGAGCTTTCGATGGCTGGAGATTGGCATGTCTCCGCGCGTGTGACTCTGGCTGACGGGCGTGGGTTTGATCGACAGTTTGAAATCAAGGGCGTTCGTTGATTTTGGATTCAGGCGCCACATTCGATGGGTTGTAAATGGATCTTCTGCGTGTTCCATTACTCGGCGGACTGCTGCGCTGGCGGCACGCGCGGACGTTGCTTCAGATCCCGCTGTTCATCATCAGCCTCGCGATGATTCTTCACGGGCTGTTCGGCCCGTCACTCGCTCCTAAAAACCTTGCCACAACACTGACCTGGGTACACTTCCGCGGCGCACTCGTTTTCGTTCTCCTGATCGCCGGAAACTTCTTCTGCCTCGCATGCCCGTTCATGCTCGTGCGAAATCTGGCGCGCAAGTTTTTTCGTCCGGTGCGAAACTGGCCACGCCGCCTGCGCAACAAGTGGCTGTCGTTGAGCCTGTTCATTGGCATGCTCTTCGTGTATGAGTGGTTTGATCTGTGGGCATCTCCATGGTGGACCGCATGGCTGATCGTCGCTTACTTCGCCGGCGCGCTCCTCGTCGACGCGCTTTTCAAACACGCAGCTTTCTGTAAGTTCGTCTGTCCTATCGGCCAATTCAATTTCATCGCGTCAACTGCTTCACCACTCGAAGTCGCAGTCCGCGACACAGACGTGTGTACACGCTGCGCGACAAAGGACTGCATCCGCGGCGTGCGCGAGCCTGCTGCGCCACTGACTGTCATCCAGCGCGGCTGCGAGCTCGCGTTATTTCAACCACGCAAGGCCGGTAACCTCGATTGCACGTTTTGTCTCGACTGCGTGCAAGCGTGTCCGCACGACAACGTCGGCATCATCAGCCGTCTGCCAGCCGCAGAGCTCGTCAGCGATCCGATACGTTCGGGTTTAGGTTTCTTATCGAAGCGCAAGGATCTCGCCGCGCTCGCGATCGTGTTTACGTTCGGAGCATTGCTGAACGCGTTCGGCATGGTTACTCCCGTTTACGCGTTGCAAACGTGGCTGGCAAACTCACTTGGACTGACCTCAGAGTTCTCGGTACTCGCTTTGATCTTCGGATTGTTGCTTGTAGTAGAACCAGTACTCCTGATCGGCATTGCTGCGTGGCTGTCACGATCGTGGAGCACGAACAGGATGCCTCTCATATCGGTGGCTGTGCGTTACTCGTATTCACTCGCGCCGGTGGGATTCGGCATCTGGCTGGCCCACTTCAGCTTTCACTTCCTGACTGGTCTCTACACGTTCATTCCCGTCACTCAGGCGGCGCTTGCACTTGGCGAGCCTCAATGGACTCTCGTTGGACTGTCACCGAACCTTGTGCAACTCTTCGAGTTTGGCTTCATCACGCTTGGGCTAATCGGATCTTTATTAGTAAGTTACTCCATCGCCGCAACGGATGAACCGGCCCACCCAACACGCGTCTTCATTCCCTGGGCCGCCCTCTCGCTGATCGTTGCAGCCGCAGCCTTCTGGTTGCTATCGCAACCGATGGAAATGCGCGGCTTCATCATGCTAATCCTGCCCATCGTGTAATCATGTCCAACATACGATCGGCCTTACTAATCATCCTCCTTTTCGCGCACATCGCCGTCGCCCACGAAGGCCCGCCCTATCCACTCTTTGTAGATAAAAAAGTCGATCCCTACATAATCTCCGTCTGGACCGATCCCGACGTCGGCACCGGTCTCTTTTTCGTAATCCTCACTGAACCCGTAAATCCTCCTTCAGATCTCCGCATCCAGATCGGAGTACAACCAGTCACCGGCCGTTTACCCGAAGCGTTCTACAACGCCGAACGCGAACAGGTGCAGGGACAGGTCCAATACCGCGCAGAAGTGCAGTTTGATACTGAAGAACTCTGGCAGGTGCGTGTACGGCTGGAGAGCGCAAAAGGAAACGCCGAAACCGTCGCAAACGTGGAAGTCACACCACCCGGCTACGGTCGCTGGGACCTTCTGGTCTATTTAATGCCGTTCCTCGCCATCGGCCTGCTATGGGCCATCGCGATGATCCGCAAAATCAAGCAACGACAATCCGCGGCTCATTGATTCGTGCTGACCGAACGCGAAGCCGGACTCAAACGTAACAGGTCACCACTCTTATCATCGACTATTACGAGGATCGCTCCATCAGCCGCCTGGATCAGATCGCGTATGCGCCGCTTCATGTCGATGCGTTCTTCGACGCCGACCTGCTGCCCGTTCAAACTAAGCCTGACGATCGCCATCGACGAGAGGCCGCCTGCGAGCAGGTTGCCCTTCCAATTGGGAAACAACGTTCCCGTGTAGAACATCGCGCCCGAAGGCGAGATCACCGGACTCCACGAACGCACAGGGTTCTGAAACTCTTTCTTCGTCGGATGATCCGGAATATGCGAGCCGTCGTAGTTGTCGCCGTTGCTGACGACGGGCCAGCCATAGTTTTTTCCCGCCTCGATCAGGTTGAGCTCGTCACCGCCGAGTGGTCCCATTTCTACGACCCAGAGTTGTCCGGAAGCAGGATCGATCGCGGCTGAGAGCATGTTGCGATGGCCGTAACTCCAGATGTCGGCGCGCGCGTCTGCTTTGCCGGCGAACGGGTTATCAGTCGGAACCGTTCCGTCCTTGTTTATGCGAACGACCTTGCCGAGGTTTGAGTTGAGATCCTGCGCCGGATCGAAACGCATCCTTTCGCCCGACGTGATGAACAGCTTCCCATCAGGTGCGAACACGATGCGATTTCCGAAGTGACCACGACCGGCAGTCTTCGGCTCCTGACGCCAGATCACTTGCACGTCGCGTAACTGGTTACCATCGAGCCTGCCACGCGCGACAACGCCGCCTCTCACGATCGTGTCCTTCAGATCGATGTATCCGCCGAACCTCGGATCGTCCGCAGCAGTGGCGTCTGCCGGTTGCGATTCCGCAGCTTCGACATAGGAGAGGTAAACGAAGTTATTGCGTGCGAACTCAGGATCGATCTCGACGTCGAGAAGTCCACCCTGATCCGATGGCGTACCGCGATAGACCACTTTCGGCACTCCCTGAACCGGTTCTGACAACTTGCCGTTGGCCCATATCCGCAGCCGGCCTGGTTTCTCAGTGATCAGCACTCGACCATCAGGCAACAGTGCCATTCCCCATGGCAGTTCGAGTGTTGCGAGTCGCTCGACTCTGATATTGCCGGCGCTGGACGTGACCGTGTCTGGTGGAGGCGTGGTGGGTGTAGTCTGACTATAAACGTTAACAACAAAGACTAATCCGAGAATAAGAATCGCAAGTTTCATGTGGCCTCCTCTGCTTGTGAAGCTAGCAGTAGCAGCCACTCGTGTTAGAAGTTTCACCTTTATGTGTGCGGCATTACAGGAGTAACAAGAAACCGCTTCCGCCGGCGCAAATCCGTGGCTCAGGCTTGAGTTAAACTTCCCGAGCCTCCCGGCGAGAGAAGCCGTGCTATCAACTGGTGCATCCGATCGAAGTCGAGGGGTTTCGTCAGGTAACCTGACACGCCTGCGTCGTAAGCTGCGCGCTGAAAACCCTCGGTGCCAAAAGCCGTGATCGCGATCACCGGTACCTCGCGCAATGCGTCGTATTCGCGGATACGGCGTGTGGCGCCGAGCCCGTCCAGCGCCGGCAAATTTATGTCCATCAAGATGAGATTGGGCATTGTTTGCGTGGCGACGGCGATGGCGTCTTCGCCGTTGCTCGCTGTCACAACGCGGTATCCCTGTGACTGAAGATCGAGACTGATCACGGCGAGGTTATCGGCGGAATCGTCGACGACGAGTATTAAAAACTTCCCCTCGGTTGGTTGACCCTCTCTCGGGACGTCTTTGCGATTGAATGTCGGTAATCCCGAGGTTGCCAGCGGGTCTTTCAGTGTCATATGACGCTGATTATATCGGTCATCTGGTAATCTGTGTAATCGGTACAACAGAGGGAGGCAGTTTGATCATGTCACAAAATCATAGCGACGCTTCATTGCGAAAACACGTGCTCTACCTGCTGCGCGGCGGCGGCGCTCACTTGTCGTTCGACGAGCTTGTGCAAAGCTTTCCGGCGGATCTCTGCAATCGACAGATCGACGGTTTGCCATACACGCCGTGGCAGGTTCTTGAGCACATGCGGATCGCGCAGTGGGACATACTCGAGTTTAGTCGCGATGCCGATCACGTGTCGCCTGAGTTTCCGAAAGGCTATTGGCCCACGCCAAACGAGCCTGGGTCGCCGGCATTGTGGCGGCAAACGGTTGATGAGTTTCGAAAGGACCTGCAAGAGATGGAAGCGCTTGTTGAGGATCCGTCAACAGACTTGCACGCAAAGATAGCGCATGGCGACGGGCAGACGATCCTGCGCGAGGCGCTGCTGACTGCGGATCACAATGCGTACCATCTCGGAGTCTTATCTGTGATGTCCAGAATTCTGAAAGCCAAACTGTAGGGGCGGCTCTCCGTGGCCGCCCCAGCGTGGAAACACAATGTGGAACAGAGTTCAGCGCTGGGGCGGCCACGGAGGGCCGCCCCTACAACTGCGCCCTTGGATCAGTGAAATACGATTCCGACTCCGATCCGGAAGTTGTGTTGTGTGCGGTCGAACAATCCGGTGGGATTGTAGTCGACCTGAATCACGCGGATATCGATTCGATCGCTCGCGCGAATGTCGAGGCCGCCGCCGAATGCGGCCGCCCATCCCGTTTCTTTACTCGTAAAATCTGACGGACACGGGCTTGGAAAAATGGCAATACAACCCTGCTCCGTAACGTTTACGCGATCGCGAGCATGCGCGGCACCGAATAGACCATGAACGAACGGCTTGAACGTTTTCTCGGAAGAGTTGTCTTTGATCTGAACACCTCCGAGAAAGTTATAAACACGCGAATCGATGTCGATGCCGTTATTGACTGTGCCCAGGGGGATTGAGCGGTTCTTGAAGTGACCGGAAAAATCGAACTTCAATCCGACATAACGCGTGATGTTTCCGGTGATTGAAGTATTGAATCCGTTAAAGCCCTCGCGCTCATTGATGATGTCGCCGAAGTCGGGATCGTCGTCGCCGACCCCGGTGTCGATTCGGTTGTGTGAATACCCACCGAAGAATTCGAACTTCTTGTAATCGCTCTGGGCGGCGGCGACCGACGCACATGCGAGGATGATCGTAAAGATCAGGCTGGTCTTGAACATACTATTCCTCCTAACGTTTTAGTCTGACTGAGGCAGACGTAAGTCTACAGCGGTCCATCGGGGAGCACTTTTTGTCTATTACACAAACGGTACTGCCACAACGTTCCGGAAACTGAAGTAAGCACGTTGTGGGCCAGATGTGGGAGAGATGGAAGTACAGCTTTCAGAAGGTATTTTGGACCAATTGGGTTGCCAGCATGTTCCGGCGAGCGACAACTGGAGGAAATTTACGACAGCAATTTGCCGCGGATACACGCAAATAAACACGGATCAGAATTTCTTCTTCTTCTGATCCGTGTTTTTCGCGTAAATCCGCGGCCCTAGTGTCCGTTCATTAAAAAGAAATTCAACGACGTCGAGTACGTCATCGCCTACGATGACAAAACTCGAGAAGTCAAATACCTGTACACCGATGACGTCGATTTACATATAAACGAATTCCTCAGAGTCTCCCCGAATGCTGATTCCATAACCTTGCAACTCGTTTATTGAGGGATCTATCTAAGTCTCACAGGCGTATTCTGTGGATAGCACGGTTGCCGCCGGGTTTACCTGTTTGTACGCTGGCCAGTAGAGTTCGTCGAAGAGAAGCGATTTGCATGCTGACACTGCTTAAGCTGGAACTCGAAAAGCTGTTCCGGTCAAAAAACTTCTACCTGTCGTTCGTGGTGTTGATCGGGTTTGTGGTTTTGATGCTGTGGGGTTTCTACACCTACGCCGCCCGTAAAGCCGGTGGCGAAGCTGTCGAACAGTTCCGCTATACCTACGAGTCGAAGCAATACTTTAACGGGCTCACATTTGCCCTTTACTCACTTTTATTTTCGTTCACCTTACTGCTTCCGATTTTCGTCGCGATGAGCGCGGGCGTGCAGATCGCAGGCGAAGCCCGCGCGGGCACGCTACGCACGATCTGCACTCGCCCGATCTCCCGTGCGTCGCTCGTGATGTCGAAATTTATGGTGACGGCACTCCACGCCGGACTCCTGCTGACTTTCTTCATCGCATTGAACCTGGTGGTCGGACTGGTGTTCGTCGGCTGGGGTAATCTCGAACTCTATCCGGGTCCACTGAATTTGGTAGACGCACCCGGAAAAATCATGCGTGACGAAGCGTTGATGCGCTTCGCCTACGCCGCGGCATCGGGTACGTGGGCGCTCCTCGTCATAGCGGCGCTCGCGCTGCTCTGTTCTGTGATTTTCGATTCGCCGGTGCAGGCGATCGTGGTAACCATCGCAGCGTATCTCACGCTCTACATCGTCGGACGCGTGGAGTTCTTCGAGCATCTAAGACCCTACTTCTTTACTACCGATATGGATTTCTGGCGCGACGTGTTTAAGCCGGAGATTCCGTGGCGGAGTTTCTGGCATTACGCGTGTGTGTGCGGCGCTTATATCGTTGGGCTGTTGCTGGCGACGGTTGTGATCTTCGAGCGAAAGGACATTCTTTCCTGAGATGGTGGTGAAAGTAGTCCTCGCACTCCTGTTCTGCTTGATGGTGGCCGGTGCCTATCACTTCGCACAACCCGCGAAGTCTGAAGACGCAAACGACGCAAAGCAAACGCAACGCGCGCTGCGTCTGATGACGTGGAACATCGGTTACGCGGAACTCGAGGACGATACACGCGCGCACACGAAAGATCTTCCGGCTGTGGCCGAAGTGATCCTGAAGTCAGATCCCGACGCAGTTGCTTTGCAGGAGCTGACGGGAAGGGAACAACTGAACGTTCTGCTGCGACTGTTACAGAACCGCTATCGTGGTGACGTAGCACAACAGGGACAGAGCGATCGCTACGAAGCCGTTCTGGTTAAAGATAGTGAAGCGCTGTTTGCCGCGGTGCGCATTGGCTCGCTGTACGCGATGGGTGCTTCATTCAAACCCCATGCTGATGGACCGCAGGTCGTCGTCGTGAGTGCACACGCCGATGCGTTTAATGCAGCGCGGCGGCGGCGTTATACAGAAGGTCTGATGGACTGGGCGCAGTCGCACACGCAGGCGTCAGAGGTGTTCATCGCCGGAGACTTCAACTTCGAACTCAGCGCGGTGAACGAAACGAATCTCTACACCGACAACGTGAAGCACGACAGCGAATCGTACAGCCATATCCTCCGCAGCTTCCGCGATCTCGGACGCGAAGCCGGCGATACGGCGATCAACGACCGGCGCATTGATTACATCTTTGGTCCAACGCGAGTTCAACGTGCGAAGCGCGCGGAAGTCTTGCGCAATGCCGCGGTTGGACGTATGGACCACTGGCCACTCGTTGTCGAAGTCGGTTTTTAGACAGGATTACGGGATTGAACATGATTTACATGATTCCGATTAATTAATAAATGGGTGAAGTAGTTCTACAGACAAAGGGTTTGACGAAACGTTTTCGTG
The DNA here is from genome assembly GCA_035761985.1 of Pyrinomonadaceae bacterium. GTDB lineage: Bacteria > Acidobacteriota > Blastocatellia > Pyrinomonadales > Pyrinomonadaceae > PSRF01. The sequence goes on from DASTQB010000247.1 coordinate 18,262, forward strand.
GCCGCACGGCGGTCAACAACCTCAGTCTGCACGTTGAGCGCGGCGATATTTACGGATTTCTCGGTCCGAATGGAGCAGGGAAGTCGACGACACTCAGAATGCTTCTCGGTTTGATCAGACCGACTGCCGGGAAGATCGAGTTCCCCGTTCACGGCTTGAACTGGGATTACCTCCGAGCACGTTCGCGGATCGGCGCCATCATCGAAACGCCGGCTTTTTACGAAAACTTCTCTGCGCGTCGGAATCTGCGACTGCTTGCGTCGTTGTCGGGTGGCGTGCAGTCGAAGAGTGTCGACGAAGCGCTGGACATCGTGGGCCTGAAAGACCGAGCGAATGAGCCGGTCAAGGTGTTTTCGTATGGTATGCGGCAGCGTTTGGGAATCGCCCAGGCACTCCTGCCCACGCCGCAACTCATCATTCTCGACGAACCAACCAACGGTCTCGATCCGCAGGGCATACAACAAACACGACAATTGATCCGACGCCTTCGAGATGATCTGAGGCTGACGATAATGCTGTCGAGCCATCTGCTCGCCGAAGTGGAACAGCTTTGTAATCGGGTGGGAATCATCAACGAGGGACGTTTGCTCTACGAAGGTGAACCCGCAGCGCTCGTGGCTCCGACGACGAAGTTCAAGCTGAAAGTCGATCAGACGGCACAGGCTTTTGATCTGCTCGCCACTGATCCGGCGATCACCGTTAGCCGGAATGGCGCGTCGTATCTTCACGTGGATGCTCAGGCTGAGCACATCAGTAACGTGAACGCTTTACTGGTGCGCAATGGAATCAAGGTTTACGAGTTGAGCCCGACACAGGAAACTCTCGAAGAGGCTTTTCTTCGTCTGACACTCGCGCCGAACCGGTAACCGGCCTCTCCATCGCCACGCGTGCGAGCGTCATTGCAATGCGTCCTGCGGCGAGAAACGTTCCGCGCACACTTCCGGAAACCTTCGAAGTTCCGCCGGCACGCCGTCGATGATCGACTGGAATTTCGAGTATGCGGAGGTTTGCACGCGCGGCACGCATTTGCATTTCGAGGTTCCAGCCGTAGGTCATCTCGCTCATGCCGAGCTGGTCCAGCGCGTCGCGACGAATCGCGCGAAACGGGCACATGTCGGTGTAGTAAACACCATAGAGTAGTTGCAGCATGACCCCGGCCATGCGTCCGGCGATCAGTTGCTGAAAGTTCATGCTGCCTGCCTCGCGCCGTCCGCGCGTTCGGGATCCGATTACGAAGTCGTACTCGCCGTGGATGATCGGATCAATCAAGAGACTCATCAACTCCGGGCAGTCGCTGCCGTCACCGTCAAGAAAAACCACGATCTCGCAACCGGGCGGCACGGCGCTGACGCCTGTGGCGCACGCGCGTCCATAACCGCGGCGCGGCTCATGCACCACACGCGCGCCGGCGGCAGTAGCGCGGTCGGCAGTCGCATCAGTGCTGCCGTTGTCGACAACGATTACCTCATCGCAAATCTCGCGCGGGATCTCACGAACCACGTCCGCGATGGTTTCTTGCTCATTCAGCGCTGGAATTATCGAACAGATCTTCATCTTAAATCTGCGTCATCCGTGTTACCGGTTTTTGTACCATTCCCTTTGACCGAAGCATCGTTTCAGCCGCGGAAAAATAGTCCTCCACGTCGCCCTGACCGCGAATCCAGTTCAGATAACGCTCTATGCCGGTTTCGAGACCGACAGCAGGCGCAAAACCGAGTGACTGTATGCGCGTCGTATCCGAAATCAGGTGCCGAATCTCGCCGGGGCGGAAAGTGCCGGGCAGGACGGGCTCGATCCGAATGTTGAGTGCGCCCGCGATCAAAGTTGCGAGATCACGAATCGCAGTTGCTTTGCCGCTGCCGACGTTTACAGCCTGGCCGTCGAGTTTGTCGCTGAGTGCGACGAGTAAATTTGCCTGCGCGATGTCTTCTACGAAACACAGGTCGCGAGTCTGTTTTCCATCTTCGTAAACGATCGGAGGCTGATTACTCAACAGGCGAGTGCAGAAGATCGCGATCACGCCGGTGTACGGATTGAAGATCGACTGCCGTGGTCCATACGTACACGAATACCGCAACGCAACTGCCGGAATGCCTGTTTGTTTGCCCCACGTCAAAACTAGTCGCTCCTGATCGACTTTCGTGATTGCATACACGCTTTCACCTGTGATCGGGCATTCTTCGACTGTGGGCACTGAGGTCGTCTCCGATCCGCACCTCGGACAATGCACGGCGAAGTCGCCTCTGCGGAGCTGGTCTACCGGACGAACAGGTGGACACACGACTCCGTGTTCTGCGCACTTTGCGGCACCTTCGGGATAAACCGCCTGCGACGACGCCACAATCACTTTTCGAATCGGCAGCTTCTCGTCGCGAATGATCTCGAGCATCTGCGCGGTGCCGAAGCTGTTGACCTCAACAAACTTTCCAATCTCCGGCATGTAGCCGCCGTAAGCTGCTTCATGAAAAACGATGTCGATGCCGCTCAACGCTGCCGCTACCGCGGATCGATCGCGAATGTCGGCTTTGACGAACTGCGCTGCTTCAGGAAGCCATGCAGGTTTGCCGTTGCGATGTGTTTGCGGTTCGAGGTTGTCGAGTATGCGCACGGTCCAACCCTCTCGAATCAGCAGGTCTGCGATGTGCGAACCGATTAAGCCGGCTCCGCCTGTGACTAGTGCTCTCATTTTTGCCCCCGTGCAATGCCGCTTGTTTCAATTGCCATAAGTTGCCTGAGCGACGGCAGGTTGAATCCATGACGCCGGTAGAAGAACTCGATCGTCGCAATCAACAGGAACGGCAAGTAGATGATCGAGTTTATGAAGAACATCTCGTCGGGGGAGTCGCCGAGCCACGTGAGATAGAGGAGGAACCCGGCAGTCGTGAGATAGAACACCGACAGCCGTGGCGTGAAGCATAGAAAAGGAACCAGCCAGGCGAAATACCATGAGTAATGCGGCGCGAATAGCACCGTGGTGGCCGTGGCCAGCACCATTGCGGCTTGCAGGCTGTCTTCGCTCGAGATCTTCTTTCGCAGCATTGCCCAGCAGGCAATCACGGTCATAACGACTGCCGCAAAACTCACAAAGGCAACCGGCGGTAGGTTTGATCCAAACAGCCTCCGCGCCAGACTCAACAGATAAAACTGTTCACCAGTTGCGAGCCCCTGCTCCATCGCGTATCCCGGCAAGTAACCAAGCACGGCCCTTGGTCCAACTGTCAGATACGGCAAGTAAGCGAGGACGAACGTGAGCGCAAAGACGAGGGGCACTCTCCAGCGCCCTCGCCTGAGTAGCGCTGGTAACAGCACGAGCGGAAAGAGCTTGATGAGCGCGGCGCCGGCGAGGGCAGCGCCCGTTGCAACATCCGCTTTCCGTTGCCATGCGAGAAGAGCAAGGGCGATAAACGCGATAACAATTGCATCGACATGCCCGCTGCCCGCGAACTCCCAAACGATGAGCGGGTGCCATGCATAAATCAAAACACGTTCACGCGCGAGTCCCAGTGAAGCCAGCAACTGAACCATGGCCCAGACGGCGACGACTTCAAAACCGAGCATCGTCAGTTTCATCCACGTCACTGACTCACTAATCCTCGTGGTCAGAAAAAAGAGAAACTCAGCAAGCGGCGGATAAATCGTCGGCGCATGATCACGCCGGTTTATCTGAGGATAGATCTGCGCATCTCGGAGGTGGGCCAACTCAGGCGCCGCAGGAACATACCGGTAAGGATTCACGCCCGCTGCCTGCACGCGTCCGTCCCAGATGTACCGGTAGATGTCGTCCGAAAGGTACGGCGGCGAAAACACTATGCTCAGCCGGAACAGAACAGCGAATGCAATTACGATCAGGAGTGTGGACCGCGAAGGATGCGCGCGAATCACGAGCCATGCGGCGGCCAAATAGATTGCAGATTGGACCAGCGCAACTTTTAGAAACCAGCGAATGTCGGCAGCATCATCGGCCTGAACACCAACTCGATATAGCAACAACAATGTACAGCCGAGGAACAGAAGCAGAACGCTTCGAGAGTTAAGACGCATGTTCTCGGCGTCCTCCCTCGTAGCGGTCACCGGCTGTTCCAACGTTCTGCCAGATTCGCCGGCCGTTATCGAATTCGATCAATCGCTTCAGATAGGCGCGGGTGTGAGGAGCCTGGTAAGCAACGGGAGGAGACTGCATCTCCTCCCTTCGGCCTTTGAGGAACAACTCGTAGCAGAGTTGGCGCAGAGATGCTGCATCGTCCACATCAAACCACGACGGCAAAAAGGTAACCGGCAGATCGATCTCCTTCGCACGTGCGACACTCTGGGCCAGTACGCGAGACGTGCTCCAATCCACATCCTCAAAAATACGTCGATGGAGCTTCTTCAATCCGATGAGGTAATAACCGCCGTCCTGGGCTGGTCCTAAAACCACTCGATCACCCGGTCGAGCGAGTGCAGTTATTGCCGCTTGCAGAAACTCAGGCGGTAAAGTCGGACTATCGGAATCGATGAGACAAAGTGAGTCGTAACCCAGCGAGAACAGATCTTCCGTTGCGTGAAACAGGCGGTCGCCAAACAAGCTGCCACGCTGGCTGATGCGACCGAATGAACGCGGCAGCAAAGCGTTATAAAAACTTTCAGCGTCTGCTGGTGTGTAGACTGCAACGCCGGCTGCCGGGTTGTTCCAACTGCTGGAGATGATGTTGTCGCACGTGTCTCGCAGAAAACGTGCGCTCAGAGCCGCCGCCTCGTGTGCTTTGAGCGGAGGCACAAGGCGCGTCTTGCTTGTGCCGGCTGCAGGCGCCTTGGTCATCACCGCCAGCGCGCACATGTTTGGTCCAACTTCCGCGCGTTTACCAGTTCTGTTGTTTGATCTTGTAGACACGGTCGACCACTTCGATTCGTTCGTTAGCGTACGAACGTGAAAAGCAAATGCCGTGACGGGGGATGCTTAAGGAGTGCTAACTATTAAGAGGATTGTGTGAAGTTATGATGGCGAGAGTGTAGAGGATCAGTCGGTATCGGTCGTATAGGTCCTATAGACCTATGCAAAAAAACTTCTGCGTGGTGGCCTCATTCGAGCAGTTTTCACGCGATTATGGATAGAGAAAACGACGCTCACAAACGAAACAAGCAGCGTCGCACGAAAGGAGAGAACATGCTCGAGTTAGTATTATCAATCATTGTTGTTCTTGGCATGGCGGGAGGTCCCGTTGACTTCAGCGATGGCTGCGGCACTGACAACTCAACAGCAGTTTCGGAAAGCGCCAACTAAGATCGTAGACCGATCTTTCCGAGCTTAACGGTTTTGCGTGGCCACCAGCGTTTTGCGGCTGTTGTACAAGCCTCAGAACCTGAACTTCAATCCTGCGTGTATGCCCCGCTGTGGTCCAGGCAAAATACCGCGAGCTCTGTCGGCGATGTAGAGCCTGTCAAACAGGTTCTTGGTAGTTACGAAGAAAGTGGTGCGCCACTTCTCAACGTTGTAATTGACAGTCGCGTTCCAGATTGTGTAGCTCGGAATCAGTCCAGTCTGGCCGCTTTGATTTATTGGATTGATGCTATTCAAGTCGTCGGCGAATTGAGAGCCAACGTAAACCGACTCGATAAACGCATCCAATCCATTCGTATGAGCATAGCCGAGACTTGTGGTCAGGAGATGCTCGGGCGCATAGGGAAGGCGATTGCCGGTCACACTGATAGCCGGTGAGATCGTGCTAAACCTCACGCCTTGAAATTCAGCAATGGGCAGAAACGTGTAAGCGCTTCGCACGTAGATGTTGTAGCGACGTCGCAGAATCGTAGCGGTATCGACTGCGGCAACCAACTCGAGACCCTGGTGCAGTGTTTGTCCGCCATTGGTGAACGCCGAGCCGATGCCACCTGCTAAACTCGCCGGTACGATCTGGTTCTCATAATCCATACGGAAGAACGTCGCATCGAGCCGGAGAGCCGGACTCAATCTCGTTCGCACGCCAACTTCGTAGTTCCAACTCAATTCCGGATCGAGATCAACTGCACCGCCCGTCGTGTTGTTGATGATGTCTTCCGTCCGCGGCGGCGCGAAACCACGATGCACGCCCGCGAAGATGCTGAGCTTCTCACCGGGACTGTATGCAACGCCGAGGCCCGGCACTGCCTGCGTGACTTTCGTCTTCCCCGTTACGTTGAGCAAACGGTTCGTACGCTCGTATGTAACATGTTCGAGCCGCACACCCGGCGTGATGGTCCAGTCTCTGAAGATGAATCGATTCTGCACAAAGCCGGAATATGCGTGGTTGCGTCGTTCGTTGTTTTCAACCGTGATGCCGGTTCGAGACGTTGGACGATCGCCGTTCTCCTGGCGTCGCTCCTGATCTTCGGCGTGTGCTCTGAAACCGAGATCGAGTTCGTGGCGGATTCCAAACAGTTGTTTGTTGACTCGCAAGCGCGGCTCAACACCCGCAAAAATGTAACGACGCAAACGCCCCTGGTTACCGCACGTGGTATTCAGGTTCGCCATGCCGCCACACTGGGGATCCGCGGCATCGTTCGGCCGCTCGTTAGAGTTTGACGACTGGCGCCACCAGTGTCGTTTGAAATAAGAGCCGTACAGGTTTGTCGTCAGCACGACGTCGGGATTGATGATGAACGCGTGTGTCACAGAGCCGCCAAAACGATCGCCGTAGAAAAAGTCGTTGCGAAACGGGTTCTGCCGCGGGTCTGCCCGAAACTCGTTTTCTCGCAGGCCTGAATAAGTACTGTTTGAATCTTCGCCGTAGTAGTTGAAACGGGCAGTGAGCGCGTGATTCGCGTTAAAGTTGGTGATGGATTTGAAATTGAAGTCGTTGACTCCGCTGCGAATGTTTACTCGTGAACCCTCGCCCTGTTTGCGCGTGTACTCGAAGAGCAGTCCGGTGTTTCCCACCGTTCCGCCGTAGTTTGCGTGACCGTTGAAGTAGCTGTTGCTGCCGGCGGTGAGAGTTATGTAGCCGGCCCAATCTGCGGGTGGAGTTCTCGTGAGATAGTTGATGACGCCGCCGACTGTTTGTGGTCCATAAAGGATCTGTCCCGAACCTTTCAGGACTTCAATGGTTTCAAAACGATCGATCGGAGGATGGTAGTAGGAAGCGTTATCGCCGTACGGCGCGTACGTCAGCGGTATGCCGTCCTCGAGCAGCAACACTTTCGTCGAGCGCGTTGGGTTCAGACCGCGGATGCCGATGTTTGGCCGGAGTCCAAAGCCTTCTTCGTCACGGAGATTGAGTCCGGAGATTTTGCGTAACGCTTCGGAAGAGGTTTGTACGCGGCTGTTTTCGAGGGTTGGTGCGTCGAGGAGTTCGATCGAGCCGGGAATTCTTTTGACCGAATCGGAATCGATGGTGAGATGACTACTCGTGACGATCACCGTCTCTGCGATCACGGCAGGCTGTAACTCGACAGTTAGATCCTTGACTTCATCTCGCGTGACTGCGATGTTCGATTCGTAAGTTGAGAAACCAGATCCTTTGACTGTAAGCACATAAGCGGCGTCGCTGATGTTTTCGAACTGAAACTTCCCCTGCGCGTCGGTGGTGGTTGTTAGTTCGAACGTTACGTTCTGCCGTCGCAGAAGAACGCTGGCGCCGCCAACGGCCGCGGAGTTTGTGTCAACAACTTTCCCGGACAGTGATGCGGCTCTGGATTCGCCGGCTGCGGCGAAAACGACTAACAGGAGAATGACAGCTGTGGGGAAATAACTTCGGTTCATGGTTCCTCGCAAGTACATGAGAGTGAAATGAAAACGGTTTTCAATTTCAGGATAGTAGATGAAAGGGACACGGCTGTCAAAGTTGTGGGGGTGGCCACTCCTGCGCTGGATCTCTAACGCTGGGGTGGCCACGGGAGGGCCATCTCTACAAGGAGTTCGGCAGGAT
>DASTQB010000248.1:0-7038 GCA_035761985.1 Pyrinomonadaceae bacterium
TAGACGAGTTTTTTCTGCAGCATCATTTCGCGCGTTATGTGTCGAACAAGTATCAGCATCCGCAGCCGGTCTACTTTTTTCCAGCAATCATCTTGATGCTGGCGTTGCCGTGGACCCCTTATCTGGTTTACGCGTTTGTGAAAGCGCGGCGTTGGACGTGGCGCGGGGATGATAACGCGAGCATCGCGCGAGTGTTTGCGCTTGCGTGGCTGGTGTTACCGATCGTGTTCTTTTCGTTTTCAGGATCGAAGCTGCCGGGTTATGTGTTGCCTGCACTGCCTGCCGCGGCGTTGCTCGTCGCTGATGTGCTGCGAGAACGAAAACCTGTGGTTCCGATCGCGATAGCGAGTTCAACGGTCGTGCTCGTGGTTGTGGCGCTGATTTTCTTTGCGAAGCCGATCGCGAGTCGAGAGTCAGTGCGCGATCTGCTTTTACTCGCTGACGCTCGTGGTTATGGAGGGGCGCCGGTGCTCGCGAGAAACAGTGACGATCGTTCCGCGCAGTTTTATGCGCATGACCGCGTTGTTTATGGGAATGATGAAGACGTGTTGACGTTTGATCGAGTGTCGAATTCGGCGGCGCGCGCGCTTGGAGACAAAATCGTTGTATTAATCCCGGCTGAGTATGTTGAGAATTTCAGGAACACACCTGGGATTGAAGTGATTGGTGATAACGGACGTACGGCGATTTTGGGATGGAAGCCGTAACCACGGATAACGCGGAATCAGACGCGGATTAACGCAGATTGCGGGCGAAGTATTCGATTACGACGCGGTCGTAAGCTTCGCCTTGTTCGCCAGTCGCCGATGGAAGACTGAAGCCACTGAGCGGAAGATCCGTGCGCGTTTCGACATTTGCGGGAACCGGAAAGCAGCTTTGCAACGACGCCGTCGCGTCGCGCAGAGGCCCGGCATCCGATCCAGAAAGCAGAAGTACGCGCGCATCACGGATCGAACGGGCGAAATCGCACGCACTCGTCGCATCGTAACTTCCCAGCATATAAACCTTCATTGCAAACCGCGAAAACGACTGCACCAGACTGTTCTCCAGTCCCACGCAGTTTTCGACAGCGGCGCTCAACATCTCGTCCGGCGAGTTCGGAACCGAGTCCAGCACAAGCGCCTTGATCTGGCTCTCGTTCCGCGCTGCTTTCAAAGCCGTGTAAGCCCCGAGCTCAACTCCATAGATCCCAAAACTCTCGCCCACCAGCGTTTTCTGATTCTCAGATTTCAAACCGCGCAGGTACGTAAGTGCCGCAGCAAGATCGTCGGCTTCACGCACGCCGAGTGACGTCGACCTCACGACCGGCTGCTCACCGTGCCCGCGCAGGTCGGGCCAGAGGATCGTGAAGTTTGTCGCCTCGTTGATCTTCACGCCGAGATTGAACAGCCACGATCGATCACCTCCGTAGCGATGTTGCAACACGACGGCGGGCGCACCCTCGGCCCCTTTCAACAACCAACCGCGCGCACCACTTCCGTCGGGGCTGGTCCAGGTTGCATCACTGACCTTGATCGCACGTCCACTGATCCGCGAGAACGAATCAGGCGTGACTACATACGGCCGTTTCTCAGGACGCGAAACGCAATAGACGATGAATCCAAGCGGGCCGACGATCGCCAGCACGATGACCAGTGCTATTGGCAGGAAAGACTTGACGAGTCTTTTACCAAATCTGCGTCGGGGTGGCATTAGTGTGAGTAACCTCGGATGGCTGCATCATAGTCTTCCGGCGTATTGATGTTAACAAAAAACCTCTCCGACTGATCGAGATTCCTGATCTCGTCAAACTCAACCCAGCGTGTTTTGACGGCTTCGAGGAGGTCCAACGGCCGCCTGCGCCCCGCCTGGATCAGTGCTTCAGCGCGTTCGCGACACGGATTCACGCGATACAAAGCCGCGAGCGGCTGCGGCCTTCCATCCTGCTGCAAGGGCACAACTGCCTCATGGTCCAACCGCAGCGACGCGAGGAACAGAAACAGTTCGCGTGTCACAAACGGCAGATCGCAAGCCACGACGATGGCCCATTCACGCTGCGCGGCAGCGAGCGCCGCATGAAGCCCGCCCAGCGCGCCCCATTGTGGATAAACATCAGGAACTTTTGGGAGAGTTGAGTCATCTAACGCTCTACCCACGAGGGTAACAGAATCGGTAACTTCGAATAAGGTTTCGGCAATTCGTTCGGTGAAGGTCTGCTGTTCGATGACGAGCTGCGACTTGTCAGTTCCCATTCTGCTGGACGCGCCGCCGGCGAGGATAAACGCTTGAAGATCGTTCAACATGATTTGCCGTATTCTCAAGGTATCTGGAAAGTCCCGCAAACATAATAGCCCGTTAATCTTGCTTATCCTGAAATCATGTACGAAAATGCTCGAACCCCGTCGCTTAACGGGTGGAGGTTATTAATGAAGAGATTTACCCCCGCTGTTCTCAGCATGCTGCTAATCGCAATGCTCGCCAGCCTCGCGATTGGCCAAACTCCCGTCCCGAAAGGTCCGGCGCTCTTTCCGCTTGAAGACCTGCGTCCGGGCATGAAGGGCACGGCTAGAACAGTGTTCAGCGGCACTGAAACTCAGGAATTCGGAGTCGAGGTCCTCGGCGTACTGCCGGGATTTCCCGGTCCGAGGCAGTCGGCAATCATCGCGAAGCTGAGTGGGGGCAACGTCGAAAAGACGGGTGTTTTCGCGGGGATGTCCGGCTCGCCCGTTTATATCGACGGAAAAATCGTCGGCGCCATCGCATTCAGTTTTCCTTTTTCGAAAGAACCCATCGCGGGGATCACGCCGATCAAGCAGATGATCGACCTCTTCGACAGAGGCTCCGAAAACGTTCGCCCGAAAGAGCCGCGCGTCGTATCGTTCGCGCAGCTCGCGGGCACTGACTGGAAAGCAGATCTACCAAAACCCGCAGTTTCTTCCGTTTCGCTGCTCGCGCCGGTTTCGGCAGGCTCGCCGCTCATGCCGTTGCTCGGACAGCAGATGACACCCATCGCGACGCCGCTCGTTTTCAGCGGCATCAGCCAGGAATCGCTTTCGATCTTCGCGCCGCAGCTCGTTGCGAGTGGACTGTTGCCGGTTTCAGGCGCCGGTGGTTCGGCCGCAATCACGCCACTCGCCGAGGTCAACGAAAACACGTTTCCACCGGGAAGCTCGATCAGCGTGCAACTCGTGCGTGGTGATTATTCACTCGCCGCGGCGGGCACGGTGACGATGCGCGACGGCGATCGAATTTACGCGTTTGGCCACCCGTTTCTGAGTCTCGGTGCTTCAGACATGCCGATGGCGGAGTCGTCCGTCGTGACGGTGATCTCGAACATGAGCAACTCGTTCAAGCTCGCGGTGCCCGGTCGTATGGTCGGCGCGATCTCGCAGGATCGAGCGTCCGGAATCTTCGGTTTATTGCGTAAAGCGCCGAAGATGATCCCGGTGAAAGTCAACCTGCACACGAGCCGCGATCGAATCGAAACCTACAATTATGAGATCGCGACTGACTCGTTCCTGACGCCGTTGCTCCTGAACATCACACTTTTCAACACGATCACTTCGAGCGAGCGTGCGCTCGGTGATTCCACGATCGCCGTCAAAGGCCAGATTCGCGTGAAGGGCCAGGAGACGATCCAGATCGATCGACGTTTCTCGGCGAACAACTCTCCGATTCTCGCAGCGAGTTCGATTGCGGCGCCGGTGAGTTCGCTTTTGACTAGCGGTTTTGACGACGTTCAGCTCGACGGGATCACGTTGGACATTTCATCGGCTGAGACAAAGTATGCGGGCACACTCGAACGCGTCACGCTCGATCGGACGGAAGTTCAGCGTGGTGACAAAGTCGAAGTGCAGGCTTACGTGAGAACTGAATCCGGGAAACAGTTTGTGCAACGCATACCGATTCAGATTCCGGAAGACGCGCCTGCGGGACAGTTGCTGGTGTTTGTAGGCGATGGTGGTGCTTTGCAGGAAGGTTCACCCGCGAAGTCGTTCGTGCCGCGGGATCTGAGCCAATTGGTGAGGGCCATCAACACGGTCAAGAAGAGCGATCGACTTTATGTGAAGCTGTTTCGAATAACGCCGGGAGCGGTGATTGGAACGAACGAGCTTCCGAGCCTGCCGCCGTCGATGGTGGCTACGCTGAACAGCGATCGGACTTCGGGTGGTTACACGCCGACCGTACTTTCACCTGTATATGAAACTGAGTTGCCGCCCGCAGAGTTTGTAATCTCCGGACAGCAACTCATCGCAATCGACATCGTTAGATAAGCCGCGAATTGACGCGGATGAACACAGATTAGATCCGTGTTCATTCGTGTCAATCTGTGGTTCCTGCATTTTCTAATGCTGCAATCCTGGCTTTGAGGGCACCCGCGAGCATGTCGACCTCTTCCGGCGTGTAATTCGCAGCCCGGAAAGCATCCTTGATCTGCTCGTCACTCAAACGCTTGAACAAGCTGCTCACCCAGCGCGCGTCGGCGACTGTCAAACCTGTAAACAGCTTCTGGTTCTTTCCGCTGTAGTTGAAATCGATCACATCGCCGTTCACCTTCTTGATGAAGTCGGCCTTGACGTAATCACCAGGCTCGTTGCGACTGCGTGAGAAGAACCCGCCCGTCTTTCCAAACGAACCGCCGAGATCGCTGATGATGTAGCGCAACTCGCCCTCCCCGGTGGTGTCATCGCGCATTGCAAGGATTTCGTTGTTATCGTCTTTCATGTCCCAGTTGTTGATCATCACCATCAGGATCTTCAGACCACGAAATTCCGGCGTGTCTTTGAACGGGTTGTTCTCCCACATCCAGTTGCCCGCGCGCTTGATGTTTGCCGGTCTCGCTTCCAGACGAACGTTTTCGAGATCACCTTTACCTTCGATCCGCACTTTTGGGTAGTGATAGGCGATCTCGGTTTCGTAACCGAGGGCCCAGAGCAGTCGATTGGCAGCCGTGTCGGGTTGAGCTTCCTTTCCGATCTTCGCGATCCACTCGTTACCTTTCGCATCGGTCACGCGATACTTGGTCGAGTAACCGCCGGTTTTTTGCTCGACAAAAGTTAAGCGGCTGATGTCGGGTTTGCCTGCTTCGCCACCGGCGCCGAGCAGTAGATTGCGGCTCGCGATGTCGGTTGGTTCGCGCCACAACACGGGCTTGCCGGTGAGTTGTTTCTTCTCGCTTTTGTCGTTTTTAGTCTTGTCTTTGTCCTGGGCCAGGGCGGCAAAAGGCAGGGCCAGAACCAGGACCATCAACCATGCATACCAATATGCTGATCTATTACGGACCATGATTAGTGTCTCCCGTGTAAATTTCTGGTACAAGCGTTGGATGTTTCTCATCCATTAACGCGCAAAACATACCCTAAACTGGGCAACACTAAGGGATTAGGCAATAGAAATACCGGACCACAGATCAGAGCCGCTGATCTGTGGCCGGAATTTATGGCTGAGGTGGCGTGGCGCCCTGTGGCGTGATCCAGAGTTCGACTGACAGCTCTTCCTGCGGCTTGCCGACAAGGGTCACGATCCGGCGTTCATCCAGACCTCTCGAGTGGACCAGATACTCGACGATGCGGCTCGCGTGATGTTGGACGTCGGCGGCTTTACTCTTCCGGCCTGGATGAACGATCACGTAGCCAGTGGCTGACGGATCGCTCTGTAAGTCGATGGCGTAGTTGTCGAGACGTGCTTTTTCGTCGTTGCGAGAGATGTCGGGAAACTCGTCAAACTTGCGGCTGTAGAGTCGTGGCAACGGGATCGAGACTGCGCAGTCGTCGGAACACTCGAGCGTGTAGCCGTCCATCGACAGCGAAGCACGGACGGTTTGTCCGGCGAGACCGGTGGTGTCGACCTTGATCGTGCCGGTGCCTTGTCCTTCGATAATCCTTCCCGCTGAAACGGACCAGTTGTAGACCGGATTGATATTCGCCGGCACGCCGCCTGAAACACGTGAACTAAACGTCAGTGGTTGATCGATGGCGACGGTGGTCGGGCAGACGATCTCGATGGCCGGGCAGACGGGCTTAACTTCCGCACACGGATTCACGAGCACGGTTACGGATGAGAATGCCTGGCAGGAGTCGGGCGCGCCAACGCTCTCGATTTCAAGTGAAGCCTTGTGGTAACCGGGTTTCAATCCCGCGAGGTTCCACGTCACGGCGGGACCTTCGCCGATGATCGTGCCTTCGGGCGTTGTCCACTTGTACTTGATGGGATACCCGCCGGGAGAAACGGCATTGGCAGTTAGTTTGACCTGCGGCGCGCCGCCGTTGGCGCATGCGGTAACTACGTTCGTGTCAGCCGTCAGGCTCAACGTGAGCGGGGCGTTAGCGGATGAGACGGTTCGTGTTCGTGCCTGGGTCTGGGAGAAGCATACGGGCGCAGATACAAAGACGATCAGGGCAATTGGCGATAAATATCCGGCTAACCGGAAGAATTTATTAAACATGGACACTCCTTAAGTCAAAGAAACCAGTAATCGGTTTCACCTTCCATTCTGCTCGATAGTTCCCGCTTGTTTGTTTGACTCTGCTAGCGAATTGGCGTTAGATAAGTTGCTGCTTTCCCCATCCTACTTGTTTTTAACGTGGCAGAGTGTTTTTGAAGATGAGATGGATTCTCCTGGCCTGTGCCGCCTGCGTGTTGGCAGTGGGCGCTGGTTGTAATCGCAGCAAGCAACAAAGCACGAATAATAGTGCCGGGACGGGACAAGTGTCCAACAATTTAGTCGGCGACCGCGCACGTGCGAAGGAGCTTCTCGAAAAAGGCCGGACATTGTACATGGACGACCAGGACGCCGAGGCGGTGCTGGCGTTGCAGGAAGCGGTGAGGCTCGATCCGCAGTTGGCGGAGGCGCATTTCCGGCTCGGACTCGGCTACGAGTCGCTGGGCAAGCGTGAGGAAGCTGAGGCGGAGTACAAAAAGGCGGTCGAGACTTACAAGAAGTATCTCGAGGAGAACGACAACGACGCCGAGGCGCATTACCAGCTCGCGCAAACGTTTGCGAATCTCGCGCAGTACAGTGACGCGATACGCGAGTATCGGGAAGCGACGAGGTTGAAA
>DASTQB010000249.1:0-11126 GCA_035761985.1 Pyrinomonadaceae bacterium
ATCCGCTCTGCCGACTACTCGGCCCAGGTGATCGACGCACAAGGTGTTCGTCATTCACTGCCGCGAACGGAAGTCACTACCTACAAAGGCGAGGTCAAAGGTTTACCCAACGCGCAGGTCCGAATGTCGCTCAGCGATAAAGGACTCGAAGGCGCGATCATTTCAAGAGAGCGACGCTTATTCATTCAGCCCGCCCGCGCGTTTTCGAAAGATGCGAGGCCCGATGATTTCGTTCTTTACGACGCTGCTGATCTGGAAAAGCATGAAGGCACCTGCGGGTTGGAGCTCGCGGAGGAAGTTGCCGCTCAGCAAGAGTCGACCGAGGAAAAGGTACAAAAAGTAGTTGACTTCGCGGTGAGCGAGCCGAATCAACCGCTCACAACGATGAAGCTCGCTCGCATCGCGACCGATGCTGACGGCGAATACGTCACGGCGTTCGGCGGCGCGTCGCAGGCAAACACGCAGATCGCAAACATACTCAACCTCGTCGACGGTATTTATCAGGTCGAGATCGGAGTCACTTTTCAGATCGTCCAGCAAAACACGTGGGCCGATCAGAACACCGATCCTTACACCACCACGAATGCCGGCGATCTCCTGGCGCAGTTTAGAAATCACTGGAACGCAAACTTTGCTTCGGGTGGTCCAAACGCGCCCACGCGCAGCCTCGCCCACTTTTTCACGGGAAAAGAGATCGACGGCTCCACGATCGGTATCGCTTCGTTCGGCGTTGTTTGCCGGACACCGACGTTTGCCTACGGTCTCTCACAACGATTTCCGACGATCGGCCTCTCGATTACCGCACAGACAGTCGTGTTGACGGCCCATGAGATCGGACACAACTTCGCCGGATCGCACACGAACCAGATTAGTGACTCCGTTCCTGGAGACATCGACCGTCCCTGCGAGGGAACGATCATGGAGGCGAGCGTTGGCAGCGGCTCCAGCTTCTGCCCGTTCTCGCGTTCGCAGATCACCGGGCACGCATTCGCGCATTCAAGCTGCCTGACCGACATCGCGTCGACGCCGCCCGCATCGGAGGACTGCACAAGCACGTCACTCGACGCATCCGGCTTAACCGCGGCAGGAAACCTGACGGCCGGTGACTGCCGATCGCCTTCGAGAGGCGTCGAGTACTTTGCCGATCGTTACACCTTCAATGGAACAGCAGGCCAGCGCGTCGCGATCTCAATGGTCAGTACGAGTGGTCTCGATCCCTATCTCTTCCTGATCGCGCCCGACGGCTACGTTCTCGCGCAGAACGACGACGTAACGGACGCCGACACAAACTCGCGCATACCAACTGGTCCAAACACGATCACATTGCCTCAAACCGGTGTCTACACGCTTGAGGCTACGTCGTTTAGTCGCTTGCAGACCGGCACGTACACGATCACGGTCCAGAATCCGGGTTGTACTCTCACCGCAACAGCATCGCTCCAGCATTTCACTGCCGCCGGTGGAAATGGAGTGCTGACCGTAACCGTTGCAGGTCCGTGCTCTCCGAATTTCCAACTCGCAGTCACACCCGATTCAGCTTCATGGCTCGTTCCGACGACCACGAGTAGTTCCGGGAATGTGAACATCAACTTTACTGTTTCCAACAATCCCGGCAGTGCCGGAAGAAGAGCTTTTATTCTGGTAGGCACCGGGCAGGATGGCTCCGGCGGAATTCGAATTCCGATCACGCAGTCGGGCTCGGCGCCGGATTGCACCACCACGCCGATCGCTTTCGGGCAAACGCTCAACGGCAGTCTCGGCTCGCCGGATTGTCATTCACCAGTTCGTGGCAACGGCTTCTTTGCCGATCGCTACACTTTCACTGCGAGTGCGGGAACAAAGGTCGCGGTCCAAACAGCCGCGCCCGCCGGTAATCCTGACACGTTCCTGACTCTGCTTGGTCCAGACGGTGTCGTGCTCCTCACCGACGACGATAGCGGTGGCGGGCAAACAAACTCACGAATTCCGGGCGGCGACAAGTTCCTGACGCTTGGACTCGCAGGCACGTACATCATCGAAGTGACGGGTTTCGATCCGTCAGACGTCGGCGCCTATTCAGTTACCCTGACTGCTGAAAGCGGCCCACAACCGCAGACGGTTCAGTTTGGACAAGCGACCGCGAACGTTAACGAGAACCAGCCAACCGGGAACGTAAACGTGACGCGGAGCGGAGACGTCTCCGGCGCTGCGACCGTGAACTACGCAACCACCGACAACTTCGGCGCCAACTGCGCCACAAACAACGGGCAGGCTTCGGCTAAGTGCGACTTCAACACCGCCGGAGGCACGCTCCGCTTTGCCGCTGGCGAAGCGAGTAAGAACATTCAGTTGTCGATCGTCAACGACGGCTACGTCGAAGGCAACGAAACGTTTACTTTGACGCTCAGCAATCCGTCGGGCATGACCCTGGGCGCGACCACCGCTGCGACGATCACCATCGTCGACAACGATGCGACGCCCAGCAATCCTTTCGAGAACAACGCCTTCTTCGTCCGCCAGCAATATTTGGATTTTCTGTTACGAGAGCCAGATACCGGTGGATTTAATGACTGGTTAAGCGTTTTGAATAACTGTGCGCCAAACCAGGGTGGACTTGGATCCAATCCGGCCTGCGATCGTGTGCATGTGTCGTCAGGCTTCTTCCGCTCGACTGAGTTTGGCGAACGTGGTTACTGGAGTTATCGGTTCTACCACGCGGCACTCGGACGGCGGCCACAGTTTGCGGAGTTTGTGCCTGATTTGCGGCGGTTGAGCGGGTTCCTGAGTCCGGCTGAAGAAGAAGCACAGCGCTCGGCGTTTGTGGCGGACTTCATGGCGCGACCGGAGTTCACGACGATCTACGGTGGATTAACAAACGCGGGTAATGCAGCGCAGTTCATCGCGACCCTCGAGCAACGAGCGGGCGTGACGCTGCCGGCGACGGCGACGACGCAGCCGGGCCAGCCACCGCAGTTTGGTCGCCAGGAACTGATCAACAAGATGCAGAGTGGCGAGTTCACGGCTGCGCAGACGTTGCGGGCGTTCATTGAGCAGAAGGTTGTGTTTGATGCCTTCTTCTTCAGGGCGTTTGTGGCGATGCAGTACTTTGGCTACCTGCTGCGCGATCCGGAAGATGCGGGTTACAACGATTGGGTCGATGTGCTCACCAACGGGCGCGATAACATACAACCGGGCGACTTCAGGCATTTGATCTTCGGGTTTGTTTGGTCGGTAGAGTATCGTCAGCGGTTTGGACCATAATCCGCGGATGATCCGCGGATATCCGCGGCAGTTTTCTCACAGGAGTCCCTTACATGCGAAAGTTTATTTGTGCCGTACTGTGTCTTGGCTTGCTCGCGCTCGCCGCAATCCTCCTGCCTTCGAGCTCGGGCGCAAAAGTGCAACCGGTCACGAAAGGCAAAGGCACGCGCCCGCGATTTGTGCCCGGCGAGGTGCTGGTCCGTTATCGCACTGAGTCGACGGCCCAAAAGAAGACCGGCCGCATGATGTTTGCCACACGCGAAGGGCGTCAGGTGTCGGCCCAGGTCGAACGTTTCGACGGTTCCGATCTCGTGCAGGGACTCCGGCTCGTGCGAGTCGCTCCCGGCGAAACGCTCGACGCCGTCGCCGCTTTGCGCAACCAGCCCGACGTCCTCTATGCAGAACCGAATTACATAATGCGCGCCGCAGTCGTTCCAAACGACGAGCACTTCACCGCCAGCAGGCAGTACGGCCTCGGCAAGATCGGCGCTCAACAGGTCTGGGACAACTTCACAACGGGAAGCTCGAGCGTCGTCGTCGGCGTGATCGATCAGGGAATCGACATCACACACCAGGACCTGCAACCAAACATCTGGACCAACCCGGCTCCGGGCTCAATTCCGGGAATAACGGGTGACGTAAACGGCTACAACTTCGTCGATAACAACGGCACCGTCTTCAGCAACACGGATCCGGAAACTCACGCGAGCCACGTTGCGGGCATCATCGGCGCAGCAGGTAACAACAACCTCGGCGTAACGGGCGTCAATTGGACCGTGCGGTTGATGTCGTTGAAATTTCTTGATGCTGAAGGATTCGGCGACACGGTCGATGCCATCAGGGCGTGCAATTACGCCAAACAGATGCGCGACCTGTGGGTTTCGAGCGGTAACACACAAGGCGCGAACGTCCGCATCCTGAACGCGAGCTTCGGAGGCGCGGCGTTTACGCAATCGTTTCTGGATTCGATCAACGCGCTGAACACTTCGGGAATCCTGTTTGTCGCAGCCGCCGGCAACATCGAGAACGGCACGATAGAACCGAACAACGATCTGGTCCCACACTTTCCCGCGGGCTTCAACGCGCCCAACGTCGTGGCGGTTGCTGCAACGAACCAGACAGACAATGTCTCGACGTTTTCACACTTCGGAAAGACCACCGTCGATCTCGGCGCGCCTGGTGACAGTATTCTGAGCACGACGCCGAATTGCACCAGTCCTGGACCACTGTGCGCGCCATCGTTCCCGATCGGCGCCACTCCGACGCAGGACACGTACACGTTCTTCAGCGGCACGTCGATGGCAGCGCCGCACGTCGCAGGCTCGGCCGCACTTCTCTGGGCGCACAATCCGAATTTGACTGTGGCCCAGGTCAAGAACCTGCTGATTTACAACGGCGACGTGCAGTCGGCGTTGAATGAAAAGTCTTTGACCAGCCGTCGTCTGAACGTGGCGAACAGTTTTCAATCGCTTCAGGAAACAGACAACACGGCGCCGGGAACACCGACTGCCGTACAGCTCAACTCGCAGGACGGTCGCAACTTCAATCTTCGTTGGACCACCGCGGGTGACGATGGCGCAGGCGGCGGCGCCGCTGCGCTTTACGAAATCAACTTTGTCGATGGTGGCACGAATGCGGTTATTCCTTTGAAGGGCGTTGTGCCTGCTGCGCCGAATACACAACAGAACGCGCTCGTAACCGTGCCGTTTCGTCACACGACGGGCAGTCTTCGAATTCGCGTGTTTGACAACAAGGGAAACGAAGGCACACCGGCCAATCTTCCAGTCACCATTCCGTTGTTGGCAGGCGATCCGTACACGACGAGCGTCGGCGCGCCGGATAGCGCGCTTTCAACCGGCGGCCAGCGTATCAACATCGACGGCGACGATCGTTATGTCGACTTTCTCTTGCCGAACGGGTTTACGTTCCCATTCTTCGGCTCACAGTTTGACGAGCTGATCATCTCTTCAAACGGCAACCTCTTCTTCTCGACGCCGCCGCGTCGCATCGGACTTTCACCAGGCAATCTTGACGATGCAGACGATCCGCCCGGTTCGCCGCGTACGCTTGGCGGTTACAAGATGATCGCCGGGCTCTGGGAAGATCTCGACCTGCGCGTCTCCGAGCGTGCCGACGCGGGCGTTTATGTCGTGCAGCCAAGTGCGTCGCGACTCATCTTCCGCTGGCAGGGCGTGCCGTGTAATTTCGACGGCGTCGAATGCCTCGGTGGCGCTCCGGTCAATTTCGAGATCGAGTTGAACACTAACGGAACGATCAAGACGCGTTACGGTAGTGGCAACACGAGCCTGTTTCCGACTGTCGGTATCGGCGGCGGAGACCACGAGCCTTACGTCATCACTTCACACACGTCGGAAGAGACGCCGGTGAATTTGACGAACGCGCAGCAGGCGACTTTCACGCCGCGCGGCTCGGTGCAACTCGCATCGGCAACGCTGACGGTTAGCGAAGGCGCGGGCACAGTCAGCGTGACGGTTAACCGTAATGAGAGTTCGCAAGCGGCGACGGTGAACTTCGCGACGAACGACACGTTCAACGCAAACTGCGGCCAAAACAACGGACAAGCCTCCGCCAATTGCGACTACAACACGTCGGGCGCAACCTTGCGATTCGCCGCCGGCGAAGCGAGCAAGACCGTTACCGTTTCGATCCTCGACGACGGTTACGTCGAAGGAAGTGAAACCTTCACTTTGACTTTGAACAATGCGGCGGGCATGAGTTTGGGGGCGCCCGCGTCGGTCACGATCACGATTACCGACAACGATGCGACGCCGTCGAATCCGTTCAACGGCAACGCCTTCTTCGTGCGTCAGCAGTATCTCGACTTCCTGTTACGCGAACCGGATCAGGGCGGGTTTAACGACTGGCTCAACGTGCTGAACAACTGCGCGCCGAACCAGGGCGGACTCGGATCCAATCCGGCCTGCGACCGCGTGCATGTGTCGTCGGGTTTCTTCCGCTCGACTGAGTTTGGCGAACGTGGTTACTGGAGCTACCGGTACTATCACGCAACGCTTGGACGGCGGCCGCAGTTTGCGGAGTTTGTGCCTGACATGCGGCGGTTGAGCGGGTTCCTGAGTCCGGCTGAAGAAGAAGCACAGCGCGCGGCGTTTGTGGCTGATTTCATGGCGCGACCGGAGTTCACGACGATCTACGCCGGACTAACAAACGCGGCGAACGCCGCGCCGTTCATTGCCAAGCTTGAGCAAACAGCGGGTGTGACGTTGCCGGCGACGACGACTACGCAGCCGGGCCAGCCACCGCAGTTTGGTCGCCAGGAACTGATCAACAAGATGCAGAGTGGCGAGTTCACGGCTGCGCAGACGTTGCGGGCGTTCATCGAGCAGAAGGTTGTGTTTGACGCGTTCTTCTTCAGGGCGTTTGTGGCGATGCAGTACTTCGGCTACCTGCTGCGCGATCCGGAAGATGCAGGTTACAACGATTGGGTGGATGTGCTCACCAACGGGCGAGATAACATACAACCGGGCGACTTCAGGCATTTGATCTTCGGGTTTGTTTGGTCGGTAGAGTATCGTCAGCGGTTTGGACCGCCATAAAACACCGCCACAGATAAACGCGGATATCCGCGGATATCTGTGTTTATCTGCGGCTTTAAAATGAGGATTGGTATCGACGGTATCCCGCTGGCTTCGGCGAAGACCGGCATCGGGCACTACACGCTCGAGCTCTCACACGCGCTGGCGGGAATCGATCCCGATGACGAGTTTCAACTGATCACGCCGATCCCGCTCGCCTCCGACGACAACCTGCCCCGCAATCTCCGCAAGGTACACGCGCCGAAGCGAAAGCTATGGTGGGTCGCAGGGCTGCCGCTTTACATACGCGGGAGTTCGCTCGCACTCTTCCACGGCACAAACTACGACATACCGCTCTGGAGCCAGTGCCCGACAGTTCTCAGCATTCACGATCTATCGCTTCTGCTTTATCCACAAACGCACCTGAAACATCTTGTGCGCCGGGCACGCTATCGGCTGCCGTTGATGGCGCGCAATGCGACGCGGATCATCACCGCCACCGAGCACGTTAAGAAGGAAGTCGCCGAGCACCTGGGCGTTGAAGCCGCGAAGATTTCCGTGACGCCCTACGCGCCGCGAAGGGATTTTCAACCCATGCCGCCCGGTGAGGCTGACGAGGTCCGAAGGCGTTTGGGTATTGAAGACGTTTTCATACTCTTCGTCGGAACGATCGAGCCTCGGAAGAATCTGATCACGCTCTTGCGCGCCTTCAAGGAAACACAGATGAACACGGATTTAAAGCCGCAGCTTGTGATTGCAGGTCAGGAGGGGTGGCTGATGGGCGAAATGTCCAACTACATAGAGCGCGAGGGACTAAATTCGCGGATCGCGTTCACGGGATACATCGCGGATCAGGACCTGCGGGCGTTTTATAGCTCGTGTGCCGTGTGTGTTTACCCGTCACTGTACGAGGGATTTGGATTTCCGCCGCTCGAGGCGATGAGCTGCGGTGCGCCCGTGATAGCCGCAGACGTGCCAAGCCTGCACGAGACTGTCGGACAGGCTGCTTTGCGCGTTCCGCCGGCGGACGTCCAACAGCTTGCGCGGGCTTTAGTGGAGATGCTCACGGACGAACAGCAGCGCGCGCATTTCGCCCGCGCGGGAAGGGAATGGGCGGCGCAGTTTACCTGGGAACGCACCGCGCGGCTGACGCTCGACGTTTATCGCGACGCAATGAGGGCAAAGCAAAAGCGCAAATGAGGTTTCCCTGCATTTGCGCTTCCTTAGCCTTGTTGTGGCTCAGCTTTTAGAACTTCTCGCGGTATTCAACTGACCAGACAAACCCGAAGATCAGGTGTCTGAAATCGCCGGCAGGTATTGGGCCGCGGCCGTTGGTCAGAACGTCGACCCAGTCGTTGTAGCCTGCGTCTTCCGGATCGCGGTTCAGGTAGCCGAAATACTGCATCGCCACGAACGCCTTGAAGAAGAAGGCATCAAAAACTACCTTCTGCTCGATGAAGGCGCGCAGGGTTTGTCCGGCGGTAAACTCGCCGCTCGACATCTTGTTGATCAGTTCCTGGCGGCCGAACTGCGGTGGCTGTCCGGGCTGAGTGGTCGCGCTTGACGGCAACGTCACGCCTGCCGTTTGTTCGAGCTTGCCGATAAACTGCGCGGCGTTGGCGGCGTTCGTAAGTCCGCCGTAGACGTTCTGGAATGCCGGGCGAGCCATGAAATCGGTGATAAACCCGGCGCGCGCGGTTTCAAGCTCGGTTGGCGACGTGATGCCGTTGAGCCGGCGCATGTCAGGCTTAAACTGCGCGAGCAACGGGCGTGCGCCCAGTGCGGCGTGGTAGTAGCGATAGATCCAGTAGCCCTTTTCGCCGAACTCAGTCGAGCGGAAGAAACCCGACGACACGTGAACGCGGTCGCAAGCGGGATCGGCGCCAAGTTTTCCCTGGTTCGTGCAGTTGTTCAGCACGTTGAGCCAGTCGTTGAAGCCGCCCTGGTCAGGCATGCGGCCGAGAAAGTCGACATACTGCTGGAAGACGAAGTAGTCGTTATCCTCGAAGGTGAGCACCTGGTTCGTGCCCGGGCGCAGCCGCAAAGGCTTGACTTTGATGTTTCCGTAGAACAGTTCGGAGGGTAAATTTGGATCCTCGGTTACGATGCGTAGTGTTGGGGGTGTCTGGGCAAGGGTCACATTGGCGACCAACACAATAGTAAAAACTATCGCTAATAACTTCATTTCGGCTCCTTGATCGTTTGAATCACTTCGACGGTAAAATTTGTGAGGCGCAGGGTTTTACCTTGGGGCGACCGATGCTCGGGAAAGCGCTAAGTTCCTGAGCGGGGTTGATTATATCTACGTGTTCTCGCGCTCGTCAACGAAACGGTCAGATTGACGCCAATAAGAACGAAAAATTTTTTGTGGCCGTGGGCCATAGCCGCCGGGCTGGTGGGGCTGTGGCTGTTTCACATCCCGCAATTTGCGTCGGGTTTCGACAAGTTTCCCGGCGACCGCGGCGATGCGAGGCTGGTCGTCTATTTAATGGAACACTGGTACCAGGTGTTCCACGGACTGGCGAGCTGGCGTTCGCCGTCGATGTTTTACCCGGCGGAGGGAACCATCGGCTACGCCGATTTGATGTTCGGGCTGGGCGTCGTTTACTCGGTTTTTCGCGCGCTCGGACTCGGCATGTTTGAAGCGGCGGAGTTGACGATCATCCTGCTCAACTTCCTCAACTACCTCATCTGCTTCGTCCTCTTGAATCGCGTGCTGCGGTTCAACTTGCTGGCCTCGATCGCCGGAGCGGCGTTCTTCGCGTTCAACAATCCGAAACTTGTGCAACTCGGTCACACGCAGTTGCAGCCGATCCTGTTTCTGCCGCTGGCGGTGATCGGCGTCGTGCTCTTTGTTCAGAAGCGCGACACGCTTACGCAGAAACAAGCCTTTGGGCTGATGGCGTTGTCAGGCATTTCTCTCGCGCTACAGTTGATGACGGGTTTTTATACTGGCTGGTTCTTCGTCTTCTGGTCGGGGTTATTCCTGATCCTGGCGTTGCTTTTCAAGACGACGAGGAGCGTGATCGTCGATCAAGTGAAGAAGTTCTGGCCCGCGCTGCTGGGTGCGTTCGCTGTCCTGGTCGTGGCTTTGATTCCTTTCGTGATCGCGTATCTCCCGATCGTGAGATCTGTGGGCGGCCGTCCGTATCACGAGATCCTGGGTTTAATTCCCGTTCGATGGTCGCTGCTGGTCATGAGCGATCGAAATTACGTGTGGGGAACAATTTCTGAAAACATCCAGACCGCTCACCCTCTCCCTCTCGAGCTTCAGATCGGCATCGGTCTTATACCATCGCTTGCATGGCTGGCTTTGACGCTTTTCGCGATCTGGTTCGTGATCAGGAATGCGCGATACAAACTCAAACCCGCGCACCTGTTTGTCTCACTCATGATCCTGGCTACGAGCCTCGTCTACCTGCTCGGGATGAGATACTGGAACTTCAGCCCGTGGCAACTGGTCCATTCCTTTGTTCCCGGCGCACAGGCGATCCGCGCGGTCTCGCGCTATGCCGTCGTGCTTGCGCTGCCGATGGCTATCGGATTTGCTTTTCTGATCCATTTTATTTTCGAACGGATTGCGCAGAGCGTCTATCCGCGTCGAATCGTTTTATCCGCGTTCCTGGTTTTGATCAGCGGCTTTGGGCTGTTTGAGCAGTTTGCTTCGAAGGAAGGCTTCGACGGTTTCTCGATCAGCGCAGAGAATCAATATCTCAATCGCCTCGCACAATCTCTACCAGACAACTGCTCATCGTTCTACGTCGCTGCTAAAACAACCGCTCTTCACAGTCAGTTCGAGTATCACGTAGATGCGGCCTTAGTCTCCGCGATCAAGCACATACCGACGTTGAACGGTTACAGCGGTCAACTGCCAGTGAACTGGCACTTGTGGGACGTGATGGGCGGACCTGCTTATGAAGCAAACGTCAAAACCTGGATCGCAGACCGGCAAGTAAAGGGGGAGGTTTGTCGCGTGTTCGTCACTGAGACAAACGCGCCAACCGACATCGCCGACTCAGAACCCTTCATCCGCCAACAGTATCTCGACATCCTTCGCCGCGAACCCGATCAACCAGGCCTGCAAACGTGGCTCACAAAACTCAACAACTGTACGCGACAGGGCGGCCGCGGCGCAGATCCGAGTTGCGACCGCGTAAGTGTCTCGATGGGAATCCTGGAATCGAGCGAGTTTATCGAGAGAAGTGGCTTCGTCCTTCGACTTTACCTGGCAGCCCTCGACCGCCCTCCCTCATTCGCCGAATTCACCACAGATCGCGTTGCGATCGTCACCGCGCCCGCAGAGGAACTTTTGGCCGCGAAGCAACGATTGAT
>DASTQB010000250.1:0-23473 GCA_035761985.1 Pyrinomonadaceae bacterium
CGAGCTTCCGGAAGTGCTCACGCGCACAGTCGAGATCGCCGAGCGCTGCGAGCTCAAACTGCCTGAGAACGTCAACTACCTGCCGCAGTATCCGATTCCCACGTCGGAGGAAGGGCTCTCGGCTGACGACTACTTCGAGAAAGTCGTTCGCCAGGGGTTCGAACGCCGGCGCCAGCAGGTGTGGGACACGATGGCTGCCCGCGAAGAGTTGAAACACTCCATTGCTGATTATCAGTCGCGGCTGACGAGCGAGATCGGCATGATCAAGCAGATGGGGTTTGCCGGCTACTTCCTCATCGTCTGGGACTTCGTCCGCTACGCGAAGGAACACTCGATTCCGGTCGGCCCCGGCAGAGGCTCGGCCGCCGGCTCGCTCGTCGCCTACTGTCTCGAGATCACCGACATCGATCCGCTCCAGTACGACCTGCTGTTCGAGCGCTTCCTGAACCCCGGCCGCGTGTCGCTGCCTGACATCGACATCGACTTCTGCGTCCGTGGCCGCGGCGAGGTCATCAACCACGTCGCGGATCTCTATGGTCGCGACTCCGTTTGCCAGATCATCACGTTCGGGACCCTCGCGTCGAAGGCTGCCATCAAGGACGTCGGCCGGGCCCTCGAGGTGCCGTACGCCGAGGTCGAACGGATCGCCAAGCTGATCCCGCCTCCGGTTCGTGGACGCAACGTCAGCATCAGCCAGGCACTTGAACAAGTTCCTGAACTCAAACGCGAGATGGAAACAAACCCTCAGGTTAAAGAGATACTTGAGATCGCCCAGCGGCTCGAAGGCTGCGCTCGTCACTCGTCGGTCCACGCGGCGGGCGTCGTCATTTCGCCGCTTCCGCTTCAGGAATTGATCCCGGTCGCCGTCTCCGGAAAGGAAGAACTCACCACGCAGTACGTCATGTCGGACCTTGAAAAGACCGGCATGCTTAAGATGGATTTTTTAGCGCTTACCGCTTTAACTGTTATAAATGACTGCTTAACTAGCATTAAACAGCTGCTTGGTGAAGAGATTAACTGGCCGGATATAGCGCTTAACGATGCTAAAGCGATGGCCGTGTTTGCTGAAGGGAGAACTGAAGCGGTCTTCCAGTTTGAGTCGTCGGGCATGCAGGAGATCTGCCGGAAACTGAAGCCGAAAGGGCTCGAAGACCTCGCCGCCCTGAACGCGCTCTATCGTCCTGGCCCACTCGACGGAGGCATGGTCGACGAGTTTATCCAACGCCATCACGGGAAGAAGAGTGTGCGTTATCTCGTGCCGGAGATGAAGGAGATCCTCAACAACACCTACGGCATCATTGTCTACCAGGAGCAGATAATGCAGCTCGCGCAGAAGCTTGCCGGATATACACTTAGCGAGGCCGACTTAATGCGCCGCGCGATGGGCAAAAAGAAGCGCGAGGAGATGGCGGTCCATGAAGAGAAGTTCATCACGGGCGCAGTCGAGCGCGGAATCAAACAGGAAAAGGCGGAGAAGATCTTCTCCCTGATGGCCCAGTTTTCCGATTACGGGTTCAACCGAAGCCACAGTGTTGCGTACGCCTACCTGGCATTTCAAACGGCCTACTTGAAGGCCCATTATCCGGAACACTTCTACGCCGCCGTGCTTTCAAACGAAGCACAGGACGCCGCTAAAGTGTTTAAGTACTCGAAGGAATTAAGGGCACAGAAGATCGCGCTCCTGCCGCCGGATGTTAATGAAAGCAATTCCGGCTTTACTCCCTTAAGCGGCGCCATTCGTTACGGGCTTACGGCGATTAAGGGGCTGGGCCATTCCATCGTTAAAGCGATTTGTGAGGCGCGGGAGAGTGGTCCATTCCGTTCGTTCTTCGACTTTGCCGAGCGGGTTGAATCGTCCACCTTAAACAAGCGCGTGCTCGAAAGCCTCGTGAGCGCCGGAGCCTTCGACTCGCTTAAGGACGGCCGGTCCACCGGCGACTGGCGTGGAGGATTGCACAGTTCCATCGACGCTGCGTTAAGCCGGGCCCAGCGAGTAAGGCGTGAGCGGTCGCTCGGACAAAACGGCCTGTTTGGCTCGATGCCTGAGGAAATCGACTTCGCAAACGAATTATCGCCAACGTTAAAAGGCTGGACTTCCAGTGAAATGTTAGCTGCTGAAAAGGCGGCGCTCGGCTTCTATATCACGGGCCATCCGCTCGAGGGTTATCTTGAAGTTCTGCAAAAGATGAAGGCAGTGGGTTCTGCTGAGCTGCCCGAGTTGACCAGCGGCGTGCGCGTGACCTCGGCCGGCATCATCAGCGACCTCCAGGTGCGCACGACGAAGAAAGGGGATAAGTTTGGACTGTTTCGCCTGGAAGATGAAGCAGGCAGTACGAAGTGCGTGGCCTGGCCCGAGATCTACCGTAAATACTCGGCTGTGATGCAGAATGACCTGCCAGTGATCGTCATGGGCAGGCTCGAACTGAGTGAGGACAATCCGCCGACGATCATCGTCGATCAGGTGCAGACGTTTGACGCCGCGGCGCGGGTGAACGAGTATCTGGTGTTACGTACGCCCAGGCACGACGACTTTTCGACGTTGTGTGATTCAATACTGACGCTGCTGAGTTCGAATCCGGGTGATTGTGAAGTTGCAGTCGAAGCGTTGATCGACGACGGCACGGTTGTACGAATCAAACCAAACAACACCTTGCGCGTGAAGCGCAGCGGTGAACTGGAAGAATCACTGAAAGGGTTAGGCTGCCGCGTTAGCATTGAAAGCAACCAGGAGAAGGCCCAAAAAGCACATAACTAAAAAACGACTTTCCTGTTAATCCTGTCAAACATGACTAAAGAAAAAAATCAGCAGGAATCAACCCCGAAACCCGCGGAGCAGCGAACAGCGTTCGAGCGCGTACAGCTCGCACGTCATTCCAATCGCCCTTACACACTCGATCTGATCGAGCGCTTGTTCGAAGACTTCGTTGAACTCCACGGCGACAAGCGCTTCGCCGAAGACCCTGCGATCGTCTGTGGCCTCGCACGCTTTCACGGTCTTCCGATCGTCGTAGTCGGTCATCAGAAGGGTCGCGACACGAAGCAGCGCAGCTATCGAAACTTCGGCATGCCCAAACCCGAGGGCTATCGCAAGGCACTCCGCGTGATGAAACTCGGAGAAAAATTCGGACGCCCGATCTTTACATTCATCGACACTCCCGGCGCCTATCCGGGCATCGACGCCGAAGAACGCGGACAAGCCGAAGCCATCGCTTACAACCTGCGTGAGATGGCAAAGATTAAAGTGCCTATCATCGTGACTGTGATTGGTGAAGGTGGTTCAGGAGGCGCGCTCGCAATCGGCATCGGCGACCAGGTGTTGATGCTCGAGAACGCCACCTACTCAGTCATCAGTCCTGAAGGTTGCGCCGCGATTCTCTGGAAAGATTCAGGTAAAGCAGATCGCGCTGCGGAAGGTTTGCGACTGACCGCACAGCACCTCCACGAAGAGGGAATCGTCGACAAGATCATTCCCGAACCCGAAGGTGGTGCACACAACGACTACGATCAAACCGCACGCTTTCTCGATTCCGCGTTGAGCGAACGGCTCGCCGAAGCAGTCAGTTGCTCGCAGGAAGACAGGTTAAGCCGGCGTTACAGCAAACTCCGGCACTTCGGTCGTTGGGGCACAGACGGTAAGGACGCTGGGCCACCAACACCGGCCTAAGCAGCAAACGTGTAACGCTCGTTAGAACGGAATGTCGTCGTCTGACAAATCGGGTTGCGAATCAACACGGCCCGAGCCCGCACCTGCCGAAGCCGCTCGCTCCTGCATGCCGGCATCGTCGCCTCTCGACCCGATAAACTGCATATCAGTGGCAAACACCTCGAGGGAGTGGCGCGGTTTGCCGTCGCGATCGATGTACTCTTCCACTCGCAAACGGCCCTCGATATAAACCTGTTTACCTTTTTGCAGATACTGTGAGGCAGTTTCTGCCAAACGGTTCCACAGAGTTATACGGAACCACGTTGTATGGTCCTGCATTTCGCCGTTGCGATCTTTGCGACGCTCGTTGGTCGCCATGCTAAAGCTACAAACGGGAGTGCCCTGGGCGGTGTAGCGCAACTCGGGATCGCGTCCGAGATTTCCTACCACAATTATCTTATTGAAGGACATGAGGAGCCTTTCTTAAATTTGTATTCAGAACGGTCGCGATACTATCAACTTGATTGCGGGATTCGCAAGATTCGATACGCCGAATAGTGTTAATTCTACTCCAACCTGATTTCTGGTAGACTGTCGCCACTGTTAATCAGATGAAGCCGCGAGTTTACATCGAGACTTTTGGCTGCCAGATGAACGTCGCCGACACGGAGCGGGCTGCAACTGGCTTGCGGGCGTCCGGTTACGATCTGTGTAAATCGCCTGACGAGGCGGATGTGGTTTTGCTGAACACGTGTTCTGTACGGGAGAAGGCAGAGCGGAAGGTTTACACACGCATCGGCGAACTGCGATCTGCGCGCCCGGACAAACGAGATCTACTCGTGGGCGTAATGGGCTGCGTCGCACAGCTCGAAGGTGAAGCAGTTTTCGAACACGCATCATCGGTCAATATGGTGATCGGCACGCGCGCTACCGATCGTATTCCAACGTTGATTGAAAGAGCGCGCGAGGGCGAGCGAAGAGTTCTCGATCTTGGTGAGCGCGGAGAGCTCGATTCGTGGGACGTTTCTCCTGTCGAACGTCACTCACCGCACGTCGCATTCATTCCGATTATTGAAGGCTGCAATAAGTTTTGTTCGTTCTGTATCGTGCCGTACTCACGCGGACGTGAACGAAGCCGTCCGGCGAGCGAGATCATCGCGGAAGTCAAACGCCTTCAGGCGCTCGGTTACAAAGAAATTCATCTGATCGGTCAGAACGTGAACAGCTATCGCCCGCGCGTTGAAGATGGGCTCGAAGGTTTTGCTGGTGCTACACCGTTCTGTCGCTTGTTGCGTGCAGTTGCAGCAACAGGATTGCCGCGCATTAAGTTCACGACGTCGTTTCCGCGCGACTTTCATCCGGACATCGTTACGGCAATTGAAGAGAATCCGAACTTGTGCGATTGGGTACACTTGCCGGTGCAGTCGGGCAGCGATCGCATTCTTAAGTTGATGCGTCGCGGGCACAAACGAAGCGACTACGCGGAACGCATTCAACGCATCAAGAACTCGAGCAGGCGTTTGGCGTTGACCAGCGACATCATCGTCGGCTTCCCAGGCGAAACTGAAGAAGATTTTCAGCAAACAGCGGAACTGGTGCGAGAGTGTGAATACGACAGTATTTACATTTTCAAATACTCGAAGCGCGCGGGGACCCCGGCCGCGGAGTTTCAAGACAACGTTTCCGAAACAGAAAAGACAGCGCGATTTCTTGAACTCGAAAAAGTTCAACGTGCAACGCAGGAAAAGATCTACCAGTCATATGTAGGGCGCACTCTCAGCGTCCTGGCCGAGAGAGAAAGCTCGCGTTCGGAAAGTGATCTCACGGGACATTCAACGTGTCACAAGGTGGTTAATTTTTCCGGCGAGCGAAGTCTCGAAGGCGAGATTGTGGATGTGTTAGTGACGGCAGCAAAGACAAATAGTCTGTACGGAACTTTGGTTCAGCGGTACTGTAAGGGGTAAGTGCGTATGGAAATCGAGGTAAAGATCCGGGCGTTGATGATGGATCCGAACAGCGGAACGCCGATTATTATTTTAAAGGACGTCCAAAGTGATACGATGCTGCCGATCTGGGTAGGCGCTTACGAAGCGAACGCGATCGCACTCGAAATCGAGAAGATCGCGCCGCCGAGACCGATGACTCACGATCTGCTGCGCAACCTGATCGTAGAGTTGGGAGTTCAGGTTGATCGAGTGGTGGTGACAAGCCTGCGCGATAACACGTTCTTTGCAGTGATCGAAATGCGCAACAGTGAAGGTGATCGCATGGTGCTCGATTCACGTCCGTCAGATGCGATTGCACTTGCGTTGCGAGCTGATTGTCCGATCTACGTTGACATGGAAGTGATCAAGGCGTCGCGCAACACGTTGCCGGCGGAAGAGAGTGAAGAATCTGAGACGACTACCAGCGAAGAGGAATGGCCCGACGTTATCGGCGAGGCCGGGGATTTGCCGATGTAGTTAATCCGCGTATTTTATCCGTGTAATCTGTGTTCCTTGTTTTCTGTGAAAAGGAAATCGTTTAGGGTTATGGAGCGATAGTTTGCCACTGTGCAGCGAATGGTAATCGCCATCGCCAACCAAAAAGGTGGGGTAGGGAAGACCACTACCGCCATCAATTTGGCCGCCGCTTTTGCCCGCAAGGGACAACGTGTCCTTCTTCTCGATCTCGATCCCCAGGCCAATAGCTCCATCTCGTTTTTAGATCCTCGAACTGTCGAGCGATCCGCATACGAGTTGATGACAGACGGCCAGGCGCCAGTCGAAGAGTCAGTCTACGCAACTCCCGTCGAGAACCTTGCGGTCGTTCCTGCGCGCATCAATCTCGCCAAACTCGAAGCAAAGCTGGTCGGAGATTTCGACGCGCCTTTCCGCCTCAAAGATCGGCTCGAGCCTTTCCGGCAACATTACGAGATCATCGTCATCGATACGCCGCCGACGCTCGGGCTGATCACTGTGAATGCGCTCGTCGCTGCTACACACGTGTTGATTCCCATTCAGTCGTCATACTTCGCGCTCGAGGGCACAGACGATCTTTTGGAGACGATCGAGAAAGTCAAAGCGCGTCCGAATCCAAATCTTGAATTGCTCGGCGTGCTGGTTACGTTGCACGACAAACGAACGACGCTCGCGCGCGAGGTCCACGAACAGATTCGCAGCGTGTTTGGTCCAAAGCTTTTTGATACTGTGATTACGAAAAGCGTCAGGCTCGAAGAGTCGCCCGCCTACAAGGAATCGATTTTTAGTTTTGCTCCAAACTCGTCGGGAGCAATTGAATACGGAAAACTTTGCGAAGAGGTAATAAGCCGTGTCTAAAAGGGGATTACCAACCGGTCTCCAGATGCGCCACGACGCGCATTACGTCGAAGAACTGTCGCAACACCGGCCGCAGCAAGTCGGCCGGATGATCCCCGTGGACAAGCTGGACCCGAATCCGGAACAGCCGCGCGTGGAGTTTGGCGACCTCACTGAGTTGACGGCGTCGATCGCGGAAAAGGGCGTGCTCGAACCCTTGCTCGTGAAGCCGAATCGTTTGACAGGTCGCTGGATGATCATCGCCGGCGAACGCCGTTGGCGTTCCGCGCAGAAGGCAGGGTTGAAGGAAGTGCCGTGCGTCGAGATGGAAGTTGATGAAGGCACGGTGGCTGAGATCGCGCTCATTGAAAACATGCAGCGCAAGGATCTGACGGTGTGGGAAGAAGCAGATGGTCTACTGGCATTGTGCGACAAGTTTGGTTACACGCACGACGATGTAGCGCGCAAAGTTGGAAAGAGTAGAACGACTGTGACTGAAGCGCTTGCGATCGCGAGAATTCCTGAAGACGTTAGGGAAGTGTGTCGTTCGGCCGATGTCACTGCGAAGTCTTCGCTGCTTCAGATCGTGCGGCAGCCTGACGATGAATCCATGCGCCGTTTGGCGAAAGAGATCGCGACGCGTGGTTTGAATCGAAATGATGCGAGGGAAGTCAGACGTCAGGAGATGGGACCGCGAGTGGTCCCCGATAACAAGCCTTACACGTTCAAATACACTTCGCCTGAAAAGGATTTCAATATTGAGGTGAAGTTTCGTGCAACTCAGGTTAGCGATGCGGAAGTTGCGTTGATACTCCGAGCGGTCGCCGACGAAATCGACGACGAACCTGTACAGGATAAGAGCAATCCTGTCTAACTGACTTCGGCTAACTCATCCTGCGAATCATTTAGCAAGGCTCTTCTTCTTCTCCGCGGCCGCACGTTTCTGCAGCGACTTGGCCCAGCGTTCAAAGGTCGGCTGCAACGGTTTGAATAACCGCGCCCGGAAACTGTGCTTCTTCTCGTTCCACGCCTTTAGCTGCTTCTCCGTATACATCCGCACCGCCGGCTCGAGTTGAGTCTTCTTAAGCGAATGCTTCAACGTTAAGTGGTAGTGCTGGCCCACGAGTGAAAACACGAGCGCGACGAGGTTGCTCTTGAACGAGAGTCGCGGAAGTAATCGCTTGTGAAACGGTTTGTTCTCCGGCAGTAGAACGTTAACGGCGATCTCGAGCCAGGCGCCTTTCGGTCCCTGCCGCGGATGATAAAGTCCCGGCAGCTCAGTCGCCTGGAACGGTCCCTTGATCCGCGGATCGGTGATAAAGGGCACTAATCTGATGCGTTCGATACCGCGTGTGTGTTCCCGCGGCAAGCTCTCAAAAGCATTTTCGATTTGTTGCAGAGAGCCTTTGGGCAAAGACCCTTCGTACTGATTTTCAATGCGTATAGCCACAATAATCGCTTCCTGATCTGTTCGTATATTCGGAGTGTGTCACTTTAGGGGAAGCAGCAAGGACGGTCAAGTGAGCGCTCATCACTGTTGCGTCTGAATCCAGACGCAGCGATCCATCATGTAATTGTTTGTAACGTTTATTCTTTTCGGATGATAATAAACGCGGTTCATCGACTACCCGAGGGAGTTGTGGTAAAAAATCAAGCCCTATGGAAATGGCCCAATTGGAGTACTTCTCGAGAGTTGTCCAGGAAAAAAGTTTTTCAAAAGCCGCTGACAAAGTTTTTCGCACTCAACCCGCCGTGAGTATCGCAATCCGCCGTCTTGAAGAAGAGATAGGACTGCCGCTGCTCGACCGGACACAGAAAGCCCCGGTGCTTACTGAAGCCGGGCAGGTGGTTTACGACTACGCTCAACGGATTCTCGGCTTGCGCGATCAGGTGGGCCAGGCGATTGCAGAAATGCAGACGTTGAAGCGCGGGCTCATTCGTGTCGGTGCTAATGAGAGCACGTCGCTTTACCTGCTGCCGGAACTGATTTTGAAGTTTCGCGAACAGCATCCGGACGTGAAGGTCGAGATCTTCCGGCATGTGTCGAGCCGTTTGCCGAGGGAAGTGCTGGAACGCACTGTCGATTTCGCGTTGATGGCTTCCGAGCCGCGCGATCGCGATCTCGAGGCGTTTCCGTTGTTGAAAGACGAGCTCGTATTAATAATGAGTCCGAAGCATCCGATCGCGACGCGTCCTTCAGTCAAGATCAAGGACCTTGCGAAGGAGCCGTTCATAGCTCACAACGTGAAGTCAGGATCCCGCGTGAAAGTGATCGAGGCCTTCGCGCGCCAGCATACGCCACTCAACATCACCCTCGAACTCGCGACTATCGAGACGATCAAACGTTTCGTTCAGAAGCGCGTGGGCCTGGCATTCGTGCCACGCATGTGCGTCCGCGAGGAGTTGGAGCGAGGCGTACTGGTGAGCGTGCCGGTGCGTGGTCTAACACACACTCGTACTCTCTGGGCCGCCCATCGCCGCGGAGCAAATTTCTCACCCGCTGCGTCCTCATTCCTGCGCGTCCTGCGCATGCACTCAGAAGGCAAGTAACACGCGGGGTTGAGATTAGACCGGGGCTGGGATGACCCGGAACCTCAAGAAAGCTCCAGGCACGAAGCACAAAGGCCCGCTTCTTCTTCCCGCGTCTGATAATAGAAATTATGTCGCATCGGGTTTTGCCTCAAAAAGGTCTAAGCACCGTCTTTGCCTCAAAAATCAGATTGACCTAATTAGCGCAATCCTTTGAACCGTGCGGGCAGTTCCCGTTCATCGTCAATCAGGACTTCTACCTCGACACGCGCAAGCCGTGCATACGCGAGTATGATCATCAGGTTAGGTTCTTTGATTCCGCGCTCGCATTCACTAACGCGAGAGGGCGTTATGTAATGGCCCAACAGTGCCGCCATTTCCGTTTGGCTTGCGTCAAGGTATCGCCGGATGACTCAACGGCAAAAATGTGCTTGCAACGTGCCTGTGTGAATTCATGATCAGGGCAAGTACAGTTCGGGGAATTTGGATCGGGATTAACCTGGTATTCGCCGTGTCCCGTTTGTGACGGGACAGTCCAGAGATTGCCCTTGCGAGTGAGTTTTGATTTAGCTGCGATGTGGAGTGCTTTGATTTCGCGGTCAGTCATTTGATCCCTTGCCTTTCGTTAGGCGATGGCTCACAATGACGACTGCGGAGGCCGGAAGTGAGTGCATCGCTTTCGGTTTCTAGGGGGCATGTTGGTTACAGCCAACGAGCCCCCGTTTTTATGTTTTCAAGTGCAGGAATTATACGTGAGCGGTCACGTACAGTCAACCACATTACCCTTGATATTTCGTGAGCGGTCACGTATATTCTCAGGCATGGCAACAAGGCGTAAACAACACAAGACTGCAACTAAAAAGAATCCTGCGGCAGTTATGCTCGGGCGCTTGGGAGGACTTAAAGGCGGCTACGCACGGGCCGCCAAGATGACTGACGAGGAGCGCAGCGAGAGCGCACGAAAAGCAGTTACCGCAAGGTGGGCAAAAGCTAAAAAGCAATCAAAGTCAAAGGCGGCTTAATCCCCCTACTCGATAACCTAATGCCTGCGCAAAGAGCCATAATCAAGCCCGAGCTTCTCGTATGGACGCGAGAAGAGGCTGGTTTGAGTATTGAAGATGCGGCCAAGAAGATTTCCAAAACACCGGAGCAATTGCGTGCGGCTGAGCAAGGTGAATCGCAACTCACTGTTCGCCAACTCCGCATTCTAAGCAACGCGTATAAGCGACCGCTAGCGTTTTTTTATCTACCACAACCACCCGCCAAAACGGTCGGCCTTCGTGATTTCAGAAGACCACCTCAAGAGATTTCCGAGCCCGACTCGCCGAGGCTATTGCACGAAGTTCGACGTGCCCGATACCGCCGCACAATTGCACTTCAGCTATTGGAAGAACTTGGCGAGAGCATCTCGCCATTCACGACGACCGCGACTCTTCAAGACCAAACCGCTGATGTTGCGGTCAGACTTAGAGACTTGTTGGGTGTTTCGAGAACGGAACAGAAACACTTCCCAGATGAGTATGCGGCTTTCAACGCTTGGCGTGAGGCTATTGAGCGAGCGAATGTAGCGGTCTTTCAAACAACCAGTGTTTCAAACCGAGAGATGCTCGGATTTTCTTTAAGTGAGCCCTTATTGCCAGTTATCGTTTTGAATGTGAAAGACGCTCCAGTACGCCGGATATTTACGATGCTACATGAGATGGTCCACCTCATGCTTAGAACTGGTGGTATTTGTACTCTACGAGAAGTGCAAGCTATTGAAGTGTTTTGCAACGAGGTGGCGGGTGAGGCGCTCGTACCTCAAGCGTGGCTGCTAGCTGAGACGGTCGTTAGAGATCATGGTCGTCAAACAGAATGGCCGGACGGGTTAATACAAGCACTCGCCAGACGGTATCGCGTTAGCAGAGAAACAATCTTGCGCAGACTGCTAGTCGCGGGTTACACCACCCAGCGGTTTTATGAAGCGAAGCGCGAACAGTACAAACTCGAATATGAGGCGAGGGTAGAAGCCGCCGCGAGACAGATCAAAGAAAGCGACAAAGAGATCCGCATCTCTCCCAGCACTGTGGCTGTATATGAATCAGGCAGAATGTTTATACAGTTAGTTTTGGAAAGCTATCGACGCGACAAGATTACGCTTAGTCAGGTTTCAGACTACTTAGAAGTTCGGACTAAGCACCTAGATAGGATTGCACGGGCTGTAAACAATCCCGCCCTAGAGATTGGAGCAGCCTGAACTTGGCCTATAGCATAGACACCAGCGGTTTGGTCGATGGTCGGAGACGATATTATCCCCCGAGTGTGTTTCGCGGCCTATGGGAAGACATTGAAGACTTGATCCAATCAGGCGGCCTTTTTGCATCTGACGAGGTTCTTCACGATTTGGAGCGCCAAGACGACGACGTTCATGCGTGGGCCGCCACTCAGCCCGCGCTTTTTCTCCCTTTAGACGATGACATTCAAGTCGCAACGGCGGAAGTGATGACGGTATTCAATGAGTGGGTTCCGGTGGATAGAAGCCGCAACGTGGCCGATCCTTTTGTAATTGCAGTTGCGCGTGTTAAGCAGTGTCCGGTTGTCAGTGGCGAAAAATGGAGCAACAGCCCTTTTCCGTCTAGAGTGGCGATTCCTAACGTTTGTCACCACTTCGGATTACGGCACATGACGTTCTTGGAAATGGTCCAAGACCTCGGTTGGACTTACGGACGGTAGACAACGCAAAGCTCGCAGCCTCATCCGGTCAAATTGCTTTTTGGATCAAAAGCCATTATTGAGGCAAAGCCGTCGCATCGTCGCATCGTCGCGTCGTCGCATGGGGCCGCACGAAAAGTCGTGTCATCCTTGGTAATCGTGTTAATCCTGTGAAGCACGCCTTCGAGTTGGGCGTTTTTACAGGATTTACAGGATTGGACATGATTTACATGATGATCATGGACAGCATTAAAAAAGCCGTTGCGGCTCTATTCAATGGCTCCTGGTCGGCTGTATTATCGAATCGTTTGTTCGCAAGTAATTTCCTTTGGGCCAGAATAGATGCACTATTCAGTCTCTTGCCAATACGCTCACCATCAGCACGAAGAGTCGACCGACTTAGGGGTGATGAATGCTGTTGATGCTCTGCGAACCTTCGACGATTTCAAGTGGTCTGAGCAACTGGAAGAGGCTAACCACCTTCAGAAGTGCTCGCCGACAGTCTCCATCAAAGCCGGAGAGCGATTGATCTGGGTGTCTGTGTATGGAGCGCCTGCTGCGCCAACCTTCGTTTCCGAATGCTCCTTTCCTGGCGTCAAAAAGAAACTCTTTGGTCTTATGCAGGTGCGAGGGACCGTGAACCTCCACGCGGATGAGTTGACATTCGAGCAATCCAGAACCGCAGTAGAACTATTCTTGAATGGAGATGAAGACGCTCTTCGCTCCCTGTATGGTGGCGGCTGAGCGCACCTGACGATTGCGGAATCCCAACCTGTTGAGCCGCAAAGCCCAGCCCCAGAGCAAAGTAAAACTATCGTGCGCGAGCATCATGGGCTGCGCCGCGTCACGCCATAAGATCATGAGCCGTCCACCGCGGTCTCGTCGTTAGTTTCCTCGCCTGGTCCCAATTTTTCGAGCGCAAGCCACACAGGGATGCCGATATATAAGCCTCCGATTAGCATTCCCTTCTTCAGAGCGTAGAGGCCGCGGTCGAAAAGAATGTCCGCCGTCATACCTTCCGTCGACAAACCATAGTCCCAAAGATAGCGTAGAACAAAGCCAGAAGCAGCGGAGAGCAGACCGAGCTGCAACACCAACTTTAACAGGCGTCTGTACTTCATTCTTGAATCCGTTCCGATTGGCCCAGCTGCGGAGGATACTATAAAGCGATGGCCGAATGGTCAACCAAACTTGACGTTTCAGGTATGAAGGTGTCGTTAATTAGCCGCGGATTAACGCGAATTTTCACTGATTAAAAACTAAATCCGCGTTTTTCCGCGTTCATCCGCGGCTGGTTTTATAATGATGGACCATGAATGAAGCGTCGCGTAAAGTTCGGCGAACTTATCTTATACTCCTGCTCTTAAACACCCTCGCAGCCTCGCTGATCTGGGGCCTCAACACACTCTTCCTGCTCGACGCGGGGCTCAGCAACCTCGAGGCCTTTACCGCGAACGCTTTCTTCACCGCAGGGTTTGTACTCTTCGAAATACCGACCGGCGTGGTCGCAGACCTGCGCGGGAGAAGAACGTCTTATCTCATCGGCGTGTTCACGATTGCAGTCTCAACCTTGCTCTATCTTTACATGTGGTACGTCACTGCCGGTTTCTGGGCCTGGGCCATCTCGTCACTTTTCCTCGGTCTCGGGTTTACGTTTTTGTCAGGCGCCTTTGAGGCATGGCTGGCGGATGCACTCAATCACACCGGCTACGAAGACAAGCTGGAAACAGTGCTTGCAAAGGGGGAGATCGTCGAGGGTGCTGCAATGCTGACCGGATCGATCGCGGGCGGAGCAATTGCGCAAGCGACAAATCTCGGCGTTCCGTATGTGCTGCGCGCAATACTGCTTCTCCTCAACCTGGTCTTTGCTGCGGTGTTGATGCGCGACCTCGGATTCAAACCTGCACGTAGTAAACAGATGACCAAAGAAGTGAAGACGATCCTGAGCGCGTCGATCAAGCACGGCCTCCGCAACCCTCCAGTAAGGTGGGTGATGTTAGCCGCACCGTTCACAGGTGGAGTTTCGATCTATGCCTTCTACGCAATGCAGCCTTACTTGTTGGAGCTCTATGGTAATCCTCAGGCATACGGAGTTGCAGGACTGGCAGCAGCGATCGTTGCCGGAGCACAGATCGCCGGCGGTTTGCTCGTGCCGTATATCTCGCGAATCTTTCATCGACGAACTTCAGTGCTGTTAATGGGTACGGTCGTGAGTGTTTTGGTGCTGGCGATTATCGGGCTGGTGCCGAATTTTTGGATCGCTGTCACACTTCTCGTGATATGGGGTTTGATGTTTTCAGCAACGACTCCCGTCCGCCAGGGATATCTGAACGCACTCGTTCCTTCCGAACAACGCGCAACTGTTTTGTCGTTCGATTCCCTGTTTGGTTCGACTGGTGGAGTGGTTATTCAACCAGTGCTCGGAAGAGTTGCAGACGCGTGGGGCTACCCGGTTTCCTATTCGATCTGTGCGGCGTTCCAGGCGTTCGCAATTCCCTTCACCTGGCTCGCGCGGCGCGAACGAGCCAAGGCTGATCCGATGTGAAGAAAAAGGCAATTGAAAGGCCGATATGTTAAACTGCCGCAAATCTTTAGCCCTTCTGGAGTAAGCATGAAATCGAAGACCCTGCTCGCGTTTGTTCTCACTTTCTCTCTTCTGGCTCAAACTGTCGCACAAGACCCGGTAAAGCAAGTCGACGTGGTTCGCGTGGACACCAACCTGGTGCAGATTGACGTTGTCGTAACGGACAAAAACGGAAAGCAGGTTACAGATCTGAAGCCTGAAGACTTTGAGGTCTCGGAAGACGGAAAGAAGCGGTCGATCACCCACTTTTCTTACATCGATGCAGTGAGGCCCACGGCTGCCACGGAAGCCAGCAATGCTCCTCCCGAATCGAAGAAGGATGCGGAGCCAGTGAAACCGGCGCGGTTGAAACGCGAGCAGGTGCGTCGCACGGTTGCGCTCGTGCTCGACGACCTCGGACTGTCGTTTGACAGCCTCGGGTACGCACGTCAGGCGATGAGGAAATTCGTAGACGAACAGATGCAGCCCAACGATATGGTTGCGGTGTTGCGCACCAGTGCGGGCGTCGGGGTCCTGCAACAGTTTACCTCTGACAAGCGCCAGCTTCATGCGGCGATTGAGCGAGTACGCTGGAATCCCGCGGGACGCGGCGGCCTCAGCCCTTTAGGAACGATGAACGAACAGAGTATCGGCGCCGACATCAGAGACAATATTCAGTTCATTGAAGAGATGGAAGAAAGTCGCGCCGGACAGTATTCGGTTGGCACTATCGGCACAATCAACGCGATCGTTCGCGGACTGGGCGAGATGCCTGGGCGCAAGTCCATCGTCTTAATCTCTGAGGCTTTTCGGCTGTTTAGCGCGCAGGGCCGCAACGTCGAGCTGGTCCGGGCGCTGCGACGTCTCACTGACGAAGCAAACGCCAACTCTGTCGCGATCTACACGATAGACGCAAGCGGGCTGCAATCGTATTCGTTCGAAGCCAGCGATAAGGTGGCCGGCTACTCTTATCTGATCGATCCTCAAGTGCTGGCTGCCTCTGGTGGTCCAGCAGAGGGTCTCGGCGCTGGCGGCGTCAGGGGGAATCCCGCTCCGCGAACACTGCCGCGCGTCGATACACTGAGCGCGCAGGCCGAGCAGGATTCGGGCGCAGCTTTCCGTCGTCTGGCGGCATTGAGCGCGATGCGCGAGCAACAGGCCGGCGAAACCTATACCGTTTTGTCATACCTGGCCCAGCGTACAGGGGGGATTTTCGAGCGCAACCGGAACGATCTGGGCGTCAGCATCGAACGCATCATGCAGGACCAACAGGGTTATTACTTACTTGGATACCGCCCTGACGAATCCACTATACAGGCTAGTGGCGGCAGGCGTTTGCACCATCTGAACGTGAAGGCGAAACGCTCGGGACTCAGAGTACGCTCACGCGCCAGCTACGT
Source organism: Pyrinomonadaceae bacterium (assembly GCA_035761985.1). Classification (GTDB taxonomy): domain Bacteria; phylum Acidobacteriota; class Blastocatellia; order Pyrinomonadales; family Pyrinomonadaceae; genus PSRF01. The sequence continues at coordinate 16,123 of DASTQB010000250.1, forward strand.
GGGAGTTACCGAGGAAGACAGGCGCTCGCGGCCCAAAACCCGCGCCGAGCAGTTGACCGCCGCACTTATCTCGCCTTTCGCCGCCGGAGACATAAACGTTCAACTGACTTCCCTTTTCCGTGACGAAGCACGCGGAGGCGGTACTTACCTGCGCTCACTGCTACACATCGACGCGAAAGACCTGACCTTCAAAGAGGAGCCCGGCGGAACGCGGACGGCCGAACTGGAAACGGTGGCGGTTGCATTCGGAGATAACGGGCAGATCGTCGATCAACTCAGCTACGTTCAAACCGTGCGGGCGGCAAATTCCGCCGACTACGAACGGACCCTTCGCGATGGCCTGGTCTATATTCTTGATTTCCCGCTCAAGCGGGGTGGTCCCTACCAGATGCGCGTGGCAGTGCGAGATGCGACCTCGGAACGCCACGGCACCGCGATGCAATTCGTAGAGGCCCCCGATCTCACAAAGGACCGTTTGGCGCTCTCGGGTATTGTTCTCAGCAGTGCGGAGGAGGCCGATAAGACGAGCGCTGCGGAGCAGGACATTCAATCAGGTCCTGCCGTCCGGCGGCTGCGGCCCGGATCGATGATCGACTACAGGTTCATCGTCTACAACGCTCAAACGGATGCTGGTGCTCCCGTGCAAATGCAAATGCGGCTGTTACGCGACGGGAAGCCCGTATTCACAGGCAAACTAACCACTCTGGACGTAAGCAAGGAACCCAATCCAAAGCGGATCAGCACCGGCGGGCGGCTGCGAATGGGACCTGACCTGACTCCGGGCGACTACGTATTGCACGTTGCCGTTCAGAATACGAAGGATCCTAAGAAGCCTCGCACGGCGTCGCAATCGATCGATTTCGAAATCGTCCCGTAAACTTTGGATCGCTGGTAAACGCCGCAGGCCTGCAAACAATTCAGGCCTGCGGCGTTTTCCGCGTCAATTCGGCAACCGAAGCCGTTGCGCCAGCTGTCGGGTAGCATCCGCATCGTCTGCGTTTGGCGCCACGGCCAGGTAAGCATCAAGGTGGGTAAGGGCAACAGAGCGGTTGCCCTTCGCTTCGGCCAGACGAGCCAGGGCAAGATGGGCTCGAGCGGCTTTCACCTCATCGATTTCGAGCGCACGTTGAAAGTGAGGTTCGGCTTTGGCTTCGTCGTGTTCAAGTAGGGCCCAACCGAGGTAAAGATGAGCCGCCCAACTCGCTTCGGCGAGGCGCAAGGCCGACTCGAGTTCGTGAACAGCCTCTTCGCGCCGTTGAAGCGATAGCAACGCGATTCCCCGCTCTATTCGTGGTTCGGCTCGTTTAGGCGCAATCTGCGGGAGTGGTTCCAGGACGTCGAGTGCTTCCGCAAAGCGCTTCTTGAAACGCAGTTCACGTCCCAACTCGAGACGAGCAGCATAATACGATGGGAACAGGTCGATTGCGTGCCGTAGTTCAATCATTCCCTTTTCAGACTCGCCCTTGCCGAGCTTCTGCATGCCCGCGTGATAGTGCTTGAGCGCCTTCTTGGGAACGTTTAGGTCAACGTCGGCCATCAACTCGCCCGGGGGCACCCTTTCAGGATTGGACTTCAGAGGTAAATCGATAAAGACCGCGGCGGTTGTTGGCCTGGGTTCCGAAGGGTGCGACGGGTAAATCGCGACAGTGGTTTCGGTCGCCTCATACAGTTCCGTTTCAAACGTTTCGATTATGTAGTCGCCGGAAGGGACGCGCTGAAACAGAAACTCACCGTCCTGGCGCGTGAAGGTATCGGCGATGGGTTGCATCTGCGGAAACCGGACTAATCGAACGCGTATGTTGTCGACGCTCTTGTTACGCTGTCGAATACGCCCTTCTATGCGATGGACGAGGGCTCCCGAAGGAGCGCTGGTCCGGCTAGCCGCGCCGATCTGCGCGAGAGTGAGGTCAGCGAAAGCGAGGATAGCCGCGAGAGCTAATGTTATTTGCGACCAACGAATCTTGGTTTCCTTCATAACACCTCCTAATCGTAACCGTTTGAAGCGTGTGATTCACCAGTTGCCCCGTATGAGGCTTTGCACAAAAAGTACTCTTATGGCGTTGAGGTCCGTGCCCCGTAGGACCACAATGTTTATAGCCCTGCATTTTCATAAAAGCGCTCCAGCGGAGTGCAACGGCTCTGCCCGGTCACCGGGTATGAAGCTCATCTTTTAATTCGGCCGGCGTTTGAATTTAACGAGCGTATCGTTCTGCGTTGTTATAAAACTGGTCACCTCGCCTTTTTCGTTTTTCGTAAAGGTGACTCGCGAGTCGCGATCGTGTGGAACAAATGTCGTTTCCGAGATCGGTAATAGTTCCACCCGCCGTCCACCCGCCTCGAGGAACAGCTTATTGCCCGCTTTCAGTATCGTCACGGCCGCAGCCTGGTCCAACTCATACCGGCCCACGTACGCATCGTAAAGCTTCGGGTCTACTGTGACGATTACCCGATCGGGCGGCTTTGGAACCACGTAGTTCACAAACCCGATCATCATCTCGTCGTACGTGGCGCTACCTTGCCGGATCACTTTCGTTGGATCCGGGTTGTGCATGTTCCGTTCAGAATTATCAAAGTGCGCCGTCACTTTGATTCTTGAACCGTTCGGGATCATGAGCGGCTTCTTCAAGGAATACAAAGTCTGCCAGTGGAAGTCGTAGCGTGGCACATCGAGCAACGTCTGCCGCTTCTCGTTCGGATAGAACACTTCATACTTCATCGACTTACCGCGCACGTGCATGTGTGGCATAAAGCTGATCAGCTCCACGTCGCGCTGGTAAGTCCAACACGCCGTGACTTCGTGATTCTCAGCGCCCGCGGGTATCGCGAATAATTGATTCATGATGCTGCGCGTACCTACCATCTTTTCAACGGGCGCCCTGGCGAAGATGATACCTACGCTCGTCCGATCCGTCTCGACTTTGCCGCGCACCTTCGAGTAGTGCATCTGGAGCACGATATTGGATCCGGCGGGAATTTTCTTGGCCGTGCCGGCGGGCCATACGTCCGGTTCTCTACCGGGAGCATAAACCGAAAGCACGTCGCTGTTATTTATTCCACCTACCTCTTGGGAATTGGGAACGCTACAGCCGTCGTTTACGACTGGAGCGTCAGGTTTCATACGCCGCGTAGTACCCTCCATCAATTCGATCGAAGGCAACTGAGTATCAAGGAGGGACCAGACTTTGGCGGCGCTGGAACTCGACGGATTCAGGCGCTGTTCAAGGGCGACATGTTCAGGTGTTTCGATATACGCCACCGCATGATGCACCACCTTGCGATTGCCTGGCCGAAACTCTACGGCCTGGATCCATTTATCTTCTTTGAAGTTTGTGGGAATTCTAAAGTAAAGATAGTGATCTGTTAAGCCGGCCTCGAGCGTATAGTCCTTCTCCATCGGAAAGACTGTATCGGGCTCGCCGATCTGCCATGTGTCAGCGAACCGCGGTGGTGCCGGAAGATCTTTTGGGTCTCCTTTTATCGCCCCCTGGTCCACCCATGCGATAACTCTTCTGATCTCGTCCTGACTTAGCCGCCGCTCATTCGAGAATTCAAGATCCGTCCGCGTTGCATGCCACGGAGGCATCTGCCCGCTGACAATTTTCTCCCGCATCATTTCCGCCCAGGGCCGCACTTCTTCGTACGTTTGCAGAGACATCGGGCCGATGTTACCGGGGCGATGACAAGCAACACAGTTGCGGTTCACGATGGGTGCAATGTCTTTAGTAAAGGTGACGGAGTCGGTCGTTGAAGTTTCGGTCTTTCTATCCAGCTGTACCAGTACGAGACCTATAAAAAGAAGCGGTATTAATAACTTGCTCACCACGATATCACCCGGCGTTGAAAGTGCTGTTGATTATACGCGCGTTGGAAGAAGAAAAGCCTGCCGAATTGCTCCGGCAGGCTTTTCCGACAGAGCGCGAGCCTCTGACTTAGAACGAGAAACGCGCGCCAAGCTGAATGACGCGAGATTCACGCGCGCCCGTGTATTTCCCGAAGTTGGGGTTCGAGGCGCGGTTGCAATCACCAACGGTCACACCACCAACGATCGAGCACGTGGCGGCGCTACCGAGATTGAGGTCGACGGTGGTGAACTGCGTGTGGTTTAGAGCATTGAACGCTTCAAACCGCAGCTCCAGGTTATACCGTTCCGCGAACCTCGTATTCTTCGCCAGAATGAGGTCAACGTTGTTCACGCTGTTGCCCAATCTGAACTGGTTAAAGCCTGCTGTTCCGCGACGGAAGTCCCTTGCCAGTACAAAGCCTGAGTTGGGAGCGCCAACACGGCGGAAAGCGTCGACGTTGAAAGCACGACCATCGTTTTCACGTGGGTCGAGTAGTTGGAACGGAGCGCCGAGATCGGCATTCGAGAGAACGCCGCCGCCGGCTCCAAGGATGTCAAACGGGTTGGTCACCGAGAAGGGAGTGCCAGACTGATAGCTGTAGATCCCTCCGATGTTCCACCCGCCGAGCAGCAGCCGGCCAATGCCACCACCTGACCTAAAGAACGGCAGGTCGTAAAGCGCGGTGGCGGTGAACCGGTGCGGAATGTCCTGGGCCGATAGCGACTTGCCGAAACTGCGGTCGATCAAGTCCAACGTGTCGCGAAGCGTATCCGAATCGCTGATTGACTTCGAGTACGTGTAAGCGACCTGGAACAGCAAGCCGTTAGCCAGGCGTCTCTGAACCTGTGTTTGCAACGAGTCGTATGCGGAATTGCCCGCCGATACCATCTGGCTGATGCCAAGACGAATGTCGTCATTCAAACGACGTGAATTGGGGTTGCCGGTGGTGGCGGTGGGAATCGGACGACCGAGTGCTGACGCTGGGAAGAACGTGCCGAACGATGGATTGACCTGCTCGAGCGCGTACAGTTTTCTGCCGCGGTTGCCGACGTAGGCAATGCTCGCCACGTAATTCTTCGCAAACGCACGTTCAATTGTCAGGTTGTATTGATAGGTGTAAGGCGTCCGGATGTTCGGATCAATCGGCCGTGAGAACTGCGCCAATGGCGCCCTCACGATGACGTTGGAACCCGCCAGGAACGGATTTGCGATCTGTCCCTGGTTAGGAACATCGCCATCGGCTCCATAAAACGGGAACGGATCCGGCGCGAACGGGTCAGCCAAAGTACCGCTGCCCGGGAAGAAGAAGGCGTTGGTGCCTGCGTATCCCGGAGCGGTCAACTGCTGGAGCGCCGTGTCGCCGATGATGGCGCCGTGGGTAATACCGAATCCGGCGCGAATCACCGTATCGTTATCGCCCAAGAGCGTCCTGAAGAAGCTGTTCTCTGAGCTTGAAGGCGTCCACGCAAAACCAAAACGTGGAGCGAAGTTGTTCCTGTCCGGCTTAACACCGCCCGCCGGAACCGTGCCACCGAGTACTGGATCCGGATCGCCGACATAGACCAGGCCGTTCGGAGCACGGCCACCGCCGGTGCTCAGAAACACTCCATCTGGTCCGCGAAAACCGGCGGTCAGAAGTTGTGACACTGCGCCGCGACGGTAGTACGCGACGCGATCGCGTAGGTCGGTAAGTGGCGAGTTGTACTCGTAACGCAGTCCGAGCGAAAGTGTCAGGTTGTTTCGAAAGCGCCAGTTGTCCTGTGCAAACAGCGCGTAGGCCGTCTGGCGGAAATCACGCTCACCGTTGGAGCCAAGTTGCAGAGCGGTCGGAGAAGTGCCGATCAACAGGTCAGCCAAATCGTCACCGGTGCTGTTTCCACCGTTACCACTCGCATACGAGATGATTCCCTGGTTGATGAACAGGAACAACTGGTCCTGTTTGTACTTCGTTCCGTCGAAACCAAACTTGAAGCGGTGGTTTCCGGTCGACCAGCTCAGCGCGTTCTGAATCTGGAAGTTTTCGGCAACGCGCGCTTGCGGGCCTTGAATTGTATTTCCCAAATTCAGTCCGCGATCGAGCAGTCTGATGTTCGGTGGTCCAGCGAATGCCGGGACGACCGTGAACGTCGGAACAAAGCCGATACTCGCCGGTGAATCGAAATTCTTTGGAGCGGTGCTCGGCTGATCATTACGCGCGTAGCTCGCGAGGAACGAGTTAACCACCGTCGGTGAGATCTGATAGGTGTGGCGAGCGACGAGGTTGAGCGTCGTGCGCAAGTCCAGTGAGCCGAAGCCCGGGACGTTCGCACCCTGGAAGGCAAACGGTGTATCCACCGCGCGGTCAAACCAGTTGACGGTGAAGTTCAACGATTGAGCGTTCGTCATCAAGTGGTCTACGCGCGCCGTGATGATGTCAAAATTCTCGATCTCGTTTGCGCCCACCGTGGCGGTGCCTGCTGCGCTGCTGGGCAGCGGCAGGAACTGCAGGTAGTAGCGAGCGATTGGAGAAATGCGTTCCTGGGGAATCCGGTTTCCTGGAAACGGCGCACCCGTTGCCGGATCGATGATCGTTGTGGAGAACTGACCGCTTCGCTCGGCTGCCGTCGGCAGGTTGGTGACCGTGCGAGTATCGCCGATCAACTGGCCGCGACGTTCCCAGTCAAAGAAGAAGAAGCTTCTGTCTTTGCCGCTGTAGGCCGTTGGTCCACCTTCGCCAAAGCGCGGCAGGTAAATCGGACCGCCAATATTGAAGCCACCCTCTTTGCGTTCGAAGCGACGCCGGAAGTCGTTTTGCGTGCCGGCTCTTGGTCTATCGCCGGCTTCATTCTGGTCGAAGAAGCGAGCGGCCGAGAGAACGGTTGGGCGATAAAAGAAACGAACGTTGCCGTGAAACTCGTTCGTGCCATTCCTCGTGACGACAGTGATGACCGAACCGGTGTTGCGGCCAAACTCAGCTTCGTAATTCGAAGTCAGCAGGCGAAATTCCTGCACTGCGTCCGGACGCGGTTGGAAACCTGTCGAACCACCGACGGCGGTTTCATTGTTGTTTGCACCGTCGAGAGTGATGTTGTTTTCAGTGCCTCGTTGCCCGTTCGAGCGGATGCCCAAACCAGCACCGAACGGAGCCGTTCCAGTGCCACCAGGAGCAACAGCAATGGTGGTGACGCCGGGTTGGCCCAGCGCGAGGTCAAGAATATTGCGACCGTTCAACGGGAGACCTTCCACGCGGCGGCCTTCGACGCTGGTGCCGATCGTCGGAGTCTCGCGGTCGAGAATCTCTTGCGCTGCGGTGACTGTTACTTCTTCAGTTGCTCCACCAACAGCCAGCCGCGCGTCAAGCCTAAGAACTCGGTTCGGCTCCAGCGCCGCATCCTTGAGGCGAGTCTCGTTAAATCCGGGAGCTGAGATAACGATTTCATAAGTGCCTGGTTCGATTTCGAGAAACTGGTACACTCCTGACTCGTTGGTCGTGGTAGTGCGAACTTCCTGCTGTGTACCGGACCTGATGA
>DASTQB010000251.1:0-25118 GCA_035761985.1 Pyrinomonadaceae bacterium
GGTGCGCTGGAGCGCCGAGATGCGCGAGACTTTCGACCGCAACATGAGAGTCATTGACGAAGCTGTTACCACGTCGCTCAACGAGTTGAACAAAAACCCACACGATGAAGTGTCCGAGCAGATGCTCAACGAGTCGTTGAACGACAAGCTGGCGCTGCTGAAAGAGTTTTCAGATCTGTAAAATCGGAGTTGTATGTAAGACAATGCACTCGAAGACTGTTTTGCCCAAAAGCCCCACACTAATGAATATCGGATTTCTAACCAGGCGCTCTTCATTTCGCGCCGGCTCCGTTGCAGTAGGCGTCCTCCTCACGCTGGTATCGCTGTCCTCCATCGCGGCGGCGCAGCAGAAACTTTCCAAGCGCTATCCCGCTACCAAAAACGTTCGCATCGAGCTGAGAAACATCTCGGGCACGATCGTTGTCGAGTCGTGGAATAAAGATGAGATACGTCTCTCTGCGACGTGCGAGTCGAAGCACGCGATTGTGCTTCCGAGGCAGATCGATCAGAACCTCGTGATCAACGTGATGAGCGACAACCGGGGCAAGGGCGACGTTGGCGACATCAATTTCAAACTCCAGGTTCCCGTCAATTCAAATGTTGACCTGGAAACCAAACGCGGCAACATCACTGTGTCGAATATTCGCAGCGATCTCGTAAGAGCGCACGTTTCGCTCGAGGGCGATATCGAGCTGACGAACATTAACGCATCCAATGTCGTTGCACAGAACGTCACCGGAAACATTTTCTTCGAAGGCGAGTTTTCGCTCGGCGGCAATTACGAGTTCAAGTCGAATAAGGGCGACATCACGATCCGCATTCCCGGAAATTCCAATTTCCGTCTCGTGGCAGCATCGTCGTCGCGCAAGATTGCGTTGAATGATTTTTGGAACAACAGGTTCAAGTCGCAGGATGGCAGAAGAGTTGTAGGCGACGTTGGTGACGGCCGCTCGTCCGTATCTGTTACCAACTTCAGCGGTCAAATAACATTTTTGCGAAAGTAAGTAATTCGCATTCATTGGCAGTCCACTGGCTGGGGACGTTGCGCATGCAACGTCCTTTTTTTAGTATTGCTCGCGATGACTAAATTGAAGCTTCTTCTTTTAGTAACAACCCTGTTCCTTTTTGCAAGTCCTGCCTTTCCTCAAAGCGTTCCGGAGATTCAGTTACTCACGCGCAGCAGCACGCGTCGCGAAGTCCGTCGCTTTTCTTATGGCGGGACGGTCACTTTGATCGGCGCGCCGCGTGGTGCAGTAACGATCGAGGGCTGGAACCGCAATGAAGTCGAGCTCGTCGCAGACATCGAGTTGAAAGGTCCTACGGAAGCTGACCTGGACCAGCTTGCCGCGGTGAATAGTTTTGTTTTCGACGAGGATCTGAATCATTTGAGCGTGTTGACTACCGGCACGCACGATCGTGCTTACATGAAACGTGCGGCGAAGAACTTTCCTAAACGACTGCTCAACCTCCCCTGGAAGATTGATTACCGTTTGCGAGTGCCCATCAACACGGATCTCGAAATCAACGCGGGTCATGGACCAGTCAAACTGTCAGGTGTCGAAGGTGCGATGCGTGTCAGTGCCACTGAAAGCGAGACTGCACTGACGCTGACTGGCGGGACTGTTTCCACGACTGTTACCGCAGGCGTAATTACCTTGAACATTCCGATGCGTAGCTGGCGCGGCGCCGGCGCCGACATTCGTATCGCGTCGGGCACGATCAACGTCGAGCTACCCCCAGGCTTCAGTGCTGATATCGATGCCGACGTCTTGCGCGTGGGAAAGATCGTTAACACCTACGAAGGCCTTGCCTCCCGCGAAAAACCCGGCATCACCGAACGCACCGTCCGCGCACGTGCCGGCGCCGGCGGTGCATACTTCAAGTTCACAGTCGGCGACGGAACAGTGAATATAAAACGCGCGGCTCAGTAGTACTTTGTCCTGTGTACGTCTAGAATTACGCGCTACTCATAAACACAATGAGCATAAAAAGCGATAAATGGATCCGCATGATGGCCAGCGAGTATGGAATGATCGAACCGTACGAGCCGGGCCAGGTCAAAGAAGTTGAGGGCAGGCGAATCGTCTCTTACGGCACGTCGAGTTATGGTTACGACATCCGTTGCGCCGACGAGTTCAAACTCTTCACCAACATCAACAGCACGATCGTCGATCCAAAGGAATTCGACGAGAAGAACTTCGTCGACATCAAAGGCGAGTCGGTAATCATTCCACCGAACAGCTTCGCGCTCGCGCGCACAGTCGAGTACTTCCGCATCCCGCGCAATGTCTTGACGATCTGTCTGGGCAAGAGCACTTACGCACGCTGCGGAATCCTGGTTAACGTGACCCCCTTCGAACCGGAGTGGGAAGGCTACGTCACGCTCGAGTTCTCCAACACCACCCCACTCCCCGCCAAGATCTACGCCAACGAAGGCGTTGCCCAGGTCGTCTTCTTCGAATCCGACGACGTCTGCGAAACTAGCTACAAAGACCGCGGCGGCAAATACCAGGGCCAACGCGGCGTCACCCTCCCGAAGATGTAAAATGCTCACTCCCCAGGTTCTTCGCTTCAAAAAATTGGATGAACGTGCGGTGCTGCCGAAGAGGGGAAGTGTGTTGGCGGCGGGGTTGGATGTTTGTTCGATTGAGGATGTCGAGCTGGGGCCGAAGCAGCGGACGATGGTCAAGACGGGGTTGGCAGTGGCGATCCCGCCGGGATTTTATGGACGGATTGCGCCGAGGTCGGGACTTGCATCAAAGCATGGACTCGATGTGCTCGCGGGCGTCATAGATTCAGATTATCGTGGCGAAATTTGTGTTCTGCTCTACAACACCGGAGACGCGCCCGTCACGCTCGCAGCGGGGAGCAAGATCTGCCAGTTGATACTCGAACAGATCATTACGCCGGACGCTGCGTGGGCCACGGATCTGGATGAGACGGCGCGCGGCGCAGGCGGCTTCGGATCCACGGATTAAGCCGCGGATATACACGGATGAACACAGATATGAACAAACTACGAATTAAATCTTTAGCAGTACTACTAACGATCCTTTTATCCGCGTCATCCGTGGTTAGCTGGACGCAGGCAACTGCGCCCGTAACGACGAAGGCGCTGTCTGCGACTGAACGTCAGCTTGTCGAGAGTATCAACCTCGCGACGATCAAAGAGACGGTGAACGCACTCGCCGCGCCTGAAATGCAAGGACGTGGCACTGCGCAACCCGGCGGCGACAAGGCGGCTGCGTATCTCGCGGATCGTTTTGCCAAACTCGGACTGAAACCACTCGGCCAGAACAACACGTATCTCCAGCCAGTAAAATTCAAGGAAACAACCGTCACATCCGAGTCAACAATCACCGCCGGCGATCAAACACTGAAACTCGGACCAGACTTCTTTGTGATGCCTCCATTCACCGGCGACGAGAACGTAAAGGGCAGCCTTGTCTTCGCTGGTTACGGTGCGGCTTTCCAAGGCATCAAGCGTAACGATCTCGCAGGTCTCGACGTGCGTGGAAAAGTCGTCATGCTTCGCGAAGGACCGCCGCCCGAGATCAACAAGGATTCATGGTCCAAGGCGCAAGCGCAAATCAACATTCTTCGAGGACTGATCGCCAAAGGCGTTGGAGGAATCGTACTGATCAACAAGTACACGGAAGATCGGTCTTACTCCGAGTCAGCAGACTACCTGACGCGCCGCCGGCTTGAACTCGAATCCGACCAGGATTTACCTGAATTTCTGCCACCGTTCATCGCCGTCAGTGAAGCAGGCGCCGACAAACTCTTCGCCGGTTCGGGCATAACCAAAGCAGACGCATTTGCAAAAGCAGACCGCGACGATTTCGCGCCAATCGATCTCAAGCAGACGGCCGCGATTACAGTTCGCCTGAAGAAAGCCAAAGGCGTTGGCAATAATGTCGTCGGTTTACTTGAAGGCTCCGATCCAAAGCTGAAGTCGGAAGCTCTTGTCTACTCCGCGCACTACGACGCTTACGGACTTTCAGCAGATAACCGGATCTATCACGGCGCCGCCGACAACGCTCTCGGTGTCGCCGAGATGATTGCAGTTGCGGAAGCGATGTCGCGTGCGACAACCAAACCGCGTCGCTCAGTGATCTTCATGGCCGTGACGGGCGAAGAGTACGGCGGATTTGGTTCGGACTATTGGGTGAAGAACCCTACGTGGAACATCAAACAGGTCGCAGCAAACCTCAACCTCGACGGCATGGGCACGGAGCTCTATGGACCCGTGAAAGTGCTCGTCGGCTACGGCACTGAACACTCAACGCTCGGCGCGCTGATGAACGACGTCGCAGTCGCGAGTGGCATTCAGGTGATTCCCGATCCGATGCCGGAAGCAAACGCGTTCTATCGATCCGATCACTATCTCTTCGTCAAGCGAGGCATCCCGGCGCTGATGATTCTCGGCGCTCCCGAGGGTCCAACAAAGAGTTGGACTGACCGTTTGAAGCAGTGGACGAAGACCGATTACCACCAGCCGACCGACGTAGTTAAGCCTGACTGGGACTGGAGTGGCCCACGTACCATCGCCTCGCTAATGCTCGTAATGGGGCTGCGCATCGCGAACGACGAGGCCATGCCGTCGTGGCTGCCAAGCTCGGTGTTTAACCGCGAGAGGGGCACTGACAAGCCCGCGCCGCCCGAGCCGGAATAGACATCCCAAAAGGTTGATCACCGTGGCGTTGTCAACCTTTTCCTCCATCACCGTTAAACACCTCCGAAGCCGTGGTTTAAGTACCACGGCTTTTGCATGCCTATTCTGCAACGTCGATAAATAGTGCGGATTCGTTGGCTATTGTTTCAAGGTAAGTCAGCGGTACGTACCATTTTCAACCTCTCCCCGAACAGAGGTTTCCCCCGGAAAGCGGCTGGCCAAGCTCCATAACCACCTGCTTGGCACAAAGTTTGAAATGGGGCCACAAGTCTGAAGGAGGAGATGAGAGATGAGAGCAATCAGAAAAACAATTTTCATGGGATTCCTGGCCATGCTGGTAACGGCCGGTGCGGCCACGACCGGCTTAGCACAATTTGGCGCCAGCAATGCGACTGCGAGGGATCTCGTGCGACGTATTCAAACACGCACAGACTCTCTACAGCGTGCAGTCCAAAATGCTGCTGATCGAAATAATTATCGTGTCGAAGACGTCGAACGTATGATCGTGGATTTCGAGTCTGAGCTAAACCAGCTCGATCGGCGTTTGATGTCTCGTCGCGCAACGTCGTCATCCGATGTCACGGCGGTTTTGGATCGCGCAGCCCAGATCGACAACTTCTTCTCGAATAACCGGCTGGGAGCGGGTTCACGTCGAGAATGGCAGGCGATTCGTGCGGATCTCGATCAACTCGCGAATCTTTACAACGTCGATGCTCCGTGGGGCGGTGGCAGTGTCGGCGGTGGAACTGGAACTGACGACTACAACCTGAGCGATACGCAGATGCGGCAGTTGATCGACCGGCTAAACGTCCGTTCGACAGCTTTCAGTCGCAACCTGCGCCAGGATCTAAATCGCGGCGGCTACAACGATCGCGCTTCAGCGGATGAAGTTCGTCGCGAGTTGAGTGAGTTTGAGGCCGCGCTCGTACAACTGCGCAATCGCGTGAATAGCCGGCGTTCAACGTCCGCAGAGGCGCGCGAACTGCTCGAGCACGCGGCTTTCCTGAACAGCTACATCACGTCACGCCAGTTGTCGTATCAAACTGAAAACAACTGGAACACGTTGCGGCAGGATCTCGACCGGTTGGCAAGTGCTTTCAACATCGCGTGGAACTGGTCGAATGTTCCAACCGTGCCGGGGGGCAGCGGTTATGGATCGGCTAGAGACCTGACGGGTACGTTCCGGCTCAACTCGAGTCGTGGCGACGATGTGCGTCGGGTAATCGACACTGCGACGAGAAACATGTCCAGCGCCGAACGGCAGCGAGTTTATGATTCGTTGCTCAGGCGGTTCGATCCGCCGCAGATGTTGGCGATTGATCGTCGTGGAAACTCGATAACGATCGCGTCAACTCGTGCGCCGCAGATCAACTTCATCGCTGACAATCGCGAGAACGTTGAGACCACGCCGCAGGGCCGGCAGGTTCGTGTACGCGCGGCTTTGTCGGGTGATGCTTTGACGATTACGAGGACCGGTGAGCGTGCAAACGACTTTACCGTTACTTTCGATCCGTCGAGTGACGGTCGTGAGTTGCTGGTAACCAGGACGCTCTACTCGGATCGCTTCAATCAACCGATCACCGTCAGGACTTACTACGACAGGACTTCTGACGTCGCGCAGTTGAACATCTACGACACAAACCGTGAAGACACGGGCGCTGTCGCTGGTGTTGCAACCGGAGATTTCGTTGTTCCGAACAATACGCAGATCGTTGCGGTGCTGAACAGCGATATTTCGACGCAGAACGTTCAGGAAGGCGATCGCTTTACGATGACCGTTCGATCTCCGGGTCAGTATGAGGGAGCGACGATCGAAGGATCGGTCCTGAACGTGGAACGTGGTGGCCGTGTCACTGGACGTTCTGAGTTGACGATGGACTTCGACACAATCCGTTTGCGAGACGGCAGAAGCTACCGGTTTGCCGGTATTCTGGAGAGCGTCCGCACGGCGGAAGGTGAAGTGGTGAAGATTGACAACGAAGGCGCGGTTCGCGAAAGCAACCAGACCGAGAAGACCGTCACACGCACCGCTATCGGTACCGCGGTTGGCGCCCTCATCGGCGCGATTGCGGGTGGCGGTAAGGGTGCAGCGATTGGTGCCGTGCTTGGCGCCGGCGCTGGTGCGGGATCAGTTTACATTCAGGGACGTAACGATCTCGAACTGCGTTCTGGTACTGAGGTCACGCTGAGGGCCACTGGTCCAAGAGGCTGAATTGTAGGGGTGGCCCTCCGTGGCCACCCCTGCGCAGGAACGAACAAGTCGTAGGCAATAAACCTGGGGTGGCCACGGAGGGCCACCCCTACAGTTTTATCGCGCGGTTTAATTGATCGGGATCGTTGCTGGCTGCGGAAGACGCTCGATGGTGAGTGTCAGCTTTTGCTCTGATCGCACGGCACGTTTATCCGGAGTTTGGAAAAACAGAAATCCCTGCCGCCGCGCATCAGCCGAAGATAGCGGCGTTTTCAGATCCACTCCATACGCGCCAAACTCCTGCTCAAACTGTTTTCGCGAATGCGGATTGTAAAGAAACACGCCGTTCGCCTTCATGATTCGCGACGCAGCGCTCTTCGCTGACAAAAATTTCCACTCCTTGTTTTCCGCGTCACGCAGACGAAAACGCGCGCGCTTGAGTTCAACCGGCACGCCGCTCTGGAACACCAGTTCCACACGCACCGCCAAAACTCCGCTCACCGGCAAGTTTGCTTCGAACAATTCCTGGCTTTCTTCGTCAGACAACAAAGGCGCCACGCGAACCGTCACGCCGCCCGCGTCCGCGCTGCGTGTGTTTGCAGGCAACGGCGGCAACTCGGTGACAGGTTTCACCTTGAACAGCGAGCCCGTGCATGAGGTCGAGATGAGTGCGATCAGTAGAAGGACTGCGCGCCGGGTCATGCGCTCAATTTAACACGAATCCGCCTAATCTGTGGCTTGTGTTACTATCTCGCGACACCATGATTAGACCGTTTCGTGGGGTTCACCCGCAGATTCACCCGACGGCGTATGTTGAACCCAGTGCACAAGTTATAGGCGACGTTCACCTCGGCGAAGAAGCCTCGATCTGGTGCAACTGCACGATCCGAGGCGACATTCACTATATTCGCATCGGCGATCGTGCAAATGTTCAGGACAATTCCGTCATACACGTTCGCAACGGATCGCACCCGACGATTTTGGAAGCGGAAGTGACGGTGGGCCATAGCGCGACGTTGCACGGCTGTTACGTCGAACGCGGGTGCCTCGTCGGTATCGGTGCGATCCTGCTGGACGATGTCCGTATCGGTGAGATGTCGCTCGTTGCGGCGGGTTCGCTTGTCAGTCCGGGGACGATCATCCCGCCGCGATCTTTAGTTATGGGATTTCCTGCGAAAGTGAAGCGTCCACTGACGGACAAGGAAGTTTTGGATCTGGAAGTGTTCTGGAAAAACTACGTCGAGTACACGCGTGAGTATCGTAAAGAGATGTTGATGTAATGCCATCAGCGAAGACGCAACCAGCGCGCGGCATGCGCGACTTTCTGCCCGAAGACGTTCGCAAGCGCGAATACGTCATCGCTGTGATCAAAGAGGTCTACGAGCGCTACGGCTTCGAACCCCTGGAGACGCCTGCTGTAGAAAACATCGAAACGTTGATGGGCAAGTATGGCGAAGAAGGCAACCAGCTCATCTTCAAAATACTCAAGCGTGGTGTGCATGAGGGAAGCGGCGAAGCTGATCTCGCATTGCGTTACGACCTGACGGTGCCGCTCGCGCGCGTGGTGGCGGAGTATCGCGACAAGCTGCCGAAGTTTTTCAAGCGTTACCAGATTCAGCCGGTGTGGCGCGCCGACAGGCCCGCGCGCGGAAGATTTCGAGAGTTTTACCAGTGTGACGTTGACGTGCTTGGTTCGCGTTCGATGCTGGTTGAAGCTGAGATTTGTGCCGCGGCGAGTGAAGTGTTGACGAAGCTGGGCTTCGGTGATTTCTGTGTGCGGTTGAATCACAGGAAGGCGTTGACCGGGATTCTCGGGGTTGCAGGTGTCGCTCTCGAGAAACACGATGCCGCGTTAATCGCGCTCGATAAGTTGGACAAGATCGGAACGGATGGAGTGAGAAAAGAGTTTGCATCACGCGGCGTTGACGAGGCTGCCGGCGATCGTCTGCTTTCGTTCTTTTCTGAACTGTCTTCGCTTGAACGTGCTGCCGAGATCGCTGCGGAAGATCGAGCGGTGCAGGCGCTGAATAAAGCTGTGCTCGGGCGGATCGTGGAGTTTGTGGGTGACAATGAGATGGGAGCGAAAGGCGTCGACGAGTTACGATCGATACTCGAGTTTACCGAGGCGGCAGGGATTGGAGGTAGCTTGAAGATCGATCCGACACTCGCTCGTGGACTTTCCTACTACACCGGCGCGATCATGGAGATCAACGTGAAGGATCTCGCGGGAAGTCTCGGCGGTGGTGGTCGTTACGACAATCTCGTGGGCATGTTTCTGGGCCAGGACATTCCAGCATGTGGTTTCTCGCTCGGGCTTGAGAGAATTCTCGTCGTGATGAGTGAGCGGAACATGTTTCCGCCGCGTCTTGAAACCTCGCCGGCAGACGTGATGGTTGCGATCTGGAACGAGGAATCGATTTCGGAGTCGCTCGCGCTCGCGCAGGAACTACGGGCTGGAGGTTTACGGGTTGATCTATATCCAGAGGCTGATAAGCTCGGCAAACAGTTCAAGTACGCTTCGTCACTCGGCGTCCCGTTCGTCGCAGTGCTTGGCGAAGAAGAACGCGCCCGAGGCGAAGTGGCATTAAAGGACATGAGATCGGGCGAGCAACGTGCGGTGGCGCGTGGTCAGTTGGCGCAGGAAATCCGCCGCGGATCACGCGGATGACGGAGGAAAAGCGATGTCCGCTGAGGAAGTAGTTCAGAATTATTTTGAGGATGCGGTGAAGGCGTTGCGGGCGTACAAGAAGCTCGCGGAGAAGGCGCTTGCGCAATTGAAAGACGAAGAGTTTTTTGTCACGCTCGACGAGGAGTCGAATAGCGTTGCGATTATCATGAAGCACATGGCGGGTAACATGTTTTCCCGCTGGACTGACTTCCTCACAACCGACGGAGAGAAGCCGGACCGGAATCGCGACATGGAGTTTGTGATCGACGCGCAGACGACGAAAGACGACGTGATCGCTTACTGGGAACGCGGTTGGGCGCGTGTCTTCGAAGCGCTCGGGCCGTTGCGCCCGGAAGATTTTGAAAAGACGGTGACGATTCGCGGCGAGGACCACACGATCGTTGAAGCGATCAATCGTCAATTGATGCATTACGCCTATCACGTCGGACAAATTGTTTTTCTTGCGAAGCATTTCAGATCAGCGCAGTGGGAGTCGTTGAGTATTCCGCGCAACCGTTCGGCGCAATTCAACGCACAAATGAGCAGCAATGTTAGATAATCTCGGAAACCTGGAACGCACGCATTCGTGCGGCGATCTGCGCGCAAACGACATCGGCAAGCAGGTGATCCTCATGGGCTGGGTCGCTAAGCGTCGTGACTTTGGCGAACTCACGTTTATCGATCTTCGCGATCGTGCGGGTATCACTCAGGTTGTTTTCAACGCTGAGGTCGCAGCCGAAGCGCACGCGCGCGCGAAGGAACTGCGTAGCGAATACGTGGTTGCTGTCACTGGAACCGTTGTGGCGCGCGCTGAGAACACACGAAATCCGAAGCTTGCAACGGGCGACGTCGAAGTTCATGCGCAGCAGTTGTTGATACTCAACGACGCGCGCACGCCTCCGTTTCAACTCGACGCCTCGCCCGACGCTCTCGCGAGTGAAGACTTGCGTCTGAAGTATCGCTATCTCGATCTGCGCCGGTCGCAGTTGCAGGCGAACCTGCATCTTCGTCATCGCGTTACCAACGAGATACGGCGTTACATGAGCGCGCAGGGTTTCACCGAAATCGAAACTCCGATCCTGATCAAGTCCACGCCTGAAGGCGCGCGCGACTACATCGTTCCCTCGCGCATTCAGCCCGGAAAGTTTTTCGCATTGCCGCAGTCGCCACAGCTCTTCAAGCAGTTGTGCATGATCGGCGGTATGGATAAGTACTTCCAGATCGCGCACTGTTTTCGCGACGAAGATCTGCGCGCTGATCGACAGCCGGAGTTCACACAACTCGACGTCGAGATGAGTTTTGCGACGCTCGATCAGATCTACACACTGATCGAAGGCCTCTTCGCTTCAGTTTTCAAACTCATCAACGTCGATCTACAAACGCCGTTTCCGCGTTTCACTTTCGCAGACGTGATGAGCCGGTTTGGTTCCGACAAGCCTGACCTGCGAATCCAGGGTCTCGAATTACAGGATCTCTCGCAGGCTTTGGAAGGCACTGACTTTGCCCCATTCGCTTCCGCGCTGACTTCCGGCGGGCAGGTGAAGGGAATCGTCGTTCCCGGCGGTGCAAACCTTTCGCGCAAATTGCTCGACGAGTTGCAGGAGTTTGCGAAGCGTTACGGCGCCGGTGCGTTAGCGTGGATCAAGTTGGGCGATGAAACGACTTCATCGCTTTTGAAAGCTCTCGGCGCTGAAGTCATCAACCGCGTCGCCGATGTTGCAGGCGCGCGAAAAGGCGATGCAGTGCTCATCATCTCGGGTAAACCGAAGATCGTGGCGGCGAGTTTGGGTGCTTTACGAAACGAGATCGCAAAACGAGAGAAACTTACCCCCGCGGATGTCTACGCGCCCCTCTGGGTGACTGACTTCCCGATGTTTGAGTTTCACGAAGAGGATGGTCGCTACTACTCGATGCACCATCCATTCACATCGCCAGTCGACGAGGACCTGGAACTACTCGAACGAGCGGTCGAAGGTGGAGAAACACACCTGCTCGGACAGATCCGCACCAAAGCTTACGATCCCGTGATCAACGGCGTGGAGATGGCGAGCGGCTCGATTCGTATTCACCGGCGCGACGTGCAGCGTCTCGTCTTCAAAGCTCTCGGAATGACGACTGAAGAAGCGCGCCAGCGATTCGGTTTCTTTCTCGACGCACTCGAATACGGCACGCCGCCGCACGGCGGGATTGCGCCAGGTATCGATCGACTGATGATGGTCCTTGCAGGCACTGATAACATGCGCGACGTAATCGCGTTTCCGAAAACGGCGTCAGCCGCCGACCTGATGATCGACGCTCCTGGAGAAGTCGATCCGAAGCAGTTGGAAGAACTGCACCTGCGAGTCGTCGAAGATTGACTATGCCGCCGATTCAACTCCATCGCGAACACGTGGACGCAATGATTGCCCACGCTCGCGAAGCTGCTCCGGAGGAGTGTTGTGGGTTGATCGGCGGAACTTCTGAAACGCAGGCTGCCAGTCTTTATCGCCTCCGGAACGTCACCTTAAACCCGGAATCAGCATACGAAGCGGCGCCTGAGGATCTCTTCGCGGCGCAGCGCCAGATGCGCGAGCGCGGCGAGGGGCTCCTCGCCATCTATCATTCACACCCGCGAGCCGCCGACCCGCGGCCGTCCGACACCGACGTGCGGCACGCCTACTATCCTTCAGCTAAATACCTGATCATCGGACTCGGCGGCGTTGAGGCCGTAATCAAGGCGTTTTCGATCTCGGAGCGAGAGCATCGGTGGCAACAGGTTGAGTATGAGATCGTAGGCTAGTAAGATTTACGCGGCGATGGATACGAAGAGAAGCAAATACGACACTAACCCGCTTGACCCTGATGTTGAACGCAACGCCGAAGAAAGCTGGGGCGAAGGCGGAGGCGGCGGGACTACTCAGCAAGTCGGCCGCGCTACTCGCCAGGTAGGAGACGCCGAAAACGACGCTCGCGACAACGTCTATTCCGAAGCCCCGACTCGTCGTTACGAGAATCCACCGCTCGAAGCGCCGTACCCTTCGGTGTTTGTTCCACCAACGCCGACGTATTCGCCTCCGGCGCAGTACCAGGCGAGGCAGCAGATTTACCAGCCTCCCGTAAGCACTGCACCAACGTCACGTTCCATCCCGGGTATTGGAATACCTGAGAAGTGGGCGCTGATGATGCCGTACGCTCCCTACATCGGTCTGGTAGTTTCACTCATCGAACTGTTTCTTGTCCCGCGCAAGGAAGTGCAGGTCCGCTTTCACGCGGCGCAGGCACTTGCTCTCAACATTGCAATCCTGATGGTTCAAACGATCTTTACCGTCATTGGCAGAGTCACAGACAGTAACCTTGGCGGTACGTTCTTTAAACTCGCTACCTTTATCTTTCTGATTATTTCGATGATTCGCGTCTGGAAGGGCGAGCCCCATCGTATTGCCGCACTGGACGAGCCCGGAAAGTGGTTCAACCGGCACATCGAGCCCCGCGACCAGGGATAATTTCCCGACAACTGGCATTTTCGTTGCATAATTGACCCCGAGAGATCGGTCAGTCGGCCACTTCGGCGAAATCTCGAATAAAACCGATCTTTCACGGGTGTGAGTGCGTTTCGTTTTGGTGCATAGCCCCCGAAATGGAGTACAGCGGAGGTAGCGATGATCAAAAAATCTAAATTTAACCGACAAGCCGTGGCTGCGTGGGTAGCGCTCATTGCGGTGAGCCTCATGCCGGTTTCGGCGATAGCGCAGACGCAGATCAAGTATCACAGCAACAAATACAGTATTCAGCAGGATGTGCAGCTCGGACGACAGGCTTCGCAGGAAGTAGAGCAGCAGATGCCCTTGCTTCGCGATCAGGAAGTACAAGCATACGTCGAGCGCGTGGGTGAGCGGCTTGTAAGTGCCATCCCTTCTCAGTTTCGACATTCCGAATTTGATTACTTCTTCAAAGTCGTCAACGCGAGAGACATCAACGCGTTCGCGCTTCCCGGTGGTCCAATGTACGTTAACCGTGGAATGATCGAAGCAGCCAGGAACGAAGGCGAGATGGCCGGAGTGATGGCCCACGAGATCAGTCACGTTGCTTTACGACATGGTACCGCGCAAGCGACCAAGGGACAGAAGTACGGTTTGCTCGCAGGCATTGCCGGAATTGCCGGCACGATTCTCGGTGGTCCAGGAGTGGGCCAACTTGCCCAGGCGCCGTTTGCCGTGTACTTCCTGAAGTTCAGTCGCGAATATGAAACTGAAGCAGACGTTCTCGGTGCTCAGATCATGGCCAACGCTGGTTACGATCCGCGCGATCTGGCGAACATGTTCCGCACTATCCAACAACAGGGCGGCGGCAGCAGTGGCGGGTTCTTGAGTAGCCACCCGAGTCCCAACGATCGCTACGCGCGCATCGAGCGTGAAGCTCAAATGCTGCGTGTGAACGCAGGCACGCGCGATACGCGAGATTTCGCACGTATTCAGGAACGACTGAACAGGTATCCAGCGGCGCCAACCATGGCCGAGATACAGCGCAGTGGACAGCGATATCCAACCGGTGAGAACACTGGTAACTATCCGACCAACAGGCCGACCGGACGCGTTGAGTATCCGTCGTCACGTTATCAGAACGTTTCCATCTTCAACGGTGGAGTGCGTGTGAGCGTGCCGGACAACTGGCGGCAGGTTGGTGATGGTGGAAGCTCGATTTGGTTTGTGCCGGAAGGCGGCTATGGCGTCGTTAACAATCAGCCGGTGTTCACGCATGGCGCGAGTTTTGGTGTGGCTCAGACGAGTCAACGAAACTTGCAGCGTGCTACGCAGGAGCTGATCAACAGTCTCGCGCAGGGGAATAACCAGTTGCGCAGTGGCGGTTCGCAGCGGACGACGGTATCAGGTCGTACCGGGCTGTTCACGACGCTAAGCAACGTTAACGAAGCGACCGGGCGCGGGGAGACCGTGAGGTTGATTACGACACAGTTAAGTGACGGGCAATTGTTCTACATGATTGCTGTTAATCCGCAGAACGAACGTGGGTTTGAGAATGCGTTCGACACGATTCTGCGATCTGTGCGGATCAACGATTAAGCGAATACATTGGCCACGGATGACGCGGAGAAAGATCCGGATCAAATCCGTGTTATCCGTGGCTCGTTTTCGCTTCCTGCCACAATTCTTCCAGTTCATCAATCGACGTTGCGTCAAAAGCCTGCCCGCGTTCGTGCAGTGCGTTCTCAATGTATTCAAAGCGCCGTCGAAA
Organism: Pyrinomonadaceae bacterium; assembly: GCA_035761985.1. Classification (GTDB taxonomy): domain Bacteria; phylum Acidobacteriota; class Blastocatellia; order Pyrinomonadales; family Pyrinomonadaceae; genus PSRF01. Next base: position 14,764 of record DASTQB010000251.1, read on the forward strand.
CTTTCGATTCGTCAACTTCAACGCAGCCTCAGGTTCAACCTGCATGTGCCGTGCGATGTTCGTTGCTGCAAACAGCAGGTCGCCGATCTCTTCGCGCACGCGAGCGTGATTTGCTTCGTCTTGCAACGCAGAGTGGTCCTTGATCGCACCGCGCAACTCTTCGATCTCCTCGTGCAACTTGTCGAAGATGTCGTCAACTGTTTTCCAGTCGAAACCAACGCGCGCGGCTTTCGTCGAGAGTTGATGCGCTTCCATCAATGCCGGTGCTTTTGACGACACGCCTGTCAGCAGTGATGTGTTTGAATTCTTTGTCTTGCCTGCTGCGCGGCGCTCTTCGGCCTTCATCGTTTCCCAGTTCAACAACACAGTCGCAGCGTCGTTTGCGGTTACATCGCCGAACACGTGTGGATGGCGTCGCACCATCTTGTCGTGAATCGCTGTCGTAACATCGTCAATCGTAAACTCGCCGCGCTCCTTCGCGACCTGTGCGTAGAACACTATCTGGAACAGAAGATCCCCGAGCTCGTCACACAGCTCTTTCGGCCGGCCTTCGCGCGCTTCCTCGACGGCTTCAAATGCTTCGTACGCTTCTTCGAGAAGCATCGGGGCCAGCGTTGCGTAAGTCTGTTCGCGATCCCACGGGCAGCCGTTCGGCGCGCGCAGTCGATCCATTAACTCGATCAAATCGTTGAATGTTGCAGGCATGCAGCTAGTCTAAATTGCGGTACGCGCAGTGGCAAAGCGCGGTGGCGGGGAGGTTTTCGTGCCTCTGTCGCTTTGTGGTTTAATAAACGACATGAGCGAGGAACAACCTACTTTCAAAGTTACTGACAGACGTCTGTTCAATGCCGATGGAAGCCCGCGGGATCTGCCTCCGGAAGAGAAGCCGGAGCCGCAGGTAGTGGCCGAACAGCCCCAGGCTGCCGCCGCACCCGCCCCGGCGAGGGAAGAACCAGCGCGGACCCCGGAACCTGCGGCCGAAACAGCGCCCGAACCTGAAGAAGAGTTCACTCCAGAAGAGATTGCCGCCGCGCGCGATCCTGCGAGTTTCGTGAGTTTTATGATGTCGATCGCGTCGAATGCCGCCGCGGCGTTGGGCATGATGGAACACCCGGTCACGCACGAGCGCGACGTCGATGTCGAACTCGGTAAACACTGGATCGACGTGCTCGGTATGCTCGAAAAGAAAACTGCCGGGAATTTGACGCCGCAGGAGAAGCGCATGCTCGAGAGCCTGCTCTCGGATTTGCGGATGCAATACGTTTCGCTCGCCAACTCGCCACAGTTCGGTCGCAAGTTCACGGGCAGCGACATCACGGGGGGAAGGTGAGCTCAGGCACGCGGGCGCAATGAAACTCACCTTCCTCGGTACTGGAACCTCCACGGGAGTCCCGTCAATCGGCTGTGAATGCGAGACCTGCACTTCAGACGATCCTCGCGATAAACGTCTGAGAGTTTCAATCATAATCGAGCATGCGGGACGCACGATCCTCGTGGACACGTCTGCGGATTTTCGGCAGCAGGCACTGCGCTACGGTTTGAAGAGTCTCGATGCTGTTCTCATCACTCACTGTCATGCCGATCACGTGTTCGGGCTCGACGATATCAGGCCGTTGAACTTCCGCTTCGGCGCGCTTGGCGTGTACGCGAATGAACGGGCGTGGGTCGATATCAAACGCATCTTCAAATACATTTTTGAGCCTTCGCATTTCGGCGGCGGTCTTCCCGAAGTGATTCCAAACGTTGTCGAGCATGGTTCGAGCTTCTGCATCGGCAAAGAACTCGAGATCACGCCGTTGGAAGTGATTCACGGGCGTTTGCCCGTCGTCGCTTATCGCTTCAACGATTTTGCGTACCTGACGGATCTCAGCGAGATCCCGCGCGAGACACTCGACGGCTTGAGAAATCTCGACGTGCTCGTGCTCGACTGTCTTCGTTTCAAGGAACATCCGACACATCTGTGGGTCGATAAAGCGCTCGCTTACGTAGACGAGCTGAAACCGAAGCGCACTTTCTTTACACACATCGCGCACGACATCAAACACGAACGCGACTCAGCGCGCCTGCCGGCAGGTGTTGAGTTTGCTTACGACGGCTTAGTGGTAGAGTCCTAATGCGTCTCTTTCACGGAACTGACAACGCGGAGATCCAACGGCCAACCGTGCTGACGCTCGGCGTGTTTGATGGTCTGCATCTCGGTCATCAGTTGATTATGCGGACGGTTGTTGAACGCGCACGCGAGGTTGGCGCAGTTCCGACTGTGATCACGTTCGATCCGCATCCGCGCGCGGTGCTGCATGCGGAGTCGGCGCCGCCTTTGCTGCAAACGTTCGATCAGAAGATCGAAGGCTTCGGCGTTCTCGGAATCGAGCAGACGATCGTGGTCCGTTTCACAAAAGAGTTTTCGACGATTCGCGCCGCTGATTTTTTGACCGACATAGTTTTTGATCGTTTGCACGCGAAGGAAGTTTACCTGGGGAAAGGGTTTGCGTTCGGCCATAATCGCGAGGGAAATATCGAGATGTTGCAACGTCTCGGAAGCGAACTCGGTTTCGTTGCAGGCGAGGTGCCGGAGGTCAAGTTTCGAGGCGCGCGAGTGAGTTCGAGCAAGATTCGCGAACTGCTGGCGCGTGGGCAGGTGAACCTCGCGCGACACATGCTGGGGCGCCCGTACGGCGTCGAAGGGCGCGTGGAGCGTGGCTCGGAACGCGGTCACCTGCTTGGGTTTCCGACAGCCAACCTGCACCCTCACAACCGCGTCATACCCCGGAATGGTGTTTACGTCACCGCGACGTTGATTGAAGGGCAATGGCGGCGGAGTGTGACGAATATCGGGCTCAGGCCGACGTTCGGGGATGCTACGGAACCTTCAGTTGAGACCTTCGTAATGAACTGGGACGGTGACCTTTACGGCGATGTTGTGCGTGTAAGATTTTTGTATCGATTGCGCGATGAGAAAAAGTTTACTTCGGTGGAACAGTTAAAATCGCAGATCATGAGAGATGTCGATCGCGCGAATAGTTATTTTGAACGGACTGGCACCAAGCACATGTTGTCCGTGAGTTAATAAAGGGATGTCAACAGAACAAGCGTTAGTTAAGAGAACAGAAACAAACGTCAGCCAGCCGGTGCCGCAGAAGCAGCCGGCAGAAGTTTCGCCCCTTACCGAAGAGACGGTCGATCAGATCCTCTCTGGTAGAGGTGTGCGTGGGTGGTTGCATGCTGCGCGCGTCGCGTTCGTGCTCGGACTGTTCTCCCTCTACCTGTTTCTCGATACCTACGACGTTCGCGCCGACTTCAATCGTCGTGCGATCGAGCGTCTCCGCAATCTCGCACGCGAACGGGGACGTGGTGCGCGGATCAAAGCATGGATCAGAGCACAGATATCCGCGGGTCTCGATCTTTTCATCCGTGTGATCCGTTACCTGGTTTTTCGCGGCGCGGACGGTTCTGAGAAGAAACAGGCACGACTCAAAAAGCAGGCGGCCTGGCTGCGTGAGTCGCTAATCGATCTTGGTCCAACTTTCATCAAGATCGGCCAGGCGCTCGGTACGCGTGCCGATCTGTTGCCGCTCGAATATGTGAAGGAACTGGCGACACTACAGGACCAGGTGCCGGCGTTCTCGACGGCAGAAGCGTTTTCGATCATCGAGTCGGAACTGGGCCGCAGCCTGCACGAGTCTTACGCGGAGATCGACAGCGAGCCGATTGCTGCGGCTTCTCTCGGACAGGTCTACCGCGCGCGTCTCGCAACAGGCGAAGAAGTCGCAGTCAAAGTTCAACGTCCAAACCTGCACGCGACCATCGAATTCGACGTCGCGATCCTGTTTCGTCTTGTAAAGTTCACCAACCGGTTCTTCCCGCGAGCGAATGAGAATGCTGACTGGGAAGGGATGCTGCGCGAGTTTCACTCGACGATCTTCGAAGAGATGGATTACGTCAAAGAAGGACGTAATGCCGACAGGTTCCGTTATAACTTCCGCACGTGGCGCGCGATCCGTGTGCCGAAGATCTACTGGTCACACACGACTACACGTGTGCTCACGCTCGACTTCATTCGCGGAACGAAGGTGGTCGACATCGAGGGCCTGCGCGCGAATCGAATTTCAGCGGTGAAGGTCAACCGGCTGCTGATTCGCACGTACCTGAAGCAGTTGCTTGAAGACGGCTTCTTCCACGCCGATCCGCATCCCGGGAATTTGCTTGTGATGGACAGTGGGCATCTGGCGTTCTTTGATTTCGGAATGGTTGGACGGATCACTCCGAAGCTTCAGGCGCAGATGATCGACGCGTTCTTCCACGTCGTCGCCAAAGACGTGCACGGCCTGGGCCAGGACATCATCAATCTCAACTTCCTCAAGCCCGGTGTCGATCCTGAAACCGTTCGTCCGGTGGTGGAGAGCCTGTTCACACACTACCTCAACCTGCGGCTCGGCGAAGTCAACTTCAAGGAGCTTACGTACGATCTCGCGGAAGTGATTTACGAGTATCCGTTCCGGCTGCCGTCGAACTTCACTTACATCATGCGAGCGTTGATGACGCTCGAGGGCATCGGCGTCGTGACCGATCCGGGATTCAGTTTCTTCGAGACTGCGAAGCCTTATGCGAGGGAATTCATGCTCCGGCGCGAAGGAAAGATGTTCCGGAAGCTGATCTTCGACAAGCTGACGGGCCGCGAGAACGGCGATGGGCGCATCGCGTGGTCGAGGGTCTGGAAGCTCACGAAGATGGCCGCCCAGATGTACCTCGAGCCCCGCGGGAAATAATAGGTCCTATAAGACCTATATGTCCTATAGGACCTATTCTTTTACCGAGCCTTAACGCACAGCGGCCCTATTGCCGTTTGCCTCTGCTGATAAGCGTTCGCGGAAGAGATTCAGCAGCAACAACGTGCCGATGCCGCCGCCTCCTTCCGAGCCGCTGCCGCTCGCCAGCACGTCCGGCGTGATCCGCACTCCCTTCTCGCCAATCACTTTCAGCGTCTCGATCAGCGCAACACCCTGAGCGCCCAGCGCGTTGACCTGTTCGTGATAAGCGACGCCATGAGCCTCACCCATCAGCCGAACTTTCTCCGCCTCGGCGCGTCCGGTCTGCTGGATGTAGTGGGCCTCGCCTTCACCCTCCGCCTTGCGCTGTTCCGCACGCTTACTTGCGATTTCGACGCCGACAGTCGCAGTCATCAGGTCTTTCTGATTGTCAGCCTGCGACTTCGTCTTTTCGAGTTGGATGCGTTTCTCTTCCGCCTCTCGCTGAGCGTTGTACATGTTCTGACGCTGCTCGGCGAGTATCTTCTCAGTCTGCGTTTTCATCAGCTCTTCCGGAAGATGTATGTGGCAGATGAGCACGTTGACTACGTCGACGTGATACTTCAGCAAGTGCGCGCGCACGCGAGCCTCGGCGCGTTCCTGCTCCTCGTGCCGGTTTTGCAAGTACGCCATTGCCGACGATTCTGACGCCTGGTTGCGGAAGATGGAGTCGATCAACGGGTGCATCACATTTTGGACCAGACGATCGATCCCGCCAATCTTCGCCACCATGAACGGCGCATCTTCAGGCTTCACTCGAAACACGACTCGCACTTCCAACTGCATCGTGAAACCGTCTTTCGAGATCACTTCGAACGGATTGAACGTGTTCGCAACTTCGCCCGCCGTCCATTCAACCGTCTGGTTCGTCGTCGGGATCACGATCGGGCTGATCGCGAGCGTGTTCACGTAGTAACGTCCTGGTCCAACGACAGTCTCGCGAATGCCTCGGTATCCATCCGGCACCACGTAGGCTTCGTGCGCGCCTTCGTCGAGCCGAACATCAGCGGGATCGCCCTTCAGCAATTCGCTGAACTCCGCGACTTCCTCTGCGTGCTCCAGCTCCTCGCGTTCCATCCGTTCCCGAATTTTCTCCGCCATCTGCCGTCGCACTTCTTCAGAAGGATCTTTGCCGACGTTCGACACCACCACTGCCACTTCGCCCGGTCGGATCTCCTTCGCCGTCTCAGGAATCACTTTGAAGAGCAACGGATTGATGTAGTAAGTACCAGGCAGCAGAATGTCTTTCTGTGGGCCACGTTGCCCGCCCTTGCCGATGAACTCGTTTCCATCCTGAAAGTTGTCGTGACCTGCAACGGACTCCGCAACGTAATCGCGTGGATTGAGTTGAGCACCGTCCAGAGCTTCAACCAATCCGATCTGGTTCTCGTTGATCACCGTCGCATCAAACAGCCGGATGTTGAAAAGACCTGGCTTCGGCATATCGTTCGATCCGGACTGCGTCAGGATACGATAGACGCCGGGCGTAAGTATTTCGACCTGCGGTCCCTTCTGCCCGCCTGACGCGATGAACTGTTCTGCGTCCTGGAAATTGCGATGGTCCAGGATTGCTTTACCGAGCAACCGACCGGCATCGAGTGGATCGCCGTCGGCGGCCGTCACCACGCCAACTTTCCCCGAAGGCACGACTGTCGCTTTCGCGATTGAAACACGAAACAGGTAAGGATGAATGGGCCAGAGCCCGGGCGGAAGTGTGCGCAGTTGAATGCCTTTCACGCCGCCGCGTTTGATGAACGCGATCGGATCCTGGAAGTTGTTGTGTGCGTTCTGTGCACGATCGGGAGCGAAGATGCGGCCGGCGGGCATCGGTTCGCCGTCGATCGCTTCGATGATGCCGAGCTCGTCAGCGCCGATCTCGATGAGCGGCACTTTGCGCACGACTTTTTCAAACGGATACTTGATGAAGTGCAAGCCGGGTTTGAGTACGTCGGCTTGAATACCGACTTCGCCTTCGGTCGCCACCACTCGTCCGGGCGGCATTTTGGCGCCGATGTATCTGCGTTCCTTGATCGCGATCTCCCGCGCGCGAACGTTGACGAAGATACGCTTAACGATGGTGAGGAAGAGAATAACGAGCACGACTACTCCGAAGAGCAGCGGGAACAGAGATTGGATCTCAAAGATTTGCATGGTGTGTCTCTTTCAGTTTCAACTGGGTGACAGTTGATGGTTAGTGTTTGGTTTGTAGTTCACGATTTGCAATTGACAGGGTACGTTTCAAAACGAAGCCGGCGCCGGAACTTCGCGTGCCGGACGACAGTACCCAGAATTCACCGTTGATTAACGATTGAAGTTCCACGCCAGAGATGTCGCGCAGCCTGGTTTCTCGCCACGATCGGAGCACGGCTTCGACCGCGGTTTGGTAGGCTTCGGCGTCATCGGAAAGCGCTGCTGCGTGCAGCATCTTTGCCGTCGAATTTCTATCAGGTGATTTTTGCCAATGCTCGATGGATTGTTGGACCAAGGCCTTGTCAACTGCAGTTTTGTTCAAGACGGGCGGTTGAGTTGGGGCGTTAGTTGTTGAATCCGGAGGAGCGGGTGGAAAGAGACTACGCGGCGGTGGTGGTGGAAAAAGCGGCTCGATAGTTTGGGATTGATTCGCGAGTTTCTGCCAGGAGTAAATGGCGATAGCGACTAAACCTAAGACGAAAACCGAAGTAACGAAAAAGGTGACCATTGCGGTCCGCGCAGGATCTTATACGCCTGTGCAAGCGCAAATTCAACTCTGCTGCTGGACCACGCGGAATCCTATATGTCCTATAGGCCTATTCTTCTACCTGGAGCTTAGCGCATTGAAGAACAGCGGGTATGTGGCCTCGGATTGCGCCCGGTATTGCGGGCGGAAGCCGAAGAGAATCACGCGTCCTTTGCCCATCGTCACCTCAACCAGCGCTGCTTTGCCTTTCAGCTTGTCACCGCCAAGCAGCCAGCCTGACAGCAGCGGATCTTTCTCCGCCGGATACGAAGCAACAACACGCACGTTTGCCGCAGGCACAGTCGCCTCCGGATCGTTCGCAACAACCTCAAACGCCGGCGAGTCCTCGGCCCACGCAATCGTCTCCTTCGGCATTCCCTGCGCGATCGGATGCGACGTGTCGAGCTCGATTCGCAGGATCGATCCGGGCACGTAAAACTCCGTCCGTGGCAGACCAGCAACAACGTTGCGCAACGGTAGTTTGAACTGTTCGATCGCAAAGTTTGAAGCACGATTGATGAAAACCAGCGTGCCGCCAGTTTCGACAAAGTAGCGCAAGTGTTTGACGCTTTCAGGCCCAAGTCCGCCAGTGTACTCAGGCGGCATCAAACCCGCGCGATAACCTTCGAGCAACGTACGTGGCGTTTGATCCGGCATCAGGATCGTGTAGTACTTGCCAGTCACACCCGGCGACGGCTTGAAAACCGTAATGCCGGCGCGAAGCTCTTTATCAGTCAGCACGCCATACTTGATATTCCTCGTATCGAGTATCCATCTGGTCCAACCTTCATCATGACTCGGAACATGCGAGCGGTAGATTGCAAACAAGTCGATGTTCGGAGTCGGGCAAGCATTCATATGAGAGGAGACGATGGTTTTATGTGTGTTTCGCGCGTACCGGAAAGGAGCCTTCACCGGATGCACGGTAACGCCCGTCAGCAGTGGCAGCGTGTGTGCTGTAACGTCGTACGGCGCGATCGGATTACCTTCAGCGTCTCGCAGGTTCGGATAGCGTTGAACTTCCAGCAGCGCCTTGGCAAACGCACCGTACGGCTGGTCCATCCTCACTAACCTTGTTCCCTCCGGAAACGTTCGCGTTCCGATCTTAAACGCCGTGCCAATCTGCGGCAGGTCAAACTCAACACCGCCTCGCTCAAGAATATCTGACAGCCTGTTGCATCCATTCGAAGGCTCGATCAGGAAACCAAACAACTCACCCGGCCTTCTCGGACGCACTGCATCTTTTCCGACGGAATAAAACCTTCGCAACCACAGCTCGCGATTGTCTGCCGCATGCGTCATCAAGTGAAATGCGACGGTCGTCATGTAGTTCGTGATGTTGCTGAGTTTCCACTCACCGCCACGCCACACTGGTCCAAACTTCGCCGACTCCTTCTGCGGATCGTAACCTTCACGCGAGCGAAGCTCTTCAAACTTCAACGTGATCGGCGTGGCGATCCGTGCCGACGCAGTTTCGGAAAGCATGCGCACTCCGCCGTGGTAGTGCGAATAGGCGCGCGCGGGTGTCCAGGCGTCGTAAGTCGAGTTGGTAGTGATTCCTTCGAAACCTTTTTTGCGCAGCTCGCCGGCGATCCAGTTGCCGAGCTCTGTGAAGCCGGCGATGAGCTGGCGGGGCACGTTTGGTTCGACTGGCGGCATGTAAGGCGGCAGAAACAGTCGTGAACCAAAAGCGCCTTGTTGATGTATGTCGTGGACGATCTGCGGATGCCACGCGTTGTGAATCATGTCGACCGTGAGCTGTGTCTCGACCTGCGTGAATGCGTACCAGTCGCGATTGTTATCGTGGCCCGTGTACTTGTGATAGAGCTCGGGAGGATCGGTGCCTTCGTACGGCGTGCCGAGCGTTTTTTCATACCAGTCCTTAACGATGTCGACGCCGTCCGGATTGAGCGAAGGAACGAGTAGGACGATCGTGTTGTCGAGAATCTTTTGAACGTCCGGTTCCATCGACGACGCGAGTCGATGCGCAATCAACGTGCTCGAGAGATACGAACCGACTTCGGTCGAGTGAATTCCGCACGTGATCAGCACGATAGTTTTGCCGCGCTTGATTAAGTCTGCTGCCTTACGGTCGCGTGTGGCGAGTGGACCGAGTTTCCGCGGGTCTGCAAGTTGATCCTGAATCTGTTTGAACTCTTCGAGGCGCGCGAGGTTTAAGGGCGAGCTGATCGTCGCCATCACAAACGGCTTGTTCATCGAAGTCTGGCCCAGCGTCTCGAACACCACACGATCACTCGCGCGGTCGAGGCGTTCGAAATAATCGATCACCTGGTTCCACGAGGCGAGTTTGCGATCGTCGCCGGGTGTGAAACCGAAGACCTCCGCGGGTGCCGGAATTTTCGTTTGGGCTGTCGCCAGGGACGCGAAACAGAGCAGGACTAGCAGTAGCGCGACTCTTCGGATGTGCATTGCCGCAGTGTATCACGTAGTAGGGGCGGCCCTCCGTGGCCGCCCCAGTTCGGAAACTCTTACCAGAAAGAGTTCAGCGCTGGGGTGGCCACGGAGGGCCACCCCTACAAGGCAACCCTTACGCGCCTATTGCCGTTCAAATTGGTGCCCGTGTAAAGTAACGGCGTTTTTGTCCCTGCACTCTCCTCGTTTTACAAAACTGTTGGAGGTCACACCGGATGTCTTCTGAAAGCGTCGGTGCAAACGAGTTTCCGGATGTTGTCGGAGTAAAAGCCGCTAAACCTGAAAATCCTTTTCTTGCCAACTTTCGTCCTTATATCCCCGCTCACGCGCATCTTCGCGAGCTGACGCCGCTTCCGTTGATTGTCGGCACCTTGCTCGGCATGATCTTCGGCGCTTCGTCG
>DASTQB010000252.1:0-14913 GCA_035761985.1 Pyrinomonadaceae bacterium
CCGGAGTCGCGAGCGACAGCCCGGTTTCAGTACGCGCCCTCGCTTACATAATCGCCGGTCACGTCACCCACCATACCCAGGTTCTCAGGGAAAAGTACGGGGTTTGAGACAGCATTTCAGGATTGGCAGGATTTACAGGACAAATCGACAATCTGAAAATCTTGTCAATTCTGTCTCGTTGGGTGTACTCTTGAACCCTGCGGAGAGCTACTCACTCCGACTTCCACCATCCGCAGGCCCCAAGGCAAACCAGCCAAAATCCAGGAGAGCGCACAATGAAAAGGTGTCCGCAGTGTGAGTTTATCTACGAAGATGACCAGAGTCTCTGCGACATGGATGGCGTTTTGCTCGTCTTCGACTCGCGAACACTTCCAAACCTTCATGCGCTTGCGACTGTTCCCGCTGTGCCGGCAACGGCGCAGCAGCCACGGCGAAACCGCGCGGTTCCGGTGTTTGCCAGCCTCGTCCTCGCGCTCGTGCTCGGCATGGTTTATTACGTCTCGACACGGCGCCCCGCGCCTGTGCCCGTAAACGCAACGACGATTTCCACACCGGCGACCGCCGTAACCGAACCTGCGCAGCCGCCGGTACAGGAACCCACGCCTGAACAACAAACCGCGCCGGCTGTCGCGCCTGAGTCGAAACCGGCAGAAACAAAAACACCTGCGAAGAAGTCGTCTACCAAAACCACGGCCTCCACTTCTCAACCAAAACCGACCCCGCAACCTAAGAAAGAAGAAAACAAGGTCAACTCCATCATTAAAAAGACTGGCCGCATTCTCAAAAAGCCGTTCAAGTTCTGAATCCGCTAATCCTGACCATGTTGTAAATCATGTAACATGAAGCGCTGCCCCCAATGTCTCTTCCTCTATCCTGACGCGGATGAAACATGCGACTTCGACAAAACAACGCTCGAAGTTGTCGATGAAGCCGCAGTCGAAGCCGCCACACATCCTGTCGCTAAGCGGCAGATACCGCCGCTCGCCGCTGCTATAGCTATATTGGCCGGTGTGTTGGGGTTTTCGGTGTTCTACGGCATCAGCCTGCGGCGAACGTCCGTGGCCACTGAGAATCCAGCCATCGTTGCGCCTGTAGCATCTCCGGAAGCGGTATTTACAACCCTTCCTTCTCCGTCGCCGAGCGTCTCGCCTTCACCATCGCCATCGCCGTCTCCAAAGCCTTCGATCGCTCCGACTGCCACGTCGTCGCACGCACGCTCTTCGACGGATTTTGTCTCGACGAGTGGTCCAGGCATGGCAAACAAGCAGGGCGGTAAGGCCGTGATCGTGCTGACGAGCGGCGGCAGGATCGACGCGGATGAAGTGTGGCGGACCAAAGACGGCGTCTGGTATCGCCGCAACGGCATGGTCACCCTCCTCAAACGTTCTCAGGTAAAAGCGATCGTTACGAAGTAGGTTTGGTGAGTCTGAGCCTTTCTGCCGCGGATGGGCTAAAATGAGCGCAGTCCTCTCCCGAATGCTTGAGTCTGTTGAAGGGACTGTGCGGTTTGAGTTCTGCAATATCACTGACCAACGCCGTAACCTCGGGCGATGAAAGCGCTGTAGCCACATTACTCCGGCGAGGCGCCGACGTGAATGAGAGTACGAACGGTGGCCAGACGGCCCTGATCCTCGCCGTAATTTTTGGACACACAAATATCGTCAGGCTCCTGGTTCGTGCAGGCGCCGATCCGGAACTGCGCGACAATCTCGGGCTGAACGCGATCGAGTGGGCGAAACGCAGAGGGCTGACGGAAGCGCTCGAGATCCTGACGAACGGCGGTGACGCCGGTGCGGCCAGGAAAAAGATCGTCGTCAATTTCGAAGAGCCGAAGAAGCCCGTTGAGGAAAAATCACGCGCGACACCTAAGGCAGAACCCGCGGAAAAGCCTTCGGATGATGAGAAGAGCAAGAAGTGGCTGGCAGGTTTGAAGCAACGACTGCGTGAGCAGGAGCTCAGAAGCCTGAATCGCAACGAGCCACCGCCTGAACGACGCAGGCCCGAACCGGAATCGTCAGTGCTGTCGATCCTGCCGCGGGAGACCCCGCCGCCTGTTGTTGAAACAAAACCGGCCGCGCCGGAACCGGTTAAGACTACTCCGCCCGTGACCGCACGGATCCTCGAGCCACCAGCTCAGCCCGCGCCAACAACTGGAAAGCGCAAACGCTGTCCGCGGTGCAATGCGACGTATAACGGCGAGCTGGTGTCGTATTGTGCGCACCACATTGTTCCGCTCGTCGATGCCGATGAGCCGATACCATCGGAGCCGCCGAGGAAGAGCGTGCCGCTGTTCTGGATACTGTTGGTGATCACGCTCAGCGGATCGATCGTCGTGGGCTCGCTAATAACGACGTATCTGTACAAGTCGAACCAGGCCGCAGCGAGAAGCGCGATGCAGCCCAACATTCAAAAGGGATGGCCGGTGGTAAGCCAGGAGCTTGACGGGAAAGCTGTGTCGCTGCCGGAAGCTGAGTGTCCGGTGAATGGACCAGAGCCGTTGACGGGCACGGTGACTGTGCACGTGATGGTCGACAAGAACGGGCAGGTTTACTGGGCCAGGGGTGCAGGCGGCGACTGGCTGATGCGCGGCGCTTCGACTGAAGCGGCGATGAAATCCACGTTCTCGCCCGAAAAGCTTCGCGGCCGCGAAACCGAAGGCACGATCACCTACACGTTCAAGGCGCAATGATCGTTATAGGACCTATAGAATCGATCGCGCGCCCGGCTTCGGCAGCTTTTATAGGGCCTATAGAATCGATCGCGCCTGGCTTCGACAGCTTTTATAGGACCTATAGGACCTATACGACTTATAGGACCTATAGAATCGATGCGCGCCTCGCTTCGACAGCTTTTATAGGACCTATAGGTCCTATTCGGCCTATAGGTCCTATCAGCCCGTGATCTGCTATCCTTTCCGCCATGCTCGATTCCCAGCAAACGCGCATCCTCCCGGGTGACTTGCGCGCGAGCGTGCCAACAACCGGCACGATCCTCCGCGATCGCTACCGCCTCGACAGCGAACTCGGACGCGGCGGAATGGGAACCGTCTATCGCGCCACCGATCTCGAACTCCAGCGCGAAGTCGCAGTCAAAATCCTCTCCGCCACGGCCCAAAGCACCGACGCACGCGAACGCCTGATTCGTGAAGCACGCGCCGCAGCCGCACTCAACCATCCACACATCGTCACGATTCACGACGTCGGCGAAGCCGCGGGCATGCCGTTTCTCGTCATGGAACTCGTCGCTGGACCACGACTGTCGCAGGCACGTCCCGCGGATCTCGCGCGCGTCGTCTCAATCGCAGTCCAAATCTGCGAAGCACTCGAACACGCACACGCGAACAGCATCGTCCACCGCGATCTCAAACCCGACAACGTTCTCCTGTCCGGCACGACCGACAAAAGCACGATCAAACTCGCGGATCTCGGACTCGCCCTGCCCGCCTACGGCGCACGCCTTTCGCGCGCCGGCGTGATTGTCGGCACAGCTTCGTACATGGCCCCGGAACAAGCACTCGGCCAAAGTGTCGACGGCCGCGCAGACCTGTACGCGCTCGGAGTTTTGCTTTACGAACTCACGACCGGTCGCCTGCCGTTCACGGGCGACGATCCACTGACAATCGTTTCTCAACACGTTCACGCTCCGGTTGTTCCGCCACGCGTTCTTCGTTCAGACATACCGCCGGCACTCGAAACGATCATCGTCCGCCTGCTCGCAAAAGATCCTGCGCAACGTTTCAGCTCCGCGGCTGAAACGCGCGACGCCCTGCTCGAATCGTTAAAAGCCAAAGACGAACTCACATCGACCGACAGCGTTCCTGCCGTCGCGATTCTCGATGCACTCTCGCGTGGACGTCTCGTCGGCCGCAACGCCGAGCTCGCCGAAGCACGCGAACTCTGGCAACGCGCTCGCGAAGGTCGCGGGCATGCAGTGCTGCTCAGCGGCGAACCCGGCGCAGGCAAGACTCGTCTCGCCCGTGAGATCACGATCCAGGCTGCAGTCGACGGCGCGCTCGTCTTGTGGGGCGGATGTTACGAGTATGAAGCGGCCACGCCGTACCTGCCTTTCGTCGAAGCCTTCCGCCGCTGGGTGCGTGAAGAAAAGAGCGACGACAAACTTCGTGAGACCTTCGGCGACGCAGTCGCGCAGATCGCAAAACTCGCTCCCGAGATTGAAACTCGTCTTGGTCCATTTCCCGAACGCCAGGAGCTCGCACCGCACGAAGAACGCCTGCTCTTCTTCGACGCCGTGGTCCAGGTGTTTTCAAACATCGCGCGCCGCCAGTCGCTGCTCTTCTACGCCGATGATCTGCACTGGGCGGATCGCGGCACACTCTGGCTCCTGGGCCACCTGCTGCGCCAGCTCCGGAACGAACGCGTACTGATCGTCGGCGCTTATCGCGAAACCGAACTCGATCGCACACACCCGCTCGCGAAATCATTAGTCGACTGGAACCGCGAACGCCTGATCACACGCATCGTCCTGCGACGCTTCAGCGAAACCGAAACAAGCGATCAGCTCAGTGCGCTGCTGGGCGAGAACGTGAGCGGCGAGTTTGCCGTGGCCGTACACAAGGAGACGGAAGGTAACCCGTTCTTCGTCGAGGAAGTGCTGAAGGCGTTGATCGAGCGAGGGTCTGTGCGACGCGAAAGCGGGCGCTGGCATCGTTGCGACCTGGACGAGTTGATCATCCCGCAGAGCGTGAAAGAAGCGATCGGTAATCGCCTCGATCGCGTCAGTCAAAACTGCAACGAAGTCCTGCGCGTGAGCGCGATACTCGGCAAGGTCTTCACTTTCGACGAGCTCGCCGCTGCCGCCGAACAGAACGAAGACATCCTCCTCGACGCGCTCGACGAAGCAGTGAACGCACAACTGATCGCGCCGGGATCCGGTGAGTCGTTCAGTTTCACTCATGACAAGATTCGCGAAGTGCTTTACGAGGAACTGAACCCGATCCGTCGCCGCCGGCTGCACCGGCATGTCGCTGACGCACTCAAAAACTCTCAGGAAAAGTTTTGTTGTGCGGTCGAGAAGCTGGCCCATCACTACATTCAAGCCGGCGATCACGAACAGGGACTGCACTACGCAAAACTCGCCGCCGCGGAAGCAGCGCGAGTGTTTGCATTTGACGAAGCGATCGCCGCCTACGGGCGCGCACGCGACTGCGCCGAAGCTCTCGGACTAACGGAAGAGCAACTCGAACAGGAAGAAGCGATCGGCAAAGCGTTTATGCTGCACGGCGACACGATTCTCGCCGCCGAACACTTTGAGCGCGCACTCGCGCTCGCGACCGAACCCGCCACACGCGCGCGTCTGCAGTGCCAGGCAGCAGCGTCGCTCGTCACGAACGGCGATCCGCGAGGCGCCGAGTACCTGCGTGAAGCGTTACAGGTGCTCGATCCGGTTGCGAATCCACTCGAAACCGCAAACGCACTCTCGACTCAAGCGCGCTTTCATCACCTCGCCGGCCGTCACAAGAAGGCGATCGAGTTGTTGCTGCGCGCGAGCGAGCTTGTTGGACCAACCGCCGAAGGCGACACCGTCAGCACGTTTGCCGCGCCGATGATCTCGCAGATCTACTCTTACACCGCCGGCGCTTATCAACATTACGGCCTGTTCGACGAAGGCGATCGCTGGGCCAGGCGCGCGCTCGAGTTTGGCCTCAAGCACAACATTCTTTTCGCGCAAGCATCGGGTCATGAGTTTCTCGGCGAACATGCTGTTAACAAAGGCAACTATGAGTTTGGTCTCGAGTGTGCCGAACGTGAGCTCGAAATTGCCGATCGACTCCACTCGCGCGAACGGCGCGCCTGGATCCATTTCTACTCCGCCCACTGCCGGCTTCTGCTGGGCCAGGTTGAGCAGGCTGAGCAGGAAATGCTTCACGGCATCGCGATCGCGGAATCGATTGGTGAGAACCGCCTGCTCAATTTGTTAAGGTCAAACCTCGCAGTCGCGCAAGCGATGCTAGGCCGCCATGACGAAGCGTTGGAAACTGCTTCGGAGCATAGGAAACGTTCGTCGCCTCACTTGATCTATACCCATTTCGAAGCAATGCGATGTTTGGCGGAGGTCCGTTTTCGTCGTGGTGAGTTGGACGAAGCCGAGCGGGTTTGTCGCGAGGCTGAAGAGTTTCTTGCGCCCACCGAATCGCGTGTAGGCCGCCTGTGGCTTGGCCCACTCTACATTCGAGTTTTGTTGCAATCCGGGAAACGAGCTGAGGCCGCGGAAAAACTCGCCGAATATCAAAAGCTCGCGGCTGAATGCCAGTCGCCTCGGTTCGCCAACGAAGCCGCACACCTCGCCACGCTGGTCTGAGCCACTAACACGCCATACGTTCACATCTTTATTCGACAGATGCCACGATTTTGCAACCTATGTTTTTACAACGGGTAGAGAATTGAGCCGTTCCCTTCCAACCCCTACCGATTACCTGTCTTGTTCCAACGGGGCCCAGAACCACCGGGGAGGACAGTGAGTGCCAGAACGTGTTGCGTTCTTCCCCCGCAAAAGCAAAGACGCGAAGGCAACTGAGTCGGGGAGTTGCTTTCGCGTCTGTGCGGCAATCACATGGACGAGACTGACTGCCCCTTCAGGTGCCGATCGAGAAAGTCGAGAATGGCTTTGTAAGCACGGATCTCGTTTGCTTTCTTCGTGAACCGTGGCCTTCGTTGTCGAACAACTCGTCTGACGCCGGTTTGATCACGCGCGGGTCGTTTGCGCCCTGCAACACATACTCAACCACGCCATTTCTTTTTCTGATGTTCTCAACGATCTTGTAGAGCGACTTGCGGAACGATTCCCAGTAAGGCGGGAGTCGTGGCCTTCTTTGTAGCGAAGTCGTAGACGTACAAATTGCTCGGGCTGCGATCGTACGTGTAGAGGATGCGTGCGTCGTTGGGAAAATATGAGACTGCGTAAGTGCTCTGTTTCGTGGAGTTGGTCAGTTGTGTCGCGTCCCTCCGGTCACACCAACGGAGTAGGATTAAAAGGATTGGCACGATTAGCAGGATGTAAATCATGGTAAATCCTGAAATCCTGTCCAGATGAGGTCGATGCCTGAGTGCGCGAAGCGATGGGCAGATTTGCGTCCGTGCTTGATCAGCAGCGCGAGTTCCATCGTGCGCCCGAGGGTCAAACTGAAGCGGCGGGCTCCGGCCTCGAGTGCGGGCCGGCCCGCCCGTTCAGCTTCGACTAACCAGCTCGCTGCATGGTCCAACGCGGACTGCGCGATGCGCGCACAATCGGCAAGCTCGGGATCGTGCGCCGTTTCGAGACAACGAGTGACAGCCGCTGAGAAACGTATCAGTCCAGTCTTTCGATCGTTTTCACCACTCTCGAGCGCGCGTAAAGCATCAAGCGCGAGCACGTTTGTAGTGCCTTCCCAGATCGGCAGCACCTGGCTGTCGCGAAGCAAGACCGGCAGGCCAGTGTCTTCAACATAACCAGCGCCGCCAAACGTCTCCAGCACCTCACTCGACACGAGCACCGCCTGTTTGCCTGTAGTCAACTTCATCAATGGCGTGAGCAGTCGCAACAGGTGTGCATCATCTTCCGTGATCTCGCCCGTCTCGCTCCGGCCAGTCAACTCAGCAACGTAGAAAGCAAAATGGAACGCGCCCTCAAACTCAGCTTCCAAACCCGCAAGCGTGTCGCGATGCAGCGGCTTCTCAGACAGAGGCGCACCAAACGCAACACGTTTGCTCGCGTAGTCATAACTCAGCGCGAGACCGCGACGCATGAGTGCAACCGCGCTGATCCCGTTCCATAAACGAGTGATGTTGAGAAGCGGCGTGATGTTGCGAACGCCGTCTGTAGTTCCCTTCACCAGTTGCGCCGGCGTTCCGATCAAATTCAATTCAGCGGTGGGAACCTTTCGTGTGCCGAGTTTGTCTTTCAGCCGGTTGATCTCGATGTTGCGCAAACGGCCATGCTCGTCGCGTGTCTCAACGTAGAAGAGCGCAAGACCACGTCCGCCCGGCGGATTGCCTTCGGGCCGCGCAAGCGTCAGCGCCATCTGAGAAGTCGCTGCTGATGTGAACCACTTGCGACCGTAAAGCTCAAACGTCCGTGCATCGGACGTCGCCTTGGCGACAGTTTCTGTCAGACCAACATCAGAGCCGCCGGTGAGTTCAGTCATCCACTGCCCGGCAGTCCAAAATTGATCCGGATCGCGCGTAATCAGATGAGGCACTGCGCGATCGATAAGCTCCTGATTGCCTGAACCGAGAAGCGTACGAGCGGCGCCATCCGTCATCGCAAGCGGGCAACTGTAGATGTCAGTCGAAGGCGTGAACAGGTAGGCAAGCGCACACTGGTACACTCGCGAATAGCTGCCGTGCTTCTGCTCGTAAGCAGTAGCAACCACGCCGTGCTCGGCGGCGATGCGCTCGGCGTGCCGCCACAAAGGAGTCAACTCGATCTTGTCGACACGATTTCCCCACGCATCCCACTGCGTCAGCACGGGTTCGTTCAAACGATCCGCCAACTGCATCTCGTACAGTTCGGATCCCGCGAGCCGGCCCATCTCAAACAGCGAGCTCTCGATCTCGCGCAGCACGTGCGCGGGCAGCACATGGGCCAAATACGAACGCAGCACTCCGTCATCTTCGTACTGATTTCCGAGCTTTGGAGGTTCCTGGAATTGCATCTGCCGGACAGATTACACGGATGTGCAGAAATACCAAACTGAGAGTAGAATTTTGTCACCCGACCTCTTTGTAGTTTATTCTCTCGTGACCTCATGACTACCGAACAGGAACAGGATCTGTTTCTCAAGTGCCTGCTGGAGGCGAACGTCGACGGCATCATCGCGTTCGATCGCGAATTCCGTTACACGACGTGGAACCGCGCGATGGAGCGCATCTCCGGCGTGAAGCGCCAGGACGTGCTTGGCAAATGTGCGTTCGACCTCTTCCCATGTCTTAAAGCAACCGGCGAAGACAAGTTCTATCTGGAGGCACTCTCGGGAAACAGTGTGGTAGCTGAGAACCGCCCGTACACGATCCCGCAATCCGGCGCCAGCGGCTACTTCGACGGCTACTACTCGCCGCGGCACGATGAAAAGGGTGAAGTAGTCGGCGGTGTTGCGATCATTCGCGACGTCACTGAACGCAAACTCGCCGAAACATCAGCACTCGACGATCACAAGCGACTCGCCTTCCACGTTGAGAACACGCCGCTCGCAGTTATCGAGTGGGACCATGAGTTCAAAGTGCTGCGCTGGTCACCCGCGGCGCAAAAACTCTTCGGATGGAAAGCTGAAGAGGTCATCGGAAAACGGTTCAGCGACTGGGAGTTCGTCGTTCCTGAAGACGTGGAGGCGGTGAACGCGGTGGGCCACCGGCAGAACCGTGGTCAGGAACATCACAACATCTCGCGCAATCGCAACTTCACGAAGCTTGGCACCATACTTCACTGCGAGTGGTACAACTCCGCGCTCTACAACGACGCGGGCAAGCTGGTGTCGGTGCTTTCGCTCGTGCTGGACGTCACTGTCGCAACGCGCATTGAAGAAGCACTGCGAAAGTCGGAGGCGCAGTATCGTTTGCTATTTGAGTCGAACCCGCAGCCGATGTGGGTTTACGATCTGCTGACGTTACGCTTTCTCGCTGTGAACGAATCCGCCGTGCGCCACTACGGCTACACGCGCGCGGAGTTCCTCGACATGACGATCAAGGACATTCGCCCGCCGGAAGACGTGAAGCTACTCGAGGATTATCTCGCCGCTGACACTGCGGGTAAAAATAACGCGGGCGAGTGGCGACACCGCAAGAAAGACGGCACGGTTATCAACGTCGAGATCACGGCAAACCGTTTGAGCTTCGGCGGCAGGCCCGCAGAGTTTGTTCTGGTCCAGGACGTGACGGAGAAAAAGAAAGCAGAGACGGCGCTGCGCATCAGCGAGGATCGTTATCGCGATCTGGTCGACAACTCTCACGAACTCATCTGCACACACGATCTCGAAGGCCGCGTGCTTTCAGTGAATCCATGGGCAGCGCGTGTGCTCGGTTACCCGCAAAATTCCCTTGTCGGGATCAACATTCGTGACGGGCTGCTGCCGGAGTATCGCGACAAGTTTGATGAATACCTGCACACGGTAAAGACTGAAGGCTCGGCGCGCGGTGTGATGAAGGTGCGAACTGCGACCGGAGAGATCAGGCTTTGGGAATACTACAACACGCTGCGAACGGAAGGCGTTGAGACACCGATCGTTCGCGGGATGGCCCACGATGCGACGGAGCGTCGCGAGGCGTTGCAGCGCGAGAAAGAAGCGCGGCTCGAAGCTGAAGCTGCTAATCGCGTCAAAGATGAATTTCTCTCGACCCTCTCGCACGAACTTCGAACGCCGCTCACCGCGATCATGGGTTGGGCCGACCTGTTGCTTCATGACGAAGTTGAACCTGAGAAACAACGGCAGGCTATCGAAACGATCTTTCGCAACGCGAATTCGCAGTGCCAGTTGATCAACGATCTGCTCGAAGTGTCGCGAATCATCACGGGCAAGCTGCGTCTTGAATTTGTCGCGTGTGAGCTGCACTCCGTGATCGAAGCGGCCGCGGAAAGTATCCGGCCGACAGCGGAAGCCAAAGGCGTGCGGTTGCATGTGTTGCTCGAACCAAACGCCGGGCTCGTGTTCGGAGATCGCGAACGGCTTCAACAGATCGTCTGGAACCTGCTGTCGAACGGTGTGAAGTTTACGCGCAAGGGCGGTCTGGTCCAGATCACTTTGCAGAAGATCAATTCGCACGTCGAGATCGTTGTGAGCGACACGGGCGTGGGTATCAAGCCGGATTTTCTGCCTTTCGTTTTCGAACGGTTCCGCCAGGCGGATGGATCAACTACGAGAAACTACGGCGGGCTTGGATTGGGTCTCGCGATAGTGCGACACCTCGTTGAGTTGCACGGTGGAACTGCGTGGGCGGAAAGTGCGGGTGAAAACCAGGGCTCGAAGTTCACCGTTCGATTGCCCGCCACGACCGCAACCGATCACGCGGCGGAAGAGGAATTCAGAAAACCTGCTCTTGCTCCGAGTGAAGTGCGCGACAGGCAACCGGCGTCGCTCGACAGTTTGCGTGTGCTGGTTGTGGATGACGAGTTTGACGCACGATCGTTGTTGTCGATGATGCTGGAGCGATGTGGCGCGAAGGTTGTTGCCGTGAGTTCGGCGCGTGAAGGGTTGGAGTCGATCGAGAACTGGAAGCCTGACGTGTTGATCGCCGACATTGGAATGCCGGTCGAGGATGGGTACGGGTTGATCAGGAAAGTGCGCGCGCTGCCGAAGGAACGCGGCGGGCACACGCCGGCGCTCGCGTTGACGGCTTATGCGAGAACGGAAGATCGCGTGCGTGCGTTATCGGAGGGTTACCAGGTGCACTTAGCGAAGCCGGTGGATCGATTCGAGCTCGCGGCGGTGGTTGCAAGCCTGGGGCAACGGTGAATAGATAGGACCTATAAGTCATATACGGCCTATAGGACCTATACATACGACCTATAGGTCATATCGGGCCTATATGTCCTATTTTACGGCGCACAGCCGTATTCTGAATTGAGCGGCCGCCAGCGATGGCCGTTGCGCGCGAGCTGCTCGTCAGCTTCTTTTGGGCCATCGGTTCCCGCTTCGTAAACGGGTATCTCGCGCGCGTTCTCCTGTTTCCACGCCTCAACAATCGGCGTGATTAAACGCCACTGCGCCTCTACTTCATCGCTGCGAATGAACAACGTCGCATCGCCCTGCATTACGTCAAGCAGCAACATCTCGTACGCATCAGGCGACTCAACACCAAACGCGCGCTGGTAGCAGAAATCCATCTGGACTGTGCTCGTGCGCATTTCGAATCCCGGCCGCCTGGTTGCAAACGACACCACGATCCCCTCGTCGGGTTGGATGCGCAAAACGATCACGTTTGTCTCCATCTCCTCGTCGGGCGTGCGCGCAAACAACGCCTGCGGCGTGCGTTTCAAGTGTACTGCCACCTCTGTCAGGTTGCGTGCGAGACCCTTTCCGGTGCGCACGTAAAACGGCACACCCGACCAGCGCCAGTTTGAAATGTACAACTCGATCGCGGCATACGTCTCAGTTACAGATTCCGGAGCAACGCCAACCTCCTCTTTGTAACCTTTGACGTGTTTGCCGTTGACGATGCCTGGTCCATACTGCGCGCGCACGGTGCGTTCCGCCACCTGCTCGGGCTTGATGCGACGAATCGACCGCAACACCTGCACCTTTTCTTCTCTGACCGAGTGTGCATCGAACGCAACTGGCGGCTCCATCGCCGTGAGCGTCAGAAGTTGAAGCAAATGATTTGCAACCATGTCGCGCAAGGCACCGGCGTGTTCGTAATATCCCGCGCGCGAGCCGATGCCCTCGGCTTCCGCAGCGGTGATCTCAACGTACTCGACGTAGTTGCGGTTCCAGATCGGTTCAAACATCGAGTTTGCGAAACGGAAGACGAGTATGTTCTGGACCGTGCCTTTGCCGAGATAGTGATCGATGCGATAGACCTGGCTCTCGTCGAACACTTCCGCGATGGTGGCGTTGAGTGCTTTCGCGGATTCGAGATCGGTGCCGAATGGTTTCTCGATGACGACGCGGCTCCAGTGGCCGTCTTCGTTCGCGAGGTTTGCTTTCCCAAGATTTTGCACGATCGTCGCGAAGAGTGACGGCGGGGTGGCGAAGTAGAAGAGACAATTTTTACTGGCGCCTGCCGAGGCGAGTTCGTCGAGACGAGTCGAGATCCGGCGATAAGTATCTTCGGCATCGAGCTCGCCGGAGACGTAGTGAAGGCGTTTGGAAAACTTCTGCCATTTCTGTTCGTCGAGGTGCTTGATCTTTTTCGACTTGTCAAGCGCTTCGCGGACGAGTGCTTTGAAAGCGTCGTCAGTCATCTCGGTCCTGCCGACGCCGAGCACCGCGACACCTTCGAGACAGCCCTCACCCAGCAAACGACACAATGCAGGCATCAACTTGCGCTTCGTGAGATCGCCCGTCGCGCCGAAGATTACTACGACGCAGGGTTCGGCATGCGGCAGCGGTGGTTGCTCCAAATGAACTGGTTCTGGTTCTACAAGAATTGCTGACATGATTTTTCCCAGGAATAGGTCCTACAAGTCTTATAGGTCCTATACGACCTATTACTTCTTCTCCGCGTGTCCACCAAACTGAAGCCTCATCGCCGACAACACCTTGTTCGCGAAATCAGCCTCGCCTCTCGAACTGAATCGTTGAAACAGCGCCGCGCTCAACACCGGCACCGGCACGCCTTCCTCGACCGCGGCGTTGATGGTCCAACGTCCCTCGCCCGAATCCGACACGTGACCTGAAAAATCTTTCAATTGCGGACTCTCGAACAACGCGATCGCCGTGAGATCCAGCAACCACGACGAGATCACGCTTCCACGTCGCCAAAGCTCCGTGATGTCGGCGATGTTGAAGTCGTACTGGAAATGCTCCGGATGACGCAACGGCGACGTTTCCGCGTCGGCTGCTCTGTGCTCGCTGCCTTCATTCGCATGATGCAGGACGTTCAGACCTTCGGCGTATGCCGCCATCAGACCGTATTCAATTCCGTTATGGACCATCTTCACGAAATGGCCGGCGCCTGATGCTCCACAGTGAAGATAGCCCTCGGCAGCGGTGCCGGAATCAACCGGTCGCCCCGGCGTTGGGGGAACGGAGTCACGTCCGGGCGCGAGTGTTTTGAAAATCGGATCGAGGTGACGAACAGTCTCGGTTTCGCCGCCAATCATCTGGCAATAACCACGCTCTAGTCCCCAAACGCCGCCGCTCACGCCAACATCGACGTAATGAATATTTTTAACTTTGAGCTCGTGGGCGCGACGGATGTCGTCGATGTAATAGGAGTTTCCGCCATCGATGATTATGTCGCCTGCATCCACGATCCCTGCGAGCTCTTTCAGACTCTGATCCACTAGCGCGGCGGGTATCATCAACCAGATCGCGCGCGGCGCGCTGAGCTTCTCGACAAACTCGTTCAACGACGCACTACCAACCGCCCCTTCGCCGGCGAGCATCTTCACGGCTTCAACATTTCGATCGTAAACAACGCACTCATGACTGCCGAGCAGGAGGCGTCGCACCATGTTGGCGCCCATTCGCCCCAGCCCAATCATTCCAATCTGCATTTGATCCCTCCTGATCAAAGCTAACCACAAACAGTCGCAGACACCAAATCGAGAATTATCTTCTCCGATCTGCGCCATCCGCGTTAATCTGTGGCTAAATTTTTCCAAGGAGCACTCAATATGAAGTGTTTGCAACTGCTGCTTCTCTTCATCGTCCTGACTATCCCGGTTGCGGCCCAAAGACCATTGGGCTCAGGCAAGGTCGTGGATCTAACACACCCTTTCGACGCATCGACGGTCTACTGGCCCACCGCGCAACCGTTCAAACTCGACACCGACTTCGAAGGCATGACCGACAAAGGTTATTTCTATTCCGCGTATCGTTACTCCGCAGCGGAGCATGGCGGTACGCACCTCGATTCGCCGGTGCATTTTGCGAAGGACCGTTACACCGTCGACCAGATTCCGTTGCAACAACTCATGGGCGCGGCTGTCGTGATCGACGTGACGAAGCAGGCGGCAGCGAATCCTGACTATCAAGTCAGCGTCGCCGATTTTCAGGATTGGGAGAAACGCAACGGAAGAATCCAGCCGGGCACGATCGTGTTTTTGAGAACAGGCTTTGGCAAACACTACCCCGACCGTAAGAAGTATCTCGGCACTGACGAACGCGGTGACGCCGCTGTCGCGAAATTGCACTTCCCGGGACTGGACCCCGCCGCCGCACGCTGGCTGACGCAAAACCGCTCGATCAAAGCTATCGGGTTAGACACGGCGAGCATTGACTTCGGCCAATCGACGCTCTTCGAAAGCCATCGCATTTTGTTT
>DASTQB010000253.1:0-24965 GCA_035761985.1 Pyrinomonadaceae bacterium
GCCGACGGCATACCGGATCTCGCAGGCAGTGGAATCAACGCGGCGGCAGTAATGTTGGGTAATGGCAATGGAACGTTTCGTCCGCAGGTCAACTTTCCCGTCGGAGGGCAAACACAGGATCTCGCGGCTGGTGATTTCAATGGCGATGGACGAGTCGATCTCGTTGTGTCGATCAACGATCCCGCGATCAGTCTTTCTTTGATTACAGGTAACGGTGACGGAACTTTCAACGCGCCGGTGAATTTTGAGAACAACGGTTTCCGGGAAGATTCACCGGCCGTGGTTGCCACCGATCTCGATAACGACGGCCGGCTTGATGTTGTCCTGGCCCACGGGATCTCGTGTTTTACAAGTCCATGTGTGGCAGCCAGGACCATCACCGTCATGCTTGGATTCGGCGATGGTACGTTTCAACTTCCGATTGAGATAGAAGTGGGAACAGGAATGTCGCGCATCGCAGTGGGCGACTTCAACCGTGACGGCATCAAAGACCTCGCTATCGCGGGCGACAACTCGCAACTCTACACGCTACTCGGAGTTGGGAACGGAACGTTCCTCCAGCAACCGACGATCATCATGACCGCCGACCAGCTTTTCGTGGATGGAAGCGACGTTGACATCGCCGATCTGAACGGCGACACGATCGAGGATCTCGTCGTGGCGATAGCAACGAACGGCAGTCGCACGGCAATTCTGCTCGGCAACGGCGACGGCACGTTCCAACCCGCGCGGATCATCACGGAGCCACGGATACGAGTGCCTCAGTATCAGGTGATCGCCGACTTCAATCGCGATGGCTTTCAGGATATCGCCCTTGCACTCGCGAACGGCACGGAGGGCTTGATGGAGATTTTGAATGGTAACGGCGATGGAACTTTTGATCCGCCAGTGCTTTATGCTGTGCCACCTCCGCTCTCGAGCTCAGGCGGCGGCACGCTTGTGACAGGAGATTTCAATCGCGATGGCAGACCGGATATTGCGTTACCGATCATAGGAGCAGGTTCGGGATTGATAGGACTCGTGAACTCGACGGGCTCCGTTTCTGTCGCGCCGGCTTACGGCAGCGTTACGGCGAATCCTTCGACAGTTGCGGGAGGTTCTGCGACGCAGATTGCAATCAATCTGGTCTCGGGATCAGTAGCGCCTTCTGGTGGATTTACGTTTTCAGTTTCGAGTAGTAATTCGACAGTGCTGCAAGTGCCGTCGAGCGTGTTCATGCCCGCGGGAAGTTCTAGCGTTAGATTTACTGCGACTACGAGAAGCGTCACGTCTACTCAAAACATCAACATCAGGATCCGTAACAACCAGCTCGGGCGTCGCAACCTGACAGTAACGGTAACTCCTGCTGCTCCGACACCAACACCAACACCGACACCCACCCCAGCACCAACACCAACACCGACACCGACACCGGTTCCGACACCGACGCCTACTCCGACTCCTGCGCCCGTAACCGACACGGTGAGGATCACGCGCGCGGAATTCGAGGGCTCGAAGCAGACGCTACGCGTCGAGGCCACGAGCACCAGCAGCAATGCGACGCTTCAGGTGTTTGTGACGTCCTCCGGGCAGCTTCTGGGCACGCTCGCGAACAACGGAGGTGGTCAGTATCGAGCGGAGCTCAGGGTTTCCACGAATCCACAGAACATCACAGTGCGCAGCAACCTCGGAGGCGTTGCGTCCGCCTCAGTCGTAGCTAAGTGACATCCGAGCGGAAGAATAGCCGCGGATTACACGGATAAAATCCGGATTTTATTCCGTGTAATCCGCGGTCCAACTAGACAACAAACTACCGACCGCCTATTCTGGCGTTGCCCCCCTGATACAAATGAAAGATAGTGACCTTGAGTTGGTATCAGCGTGCCGACGTGGCGATCAGCTTGCCTGGGAGAAATTGATACGGCGCTACCAACGGCTCATATATACGATTCCACTTCGTGCCGGACTTTCCGAAGATCAGGCAGCCGAAGTGTTTCAGGACGTCTTCACCACCCTGTTCCAACGGCTGCATGACATAGAGCAACCGGAACGACTTCAGGCGTGGCTGGTCACGACGGCGCGCCGCAAAACGCTGCGGAGTATTTCCAAACAACGAACGCGCCCGGGCTCAGACGCTCTACCGCCGAATGAATCTGCTGCGGTCCACGATGAAGCACCGCTTCCGGATGAGAAGTTGATAATCCTCGAAGAGCAGCACCGGATTCGCGTGGCGATGGCACTGCTGGACGATCGTTGTCAACGGTTGTTGGAGATGCTCTTCTATCGCACGGAGCCGCCGTCGTATGCTGAAATAGCGGCGGTGCTCGGAATTCCCGAAGGCAGCGTTGGTCCCACGCGCGCTCGTTGTCTTCGAAAGCTGCTTCAAATGTTGGAGAAATAGCATACCGCGTGTGTATTTTCGTGCGGCCCGGTAAGCTCTGTTGAAAGGGCGTCGGATATTTGCTATGAAGACCTCAGAACACGTCTCACTGGAAACTCTCGTGGACATAGCCGAGCACCGCCTCAAAGGTGACAATCTCGAAGCTGCTATGGACCATGTTTCGACATGTTCCGTTTGTGACGACACCCTGCATCGTCTCGAGCAGCTCATCGGCACGATGAAGACGGACACATCGCAGGATCCCCCGCGTGACGTCTTAATGTCCGCCCTGAGTATGTTTGAGCAGCGAACACGCCCGTCGCTGCGGCACATCATTGCGACATTGATTTTTGACAGTCGCAACGCTGGTCCAGCATTCGGTATGCGCTCGTTGCAAAGCGCTTCGCGTCAACTGCTCTACTCAGCCGGCGGTACGGATGTGGATTTGCGCGTTACGGTGCAAAAGGACGAATGTCTCGTGGCTGGACAGGTCATACGAGATGCATGTGCGACCGGCGTGGTCGAGATCTCAGGTGCGAATGCAACAGCCGGAGCAACGCTGAATGATCTGTGTGAATTCACGCTTCCGTCAGTTCCACTGGGAAGCTATGAACTGAAACTACGACTGCCCGACATCGAAATCGAGATCCCTGAGCTGGATCTCAACGACTGAGTGTTCCCATGCAGCACGCCGAACTTGCATCGCTTTTAATAAATTCAAGCAATGCGAACCGGGAAACATTGCTCTGGGAAAACTCTAAGCTCGCCGGTGTTGAACTTGCCTATAGCCTGAAAGATATTTGTCTCGAAGGATGGAGCACTCATCCGGGACAAGCCCTTGCGGCCGCGGCTTCACTACGACTACTCGCCCAGATTAAACCATCCGCCGAGATCAAAGCGTTATGCGCGTGGGCTGGAGGTCTCAAGGCGCTGATCGACGGCGACATGAAACTCGCGATCACCGAGCTCGAAGACTCTGAGCGCCGGTTCCTCAGTCTCGGTAAGATCCATACTGCCGCAGCAACTCAGGTCAGCAAGTTGATCGCACTTTCAATGTTAGGACGTTACGATGAGGCCATCGAATGCGGTCTCCGCGCCAAGCAGGTCTTTCTCGCGTACAACGACCTTCTCGCCGCCGGAAAGATTGAACACAACATCGGCAACCTGCACTTTCGTCGCGATCGCTATCACGACGCTGAACTGTTTCAAAGCTCAGCTCGAGAACGTTTTGCCGCACTCGACGATCAGAAACAGCTCGCCACTGTAAATAATTGTCTCGCTAACACGCACGCTCTACTCCACAAGTTCAGATCTGCTGAAGAACTTTTCGATCAAGCTCTGAAACAGGCACAAGCTTGCGGGCAGCCTGTGACACTCGCGGGCATCGAGGGCAACATCGGATTGTTTGCACTCCTGCAGGGCCGTTACGATCGCGCACTGGATTTACTCGAACGCTCGCGACAGCGCTACACTGAGCTTGGCCTCTCGATGCAGGCGATGCTTGCCGAGCACGAAATCGCGGACACTTATCTTGAACTCAATCTCGCCGAGGAAGCACTCACCATCTACGAGCGAGTGATTCCTGTATTCGCCGAGCAGGGCATGCGTGCCGAACAGGCGCGCGCGCAGGCGTACGGTGGACGTGCGCTGATGTTCCTCGGACGAATGAAAGAGGCGCAGCAGTGGCTGGACCAGGCACAACGACTCTACGCTGCCGAAGACAATCCTGTCGGAGCTGCACTCGTCGTGTTGACTCACGCGCAGTTGCTTTACCGGGAAGGGAAGTTTGAGGGCGCACGAGTGATGGCCGGTAAAGCTGAACCGGCGTTGTTGATGTCCGGAGGTTGGCAGCGATTGCTGCTGGCGCGCTGGTTACGCGGCGAAGCTGATCGCGCACTCGGAAATCTTCGCTCGGCGCGCGATCTGCTGGAGCAAACACTGCGCGAGGCGGGAGTGCACGGGCAGCCGCAGATCGCCGAGCGCTGTTATAGCTCGCTCGGGTCGCTTGCGCTGCAGGAAGGCAATTATGCGCTGGCTGAAAATTGTTTCAGAATGGCGATCGAGCTGACGGAAGAGTTGCGTGCGCCGATCCCCGGCGAGGAATTTCGTTCTGCATTTTTTGCGAATCGAATCTCGCCGTACAACGAGCTCGCCCGGCTCTGCGTCTCGAACGGCCAGGAGCGAGCAGTTGAAGCGCTTGGTTTTGTCGAACGTGCTAAATCGCGTGCGCTTGCCGACACGCTGGCAGGGCGGATCACCAACCACGTCGAGCCACGCGACGACTTCGAAGCACATCTTCGTTCGCAGGCTGACAAACTTCGGGAAGAACTGAATTATTTGTACAACCAAATCCATCGTTCTGTGCGTGGTCCGGTTCAAACTCAGCATGCAAACGCGAGATTGGAGCGACAGCTTCTCAAACGTGAACGAAAGCTGCTGGAAGTTACACGGCAACTCCAGCATCGCAGCGCAACGGCAAGAACAAACGCGAACAGAGAGCATTTTTCGATTGCTCAGCTTCAAACTGCGCTCGGCGCGGATCGTGCCCTCGTTGAGTACACCACGATCGACAACAACCTCGTCGCGTTTGTCGTGACGAATGAGCAGGTGCAGGTAGTGCGCGAGCTCGGAAGTGAACCGGAGGTTGTTGAGGAGATTCAGCGGTGCAGGTTTCAGATAGACACGTTGCGTTACGGGTCGTCGCGTGTTCGCGATCATCTGCCGGCGCTTACTGAACGCACGCGAAAACACCTGCGCTCGCTTTACGATCGGTTGTTGCGAACGATCGAGCCGGAGATTGCTGCGCGTCATTTAGTGATCGTGCCGCATCGCGGACTCCACTACCTGCCGTTCCACGCATTGCACGACGGCGAGAGTTACCTGATCGAACGAAGAGAGGTTTCTTACGCGCCGAGTGCTGTTGTTTTGCAGCAATGTCTCGATCGTCCAAGGCGTGAGTTTGAGAGTGCCTTGTTGCTGGGCGTGGCTGACGAAAGAATTCCGCGCGTACACGATGAGCTCCATGCGCTGAATCCGATTTTTCCGAAGGTTATGCGGTGTTTGGATGATGCTGCGACAGTCGAGGTGTTCCAGGAGAACGCAAACAACTTTGACGTGCTTCATCTTGCGTGTCATGCGCAGTTTCGGTCGGACAATCCGCTGTTCTCTTCGCTCAGCCTGAGCAACGGCTGGTTTACGGCGCGCGATGCTTATGCGCTGAAGCTGAATTGCGGGCTGGTAACGCTGAGCGCGTGTGAAACGGGCATGAATGCAGTTGCGCCGGGTGATGAAATTATGGGATTGACGCGGGGGTTCTTCTCCGCCGGATCGCCGACGGTGATGATGAGTCTTTGGACCATAGACGACGAAGCCACGACGGAGCTCATGGTCGAGTTTTATCGTGAACTCGCCGCAACGAAGTCTCCGGCCACAGCCCTGCGGACAACGCAAACGAAATTGCTGGCCCTGAGGCCACACCCGTTCTTCTGGTCCCCATTCGTCCTGGTTGGACGTTGGTGACTAGTCCGCGAAGCGGACGAAAGCGTAAAGGCTGCGTATAGTCCGCGAAGCGGACGCAAGCGTAAAGATCGCCCATAGTCCGCGAGGCGGACGAAAGCGTAAAGATTGCCCATAGTCCGCGAAGCGGACGCAAGCGTAAAGCCTGGGGCGTAAGCCCCAGGAAAGCATTAAACGATTTGTTCGCGCCCGTGAAACGGGCGCAAGCGCGTCGGCTCTCGCCCGCTTGTGCGGGCTCATGCGGTTTGTTCTGATTGAAATCCTGGGGCTTACGGCCCAGGCTTTACGCTGTCACCTGCTTTGCAGGTTTCACCGCTACCAGTTCAGCTGTTGTATACTTCTTCCCCCCGGACCAAACCTTATTTTCGAAGAGGGCTGAATTCGTGCGTAGAAGCCTGATGTTCCTGCCTTTGTTGCTGGTTGTCATTTGTCTCCTCCTTAATGTTCCGACGACCCGTGTTTTCAATGCGGCCGATGGTGGTGAAGAGTTTGTACCGGGCGAGGTTGTTGTAAAACTCCTTCGCGCCGAAGACTTGCCCGCCGTTGCTTCGCAATATTCACTCGATCCGGTTCCGATCGATCAGTTCGGCGCGCGGCCGATTTTCAGGTTGCGCATTGCCGGTAACGCTTCTGTCGAAAATCGCGTTGAAGCGTTGGCCGCTGACGCTCGCGTCGTTTTCGTCGAACCGAATTTCATCGCGAAAGCACCCGTTGGCGGCGGCAATACATGGAGCGTCGGCAACACATGGAGTGTCGGCGGCGACCACGGGACGTTTGTCTCGCAATGGGCGCCGGAAAAGATCCAGCTACCCCTGGCCCACCAGATCAACAGAGGCACTGGCCCAAATGGTCCAATCAAGATAGCCGTACTTGACACCGGCGTCGATCCGCAACATCCAGCGCTTGCCGGACGCTTGTTGAGCGGCTGGGATTTTGTCGACGGCGATGATGATCCGAGCGAAGCCGGTGACCAGTTAACTGGTCCATACGGGCACGGCACGCACGTCGCCGGATTGATTGCGCTCGTCGCACCTGAAGCCAAAATCATCCCTGTCAGAGTTTTGGACACGCGAGGTGTTGGAAACATCTGGGTGCTGGCGGAGGCGCTCGCTTACGCAGTCGATCCGGATCGCAATCCCGGCACAGCCGATGGAGCCGATGTAATCAACCTCAGCCTGTCGACTTTCCGCGAAACCAGAATGCTTCGAGGTCTTCTCGAAGACGTGTGTGGAAGTGGAGAGCTGGAGTTTCCTGTCACACCCAATCCTTATCTGGTTGTAGTCGCCGCCGCGGGCAACGGTGGTGACAGCACGAGACAGTATCCGGCCGCGGAAAACGTGGATGGCCTGATCGCAGTTGGCGCATCCACTGCAAACGATCGGCTCGCATCGTTTTCAAGTAGAGGTTCGTGGGTCCATGTGGCAGCGCCGGGAGAAGCGATCATCAGCACGGTGCCTGACGGGCAGTACGGGACGTGGAGTGGAACGTCGATGGCGACGCCAATCGTCGCTGGAGTCGCGGCGCTGGTCCGTGCAAACTTCCCGTACCTATTAAATAAGGACACAGCACGCCACGTAACACGCATGGCGAGAGAACTCGATGGCGACGTGCAGTACCGCATTGACGCCGGCATCGCGCTAACGAGCGCACCGGAGGTTGATTCGACGCCCACGCCCACGCCGAGTCCGACTCCGGTTGCGAGTCCGACTCCGACTCCGACACCAACGCCAGTTAAAAGTAGGAAGCCCAGTCGTCATTGATCTCTGCCCCCGAGGACTTCGAGTGAGGATCTTGCAGGTATGCTCCGTGACGACGTTTGGCGGCGGCGAACGGCATTTAGCAGACCTCTCTCGTGCACTCGTTGATCTCAAACACGACGTCTTCGCAGCGTCGGTTCCCGGCTCGCCGTTATCGGCCGAGTTGTCGTTCATCAGCGAAGAACGATCGTTGCCGCTGAGCCCGCGCAATTACTTAAAGAACCTGACAGCCCTCGCCGGGTTCGTGCGTGCACACGATATCGAGATAGTCCACGCGCACGCCGCGAGGGACTACCATCTCGCGGCGATGGCCGTCAGACTCGCATCGCGCGGACGGCTCGTGCTCACTCGCCACACACTCTTTCCACTGCGACGAATCAACAGACCGATCCTGAAGCGCGTCGCTCGCGTGATAGCCGTGTCTCGAGCTGTGGCGGAAAGCCTGCAACGCAACGGCGTCATCGAGCCTTCGAAAATATCCGTCGTCCATAACGGAATTGACGTCGATCGTTTTGAGCGATCAGGGGCTCGCGATTCGCCCATCCTTGTGGGCACGGTGGGCCATCTCGCACCGATCAAAGGTCACGATGTTTTTGTTCGCGCCGCCGCGTTGATCCACGCGCGGCGGCGTGACGTGCGATTCGTTGTGATCGGCGAAGACAAGTCGCCTCGGATGGACGACCGGAGATCATTGGAAAACTTGATCGCCGAACTCGGTCTGAACGAGATCGTCTCCGTGCCCGGCTGGAACGACGACATGCCTTCGGCGCTCTCGTCTCTAACGTTGTTTGTCTCCGCCGCGCGCTCCGAGCCGTTCGGCCTTGCGATTGTCGAGGCAATGGCCGCCGGACTGCCGATTGTTGCGACAGCATCCGAGGGAGCGTTGGAAATCTTAGAGGACGGTGTCACTGGAAAAATGGTGCCGCTGGACGACCCTCACGCTCTGGCTCAAGCCGTCAACGAACTGATCGACGATCCAGCTGAATGTTCACGTCTCGCGCACAACGCTCAGCTCGCAGCGCGCGAACGCTTCTCCCTCACACGCATGGCAACCAGCACCGAGCGCGTCTACCGCGAAGTGCTCGCCGGAACATGAACTCACGAACGTACACACTTATCGATTACAAGGAGCAATTATGGGTGACAAGATGAAAGCGGCACAGATCAGCAGAGCAGGTGGAGATTGGGAACTCGTCGAGCGCGAAATTCCCGAGCCCGGCCCGGGACAAGTACGCGTGAAAGTTGACGCATGCGGTATTTGCCACAGCGACGTACTGGTCAAGGAAGGTCTCTGGCCTGGCATTCAGTATCCGCGCGTGCCCGGCCACGAAGTCGCCGGAACGATCGATTCTGCCGGTGACAACGCGCCATGGACGCTGGGCCAACGCGTAGGCGTCGGTTGGCACGGCGGGCACTGCTTCGTGTGCGAACAATGCCGTCGCGGAGACTTCGCAATGTGCCTCAATCGAAAAGTTACCGGCATCGACTTCGACGGAGGATACGCCGAATACATGATTGCACCCGCGAATGCACTCGCATTGATTCCCGACGAAGTTCCCGCGGAAGAAGCAGGCCCATTCATGTGTGCCGGTGTCACCGTTTACAACGCGCTGCGCAACTCCGGTGCTCGCGCCGGCGACGTCGTCGCTGTGCACGGCATCGGCGGACTGGGCCATCTCGGAGTGCAGTACGCACGACGGATGGGCTTCAAAACTGTGGCGATCAACCGCGGCAACGACAAGGAACAACTCGCGCTGAAATTAGGTGCCCACCACTACATCGATGCGACTGCCGCAGACGTCGTAGCGGAGTTACAAAAATTTGGCGGAGCGCGCGTGATCCTGGCGACTGCTCCGAGCGCACAGGCGATCTCACCGCTCGTCGATGGTCTTTCGCCGAATGGTTTGTTGCTGGTTCCCGCCGCACCTGCCGAACCACTGAGTATCAATGTCTTCTCACTGATAGCGCGGCGCAGTTCAGTAGCCGGCTGGTACTCAGGCAACGCGCGCGATTCACAAGACACACTCGAATTCAGTCTGTTGAGCGACGTACATCCGATGATCGAAAAGTTTCCCCTCGATCGCGTCGCGGAAGCCTACGAGCAAATGCACTCCGGCAAGGCGAGGTTTCGCGTGGTTCTGACTTTCAATTCGTGAACGGGGCGGCCGGTCTTCAACCGCCGCTCCGTAAAGAGCAGAGCTCTCACAGCGGTCTGCAATAGTATTGTTTTGATCGTTGATTCCAGCGGATGTCGCAGGTTTCTCTTGAGCCGTCCTGGCCGATCTGGTGAAACTCCAAATATTCACTAACTTTGAAGAAAGACCCCTGAGAAAAATCCCCATCGCGAAGTAGCCAGTACGTGCGGTAAGCACCATTTTCACCAACGGGCGCGCTAAAGATCACTACTCCAAATCGCGCGTTGTCAGCTCGCGAGGTGTCTTCAATAATGGCCGCCATATGATGGCGATTAACCTCGGAGGCATAACCCAAGTCTCCCCAAGTGAAAACATAAGCAGGGTAATCAGATGATTTACGAGCAAGTTGATAGCGACCATCACCTGTAAAAGCCTGCCACGCCTTCTTCAGGTCCTCATTCGTATTGGGATCGCAACAGGTCGGGTCAGTGAAACTGCTTGACTCAGTTGGCTGGCTCGGCGTCGCCTGGCGTTCGTAACCTGGCGCAACTGATTGCGAACTTCTGCTCCACGTGCTGCATCCGGAGAACGCCACGAAAAAAACGAGAGCTAGCAGTTGGAGCAGTTTCATGATGTTTTGATTAACCTGCGTTCATCCGCGCAGATCTGCGGCTAATTTCCTCACCCCTCCACACGAGACGCTACACAGACGATCCAAAGACGCCAACCGAAATTACCACGTCTATCCTCGCCGCTGTTCAGGGAAATTGCTATGCGGCTGAAACGGAGCGGTTCGACACGAAAGCCACCTGATGAGTGGCGTCGAGATCGATCGGCCGAATTCTACGCTCACTCTTTCATTGTCAAGGTCTGGATTGAAGAAGAAAACAACAAGCAGGGGAATCCGATATGGCACGGCCATATCACTCACGTACCAGGCGGCGAACAACGCTACCTGCGAAGTCTCAGCCAGATTCAGTCGTTCGTAAAACCTTATTTGAAGAGCATGGGCATCAAGTTTGGCTTGCGCGAGCGCATACGAAGATGGCTGAGCTTCAGAAACAGTAAGTAGTTGGCGGAATGGGTCAACGTCTCAACTGACAGCCTGAAAATTACTCACCGAACGGATCGTACAAATGTCTGCGATCAAGCCATTTCCATCTCCAGGGTTCAAAGTCAACCGGCCCCTGATCAGGTTACGCAAACACATGCTTGGAATTTCACTCCAGGAAGTGACGTTCCAACGCCGTGGATTTATGGACAGCGAACGTGATGCGCGGATCCGACTCGAACAAATCGGTCGCGTCTTTCTGCAGGGCTATCACGCCGCACTCAACGACGAAGGCCCTGAAAGTCTCGCACTGTATCTCGACTCAGTCGATCAGGAATTGTGCGGGTTCGCATACGAAGGCGCAGCGATGGGCCTCACCTTGCTCGACGAACTATCGTTCCGGAAACGCGAGCGACTGCGCACGTTCCTGAACGGCATCGGATCGAGGCACGCGTACATGGTCCACGTCGGTGTCGGTTGGGCGATTGCGCGCCTGCCGTGGATGCGTCGCAACTTCGAGCAGGCAGTCGGCCATCTGGATCCGCTTCTTCGCTGGCTCGCGGCAGACGGAAACGGTTTCAGCGATTTCTACTTCAAGTCGTCACAGATCCTTCGTAAACCCGAACGCCTGGATCGACTCGAGGGATACACACGCCACGCCTACGCGCAAGGCATAGGGCGAAGTCTCTGGTTTGTTGCGGGTGCGAGCCCGGATCGAGTGTCTCACTCGATTTCACTGTTGCCTCCATCGTTGCACGGTGACTTGTGGAGCGGCGCCGGGCTCGCATGCGCGATGGCCGGTGGAACTAACCAACAGGGAATTGAACGCCTGAAGTCGTTGTCCGGAGTTCACAAACCGGCACTGGCGCAGGGCGCAGCCTTCGCAGCGAAGGCACGCCAGCAAGCTGACAACCCTACACCACACACTGAATTGGCATGTCAGATCCTCTGCGGACTCGACGCCGATTCCGCGGCGCAACTCACAGACGCCATGCGCCGGTGTCTACCCGAAGATGGAAAAGTGCCTGCTTACGAGGTTTGGCGGCGGCGAATTCAATCACAGTTACCGTGGAGCTAGTTGGACCATGAAGCTCATGACTCACTTTGTTCGTCGGAACATCGCACGCCTGGCTGCAATCGGTTTTCTTGTGGCGCTATACCTGCTGGCCCAGTTGCCGGCTCTTTCAACTGCCGAGCGCAACAAACTCGCGGCAAACTTTCGCTTCGCGCGGACGCCTCTGCACGAGGTCCCATCGCCGACTTACAAGACCCACAGAATTGTTAACCAGAGCCTGCAACGCATCGCTTCGTGGGTGTCTGCAACAGGCGCGTCGGTTGCGCTGAACGATCTCGATGGCGACGGCTTACCGAACGACGTTTGTCACGTCGATCCGCGCACGGATCGAGTCACCGTCGCACCAGTGCCAGGCACAGCGATGCGATACCAGCCTTTCGTGCTTGATGCCGGACCGCTGTATGACGCAGCGGTGATGGCGCCGATGGGATGTTTGCCCGGTGACCTGAACGAGGATGGATTGATGGATGTAGTCGTGACCTACTGGGGCCGCACACCCATCGCATTTCTCGCTCGCAAACAGGAGAACAACGCGCTTTCGAACGATCGCTACAAAGCGCGCGAGGTTATAGCAGGCGGCGAACGATGGTTCACCGGAGCAGCCACGCTCGCGGATCTCGACGGCGACGGACATCTCGATCTCGTCATCGGCAACTACTACCAGGACGGCGCTCGCATCCTCGATGCTCGCGACAACACGCGACAGGTGATGCAGCACTCGATGTCGCGGGCTTTCAACGCGGGCAGGAGCCGCTTGTTGCTGTGGCAGAGTGCTACTGAAGGAAGCGAACCTTCGGTCCAATTCAAAGCGGTTGAAGATTTCGTCGAAGGATCTCCGCAACAGAAGCAGATCGTGACGCACGGTTGGACACTCGCCGTCGGCGCCGCGGATCTCGACGGAGATCTTCTTCCCGAACTTTACTTCGCAAACGATTTTGGACCAGACCGGTTGCTTCACAACCGCTCACGTCCGGGCGAACTGCGCTTCGCCGTGCTCGAAGGACACAAGTCGTTAACAACACCAAGCTCGAAGGTGCTCGGCCGCGATAGTTTCAAAGGCATGGGCGTAGACTTCGCCGACCTCAACGGCGATCGCACACCGGACATCCTCGTTTCAAACATCGCAACGCCATTCGCGCTCGAAGAAAGTCACTTTGTATTTCTAAGCACCGGCGCAAACGATCAGATCAAAAACGGTGCCGCTCCTTACGTCGATCGCAGCGAAGACCTGGGTTTGTCGAGAAGCGGCTGGGGCTGGGAAATAAAAACAGCGGATCTCAACAACGATGGCGCTTACGAAGTGCTTCAGGCGACCGGGTTCCTGAAGGGTGAAAACAACCGCTGGCCTGAGTTGCAGGAGCTGGCGACTGCGAACGATCAGTTACTAAGCAATCCCAAAACATGGCCCAGGTTTCAACCCGGCGACGCTCTCAGCGATAAGGACCACAATCCGTTCTACGTACGCGCGGGCGACGGACGTTTCTATGACGTCGCTGCTGAACTCGGTCTTGATCAGGAGCAAGTCAGCAGGGGAATCGCGATAGCGGACGTAAACGGCGACGGCCTGCTTGATTACGCCATCGCAAATCAATGGGCCACCTCATTCTTTTTTCTAAACGAGAGTCCAAAACAGGGCGCGTTTCTCGGTCTGCGCCTCCGGCTTCCGCTCGATCAAAAGTCGATTGAGCCGACGAAGGTTTGTAGTAACGCGTCGAATTTGCCGGGCCGTAGCGCGATTGGTGCTGTTGTGACAGTCAAGCTTCCCGAAGGTCGCCAACTCGTCACGCAAGTAGACGGAGGCAACGGCCATTCAGGAAAACGCAGCAGCGATGTGCACTTCGGACTCGGCTCACTATCACCAGCAGTACGACTCCCAGTAGAGATCAACTGGCGAAACGCCCGCGGCCAGGTTCAACGACAGACCATACAACTATCACCGGGTTGGCACACGGTGATACTCGGACAACCTGAAAGGATGATCAATGACTGCCAACCAGTGGAATGATGCGATTCGTTTAGGCGGTTTGCGACGGTTCGCGATCGCTATCTCGATACTCAACATCCTGGGCCACACGGTCCTCGGTTTCGAGCAATCGTGGGCGCAACCGTTGGTCGCACTGGCAACCGCATACAGCCTCGAATTGCTTCTCGAAGTGCTCACCTGTTGGAGCGCCGGTCGCAAGCCGGCCTTCACTGGAGGCGTGAGAAAATTTGTCGACTTCCTGCTGCCCGCACACATTTCGGGGCTCGCAGTCGGCATGCTGATCTATGCAAACGATCGCTTGTGGGTGGTGGCTTTCGGCACGGCGGTAGCAATCTCGTCGAAGTTACTTCTGCGAACGCCAATCAATGGTAAATCCCGGCACTTCCTCAACCCGTCCAACTTCGGCATCACCGTAACGCTGCTGCTTTTCACCTGGGTCAGCATCTCGCCTCCTTATCATTTCACTGAAAACCTCGACACCATCGGCGACTGGCTTCTGCCTTCGATCATCGTCTTCACCGGCAGCTTTCTCAACGCTCGATTCACACGGCGCATACCGTTGATTCTTGCGTGGGTCGGCGGATTCGTTGCGCAGGCGATCATTCGTAGTTTGATCTTCGACACGCCTTTGCTGCCTGCACTCGCGCCGATGACTGGTCTTCCGTTTGTGCTTTACAGCTTCTACATGGTGACCGATCCGGCGACGACTCCGTTTCGAACGCGAAGCCAGATCGCTTTCGGCGCGAGTGTCGCGGCGGTGTACGGAATGTTGATGGTGGTCCATGTCGTGTTCGGACTCTTCTTCGCGTTGAGCATCGTCTGCACAGTGCGCGGGCTGTATCTCTACGCGCTGGCGTTGACCAGTTCCAGAAAGCAAACCGAACAGACACCAGTACACACGGCGGTTGTAACGGAGGCCTGACGAATGGTTCCCAGGATCGCGATTGTTGGGATGGCTTGTACGTACCCTGACGCGCGCTCGCCGCAGGAGCTGTGGGAGAACGTGCTCTCGCAGCGCCGCGCGTTCAGGTCGATACCGCCCCAGCGTTTGCGTCTCGAAGACTACTGGTCAAAAGAGCGTGGCGTTCGCGACGTCACTTACTGTTCGCAAGCCGCGGTGATCGAGGGATATGAGTTTGATCGCATCGCGTTCTCCGTTGGAGGCGATGCGTTTCGGTCGGCTGACATGACTCACTGGCTCGCGCTCGACACTGCCGCGCGTGCGTTGAACGACGGTGGGTTTGATAACGGAGATGGATTGCCACGTGAGACCACGGGCGTGTTTCTGGGCAACACGCTGACGGGCGAATTCTCGCGCGCCAACTTGATGCGTTTGCGATGGCCGTATGTACGGCGAGTTATCGACGCTTCATTGGCCGGAGAAGGATGGCCCGTTGAAGACCGATCCCGCTTTTTGCAGCACCTCGAGAGTCTATACAAAGAGCCTTTCCCAAACATCAACGAGGAATCGTTAGCAGGCGGTCTCTCAAACACGATCGCCGGCCGGATTTGTAACCACTTCGATCTTAAAGGAGGCGGCTACACGATCGACGGCGCGTGCTCTTCATCGCTTCTCGCAGTTGCGAATGCGTGCTCTTCGCTGGTGGCGGAAGACATCGACGTGGCACTCGCGGGCGGCGTCGATCTCAGTCTCGATCCGTTTGAGCTGGTTGGATTCGCGAAGGCCGGCGCACTCGCGACGGGCGTGATGCGAGTCTACGACAGGCAATCGGCTGGGTTCATTCCGGGCGAGGGCTGCGGAATGATTCTATTGATGCGGTACGAAGATGCTGTGTCGCAGGGTCGACGCGTTTACGCAACGATCAACGGTTGGGGAATCTCGTCGGACGGCAAGGGCGGAATCACGCGTCCGGAAGTCGAAGGACAATTACTGGCGCTGAGGCGTGCTTATCGTCGTGCGGGTTTTGGTATCGACACGGTTGCGTACTTCGAGGGACACGGAACGGGCACAAGCGTCGGCGACACAGTTGAACTGCAAGCGCTGTCGCGCGCCCGCACTGAAGCAGATGCGCCTGCTGCGATCGGCAGTATCAAAGCCAACATCGGACACACGAAAGCGGCGGCTGGAATCGCAGGGTTGATCAAAGCGACTCTGGCGCTCAAGACTGGAATCATCCCGCCAACAACAGGCTGCGAACATCCGCACTCGGAAATCACGCGCCAGTCGGCTGCGCTGAGAGTTTTGAAAACAGCCGAAGCATGGCCCAACGGGCAGCCGCGACGCGCGGGCGTCAGCTCGATGGGGTTCGGCGGAATCAACGTTCACCTCGTAGTCGAGGCAAACGGATCGCCTCAGGCAATCACCTCTGCACAACGCACGCTGATGTCCACGCCGCAGGACGCTGAACTGTTCCTGTTGAAGGCGCGCAATGCGGATGAGTTGTTGAAGAAGGTCGAGCACCTGCTCACTTTCGCAGCAGGCATTTCGCAGGCAGAACTTTCGGATCTCGCGCGGGAGTTACAAAGAACGCTGACGCACGACCGAGTGCGTGCGGCGATTGTGGCTTCGAGCCCGCGGGAGCTCGCGGATCGTTTGGAGAAGTTGAGATCGAGGATCGTGAGTGGTGCAAGTATCGATCCGGCGGCGGGAGTTTTCTTAAGCACAGGCCCATCGGAACCGCGCATTGGATTTCTTTTTCCGGGCCAGGGATCTCCGTCGCATGTTGACGGCGGAGCGTTGCGGCGTCGTTTCGATTACGTGCGTCAGCTTTATGAGCGCAGCACGTTTCCGGCAGGTCGTGACGACACGGCGACGGAGATTGCACAACCGGCGATCATGACTGCATCAATCGCGGGCATGCGAGTTCTCGCGGAGCTTGGTATCACAGCGCAGGTCGCCGTGGGCCACAGTCTCGGAGAACTTGCCGCGTTGCACTGGGCGGGCGCGATTGACGAACAGACGTTGTTGGATATCGCAAAGGTTCGCGGTCAGGCGATGAAGAACGGCAACTCCGCGGGCGCGATGGCGAGCATTGCTGCGGGATTACGGGAAGTTGAAACATTGACCGGCTCTGCGCCCGTCTTTATTGCAGGAATCAACTCGCCACATCAAACGGTGATTTCAGGTGAAGCGGGCGCCGTCGACTCGGTTGTCACGCGCGCACTCGCGCAGCATCTCAAGGCGGTCAGGCTTCATGTTTCGAGCGCATTTCATTCACCGATCGTCGCCAATTCTGCAGATGTCCTCACGCGGTATTTAGCAAACGTAAACTTCAATCCTCTCGATCGTGTCGTTGTCTCGACCGTCACGGGCGAAGTCCTCACCACATCCGCGAAGCTGACCGAGCTGCTGCGTCAGCAAATAACTTCGCCCGTGTTGTTTATGAACGCAGCGACTGTCGCGGAAGCTCAGAAGATCGATCTGTGGTTGGAAGTTGGACCAGGACAAGTGCTCGGCGGGCTGATGAACGACATCACTGGCACACCGGTGATCTCGCTCGATGCGGGAGGCTCTTCGTTGCGCGGTCTGCTCAATGCCGCTGCCGCTGCTTTTGTTTTGGGCCAAGCGATCAATCACGCGGCGCTTTTTGAAGGACGATTCACGCGGCCGTTCGATCTCAACTGGCAGCCGAAGTTTTTTGTTAACCCGTGCGAGCTTGCGCCAGTGGGCGAGGTCAAACTTGAAGCCGCGGTGGCCGAGAAGGTCGAAGTCAGAAGACAGGTTGATGCTTCCGGCTCGTCTACTCTCGACGTACTCGTACAGCTCATCGCCGAACGTGCTGAACTTCCGGCGGCGAGTATCGGGAAGGACAGCCGCTTGCTGAGCGATCTGCATTTGAACTCGATCACGGTCAGCCAGCTTGTTGTGGAAGCCGCGATGCAGACCGGCTTACCCTCGCCAGTCTCTCCTACGGACTTTGCCGATGCCACAGTTGAGGAGATCGCACAAGCACTCGACGAACAGCGCTCAAACGCTCACCTCAAAACCACCACTGACGACTCGCAACTACCCGCGGGAGTCGATGCGTGGATCAGGACGTTCAATGTCCAACTTGTAGAACGACCCCTTTCAGCGTGTGCGTTACCAATCGAGAAGGGCGTCTGGGAGGTTATTGCGCCTTCGGAGCAGCCGTTCGCTGATGATCTGCGCGCGAGCTTCGAAGACCAAGCAGGCGACGGCGTGATCGTTTATTTGTCACGCGATTGTGATGAGACGATCGTTGGGTTGTTGTTAGCGAGCGCGCGGCAGGTGTTGCAACGTTCGGGCAATGCCAGGTTCGTTGTGGTCCAACACGGTCATGGCGCAGCCGCCTTTGCGCGCACGCTTCATCTCGAAGCGCCAAACGTTACCACCTGTGTTGTGAACGTTCCGGAGTCTGAGCCTCGAGCGATCGAGTGGGTGGTCGCCGAAGCTTTAGCCGCGGATGGATTCGTGGAGGCTTACTACGATCGAGATGGAAGACGATCTGAGAAGGTCATGCAGTTGCTGCCGCTGCAAGATCGTTCAGGCGATCTGCCTTTGACCACCGACGATGTGTTGCTGGTTTCCGGAGGCGGGAAGGGAATCACCGCCGAGTGTGCGATAGCGATTGCGAAAGAAACCGGAGCGCGTTTGGCGCTGATTGGCCGTGCCGCGCCGGAAACCGATCCGAAGCTCGCTGCCAATCTCGAGCGCATGCGCGCCAATGGGATCACGTTTAAATACATCTCGGCGGATCTCAATGATGCGACGCTCGTTCGCGAGGCTGTACAAAACGCTGAAGAAGAACTCGGACCAATCACGGGTATCCTGCATGGTGCAGCCAGAAACCAGCCACAACTGCTCAAGAATCTTGATGAAGATTCGTTTCAGCGCACGCTGTCCGTAAAGGTACAAGGCGCGCGCAATCTCCTTGCTGCTGTCGATCCGGAAAAGTTGCGATTGTTCATCGGCTTTGGTTCAGTCATCGCCCGCACAGGGCTGCCGGGTGAAGCCGACTACGCGCTTGCGAATGAATGGCTGACGCGTCTCGTAGAAGATTGGAAGTTGGGCCATCCGTCGTGTCGCTGCCTCGCCATCGACTGGTC
Organism: Pyrinomonadaceae bacterium; assembly: GCA_035761985.1. Classification (GTDB taxonomy): domain Bacteria; phylum Acidobacteriota; class Blastocatellia; order Pyrinomonadales; family Pyrinomonadaceae; genus PSRF01. The sequence goes on from DASTQB010000253.1 coordinate 18,906, forward strand.
CATCTGGTCGGAAATCGGAATGGGCGCGCGGTTGATGCGGAAAGATCGCCTCGTAAAAGAAGGCATAACTCCGATTCCGCCCGAACAGGGAGTTGCTATTCTGCTCGAGCTGTTGCGACAACCGGAGGACGTCGTTTCAGTTGTCGTGATGGGCCGCTACAGCGACCTGCCGACGTTCAGGATCGAAACTCCGGAACTCCCATTCCTGCGCTTCCTCGAAAAGATCAAAGTCTACTATCCAAAGATCGAACTCATCGTCGACGTAGACTTGTCGCGCAATACCGATCCTTACCTTGACGATCACGCGTTACAGGGCCGGAGACTGCTTCCGGCAGTGATGGGTCTCGAAGCAATGGCCCAGGTAGCGGCGGCACTCGCCGGTTCGCCCGCGCTACCCGCATTCAAAGCGATCGAATTCAATCGTCCAGTGGTGGTTTCAGAAAACGCGCCGTTGCCGATCCGGCTTGCTGCACTCGTTCGACGGCCCGGCGTGGTCGAGGTAGTTCTTCGAAGTGCGGAAACAGGATTCCAGGTAGACCACTTTCGTGCGACTTGCGAATTTGCGCACGTGCGAAATGGTTCTTCGAAACGATCGCCGGCTTTTCGAAAGTACGGGAATAACAGAGTGTCGCTCGATCCCGCGACCGATCTCTACGGAAACATACTGTTCCAGAGTGGCCGGTTCCAGCGAGTGGATAACTATCGTCATTTGAATGCAAAGGAGTGTTTCGCGGAGATCGCTCCGGATGGACACACGTCATGGTTTATTCATCACTTGCCTTCGGGCTTGCTGCTTGGAGATCCCGGCGCGCGCGACGCCGCCATGCACGCGATTCAGGCGTGCATTCCTCATCGAACGCTCCTGCCGGTTTCAGCGGAGTCGGTGAGCCTCGAACGGGCCATCAGCAAGTCGGATTCCTTTTTCATTTCTGCACGCGAACGTTCGTGTACGGAAAATACTTTTATCTACGACCTCGACATCCTCGGAGTTGACGGGCTGGTCCATGAGCGTTGGCGCGGGCTGAAGTTGCAGGCAGTCGGCGCGCCGATTCCCAGCCCGCGACAGGAGGCGCTGCTTGGTCCATACCTTGAACGTCGTGTTCGAGAGTTAATTCCGGGATCCGATGTCGCGATCGTTTTGCAGCGCGACAACTCCGAAGACCGCCAAACGCGCAGCGATCGAGCGATTCAAACAGCGGTTGGAATGCGCACCGCAGTAAGCCGGAGACCCGATGGGAAGCCGGAAGTGCGCGCGCGGCGGGAAGTATCAGCCGCTCACAACGGTGATCTGACGATTGCGGTTGCTGGTCCGAAGCCGGTCGGTTGCGACCTCGAACTGGTCGCGGAGCGCACGCCTTTCGTGTGGCGTGGACTGCTCGGCGACGAGCGGAATGAACTTGCGCAGCTAGTCGCACGTCGCGCGCAGGAGAACGGAGCTGTCTCTGCCACGAGAATCTGGTCCGCGAGCGAGGCCATGAAGAAAGCGGGCGCGATGATTACTGCTCCGCTGATCTTTGTTTCCTCGACCGATGATGGCTGCGTGTTGCTGTCGTCGGGCAGTTTCAAAATCCTGACGTACGCAACTGAGCTTCGTGAACGCGAGGGCGTCTTTGTAATCGCAGTGCTCTCTCAAGTGGATTGAACGGAAATTTTCTATGCGAGCTTATGAGTACAGGCATGTGGTGGGCTTCGAAGAGACGAACCTCGTTGGCAACGTCTACTACGCCAATCATGTTCGCTGGCAGGGAAGATGTCGCGAGATGTTCTTACGCGACCATGCGCCGAAAGTGCTAGAGAGCCTGGGCCAGGGGCTAGCGCTGGTGACCACGAAGGTTTCGTGTGAGTACCTGGCCGAGCTTTCTGCGTTCGACGAGTTGATCATCCGCATGCGGCTGGGGTCGATGAAGCAGAACCGGATTGACATGCTGTTCGAGTACTGGCGCTGCAAGGCTGATGCACGAGAGCTCGTCGCGCGAGGAGAACAAGAGGTGGCGTGCATGCAGCGTGAGAGCAAAGAGATGGTTCCGGTCCCCGTGCCCCGCGAGCTTCGTGAGGCGTTGAAGCCATTCGGGGCCACAGATGAACGCGGATTTTAAATCGGGATTTTTAACTATGAATCGAATTAGCGTTAATACCGCGACGAAAATTCTTCCCAGTGCCGTCTGGCAAATGCACGACGTGCGGCCCGCGACGACGGTTGCACATCGTGAGGCGGTGGAGCGCGTCATCAAGATGATGCACGACCGGCTTGATGAGCCGCTGACGCTGCAGGAGATGTCGAAAAAAGCGTACATCAGTCCATATCATTTCAATCGCATATTTCGACAGATCACCGGCATTCCTCCAAACCAGTTTTTCTACGCGCTGCGTCTGGAAACGGCCAAACGGTTGCTGCTAACGACGAAGACCAACGTCACCGACGTCTGCTTCGACGTTGGCTACAACAGCCTCGGCACTTTCATTCGCCGCTTCACCGCACTCGTCGGACTGTCACCCGGTCACTTCAGATCCTTCGCCTCCCACGAAAGCGCCGGTTTATTCGCACCAACGCCAAACGGGTTCGACGCGGCGCCAGGTATTTCCGGAAAAGTCACAGCGCCTGAATGGTTCAAGGGGAATATTTTCGTGGGGCTATTTACGACGCCGATTCCGCAAGGGCCGCCGATTGCAGGAACGATGATCGCACAACCGGGAACTTACCGCGTTGGGCCAGTTGCGGACGGTGTCTACTACCTTCTCGCCGCCGGTCTCGCCTGGTCCAAAGACTTTAGAGAACACTTTCTTTACGAAACGACATTGCGTGGCGGCAGGCCCGTAGTGGTATGCGACGGCGTGGTCCAGGGTCCGACAGATCTTTCGCTCAGGGCGCCCGAACCGTTTGATCCACCGATCTTGATGGCGCTGCCGCTGTTGCTGAACAGAACGAACGGTGCTCTTGCCGCCCACGCGGGCATGTAATTCGAGGTGAGTCTTTGGAAGTACAACCGACAAACTTCAGAAGCGAGACATTCACCGGCTATTTCCCCGCACGGCAGGAAAAGCGTGTGCCCGGCCCGCGCGGCCGTCGGTTACTCGGCAGCCTGCTCGAAGTTCGTCGTGATCGACTGAAGTTTGTGACTCATGCGACGAAGACGTACGGCGATTTGATCTGTTTTCGAATGGGACCGAAGAGCCTGTATCTCTTGAACCATCCCGATTACGCCCGGCACGTTCTCTGCGATAACGAAACGAATTACCGGAAAGGACTGGGGCTGATTGAGGCCCGGCCGTTGCTCGGCGAAGGTCTGCTGACGAGTAACGGTGAGTTGTGGGCCAGGCAGCGCCGGTTGCTGCAGGTTGCATTTCATAACAAGCGCATGGATGAGTTCAGCCAGTCAATGGTCGATGCCACACATGCAACTGTCGACCGCTGGGCGAACGAGAAAGGTTTGGACATCGCTCACGAGATGGTTGGGTTGACGATCAACATCCTCGGTTCGACGCTCTTCCGAATGGACTTGAGCGAAACGATCGAAGACCTCTCGAGAGATCTGACACTGCTAACGCGTTGGGCCATGTCGCGCATGACCTCGCTATCGCGATTACCGATGTACGTGCCCACGCAGAAGAACCGTCGCGCACGCGCGGCGCTGCAGCGTTTGGAATCGCTGGTGGAAAAGATGATCCGGGAGCACGGCGAGGCCGGAGACAACAGTTTGCTTTCACTGATGGCCGCTCAGGAAAGCGACGCAAAACAGACGCGCGACGAAGTCATGACGTTGCTGTTGGCCGGACATGAAACGACAGCCGCTACGCTCACGTGGGTCTGGTATCTCCTCTCGCAGCATCCAGACGTGGAGCGCCGCCTGCACGCGGAAGTGGACCAGGTGCTCGAAGGGCGTCGCCCGACACTGTCAGACGTGCCGCGCCTGGTCTATACAAAAATGATCGTGTCTGAGACGCTGCGATTGTACCCGCCCGTGTGGTTGCTACCGCGCAAGACGATCAATCCCGATCGACTCGATGGGCACACCATCCCCGCGAACTCCGACGTTCTCGTTTGTGTGTACACGATTCACCGGCACCCGCAGTTCTGGAACGACGCGGAACGTTTCGATCCGCAGCGATTCGCGCCTGACAACGGCGCGGAGCGAGATTCGTGCGCCTATCTTCCGTTCGGCGCGGGACCTCGCACGTGTCTTGGCAGTAGGTTTGGATTGATGGAAGTGATGCTTGTGGTCGCGACGATTGCGCAACGGTTCAGTTTGCGAGTTGCAGGAAATCACAAGGTGGAGCCTGAGGCTTCCCTCACATTGCATCCGCGTAATGGTTTACCCGTGACGTTGCAGAGGCGAGCGCCAGTTTAGACAGGATCTCAGGATTTGCATGATTTACACGATTGGAGAACTAACATGACGAGACCGGCCCCGGAAATGGTCCAGGACGCAGTTCGAGAGCTACAAATCCGCGTTTGGGATCGTGCTGACGATCCGCGGTTCCGCCTTACGATCTACGAGCCGCTACGCGAGGGGAAGAAAGTCGGCAGCGTCGGCGGTTTGAAGTTTCTCGACTACGTCGGCGCTTACGCGAAACTTGGACCAGAACACAGCGTCCTCGAATTCGGCTCCGGGATGGGCGATGCGTGCGAGTACATCGCGGAACATTTCGGTTCCCGTGTTACCGGCGTCGAGATCGGAACGCAGCAGATCGAACGCGCTCGCGAACGTCATGGCGACTCCCGTTCGCGCGGTTACGAGTTCGTCCAGGCTGATTTTCTGAACTGGCAACCTCCCGAACGTTACGACGCGGTGTACTTCCTCGAGATGCTCCCGATCATCGAGGATTGCCGAACCCTCCTCGAAAAGATCCATAGCTGGCTGAAGCCCGGCGGCGCCCTGGCCATGTCCGATATCGTAGTTGGACCAGCGGGTCTCACTGATGAAGATCGTGAATTCCTGTGGGTGGAAGATGGAGTCGTGCACAGCCTCCCGTCCGTTGAGGAACGCCTCACGTTGATCCAGGACGTCGGCTTCCGGCAACTCGAAGTCACAGATATTACGGATGCAGGGATCATGCAGAACGAGCGAATCCTTGAAGAGTCGTACCGGCACAAAGAGGAAATCGTCGAAGGTGTGGGAATCGACAGTTGGTTGAACTGGGTCGAGTGTGCGCAGGTTTACGGCCGCTACTTCGTCGAGCGGAAGCTCGTTTGTCTGCGCATCGGCGCGCGACGCGTATAAGTCCTATAGGACCTATAGGACTTATACGACCTATTAAGCACTGGAGAATCGTATGGCCCATGACGCGGTTGCAGTTCGCGAGAAGCAACTCCAGGTGTGGGACGTGTCCGACGATCCTCGCTGGCGGCTGACGATCTATGAGCCGTTATACGGCGGCAAGATCTTCGCGAACATCGGTGGCCCAGCGTTGCTCGATTACATGGGTGCTTACGCCAGACTTGGACCAGGGCACAGTGTTCTCGAACTTGGCTCCGGGATGGGGGATGGTTGCGAATACGTCGCGACCCGTTTCGGGTGTCGCGTCACCGGTGTGGAGATCAGCACGCAGCAGATCGAACGCGCACGCGAGCGACACCCCGACTCCCATTCGCGCGGCTTCGATTTCATCGAGGCCGACATGCTTCAGTGGGAGCCTTCGGAACGTTACGACGTCGTCTACTTCGGCGACATGCTCGCGGTGGCCCAGGATCGCCGCGCGGTGCTCGAAAGGGTTCATCGCTGGCTACGGCCAGGCGGGTTTCTGACGATGACGGACATCGTAGCCGGACCCGATATCAACGACGAAGATCGCGCGTTCATCTGGGCCGAGGACGGGTTTCAGGTTCCGTTCCAGTCGGACAGTCTCGCGATGATCCGCGACGTGGGTTTCATGGATCTTGACGTAACGGACATGACGCCCACAGTCGTGACGTTGCAGGAAACGATTTTGCAGGCTTCGTACAAGCACAAGACAACGCTTGTCGACGCAGTTGGGTTCGACAAGTGGTTGGACTGGGTTGAGTGTGCGCAAACTTACCGCCGGCTGTTCGCTGAGCGAAAGCTTATATCGCTGCGCATCGGA